>NZ_JBVKAE010000002.1:148425-429144 GCF_055598845.1 Amycolatopsis sp. NPDC039088 | reverse complement strand
GAAGGTGCCGGTGCGCTAAGAACCGGGAAAAAACCCCCGGGGAAAAACGCGCCCCCCAACACAAACAAACCAGACTCCCCTGGTTCGGGGGGGGGGGGTGGGGAAAAACCCCCCCCCCCCCCCCACGACACCCACACCTCTGAACCCCAGGATGAAAAAGGCTCATCGCACTTGGGGGTTCTCGTGCTTGACGGGCACCAGCGCGATCGCGAGGACGGGGAAGACCGCCGCCACGCAGAAGGCCAGCGCGTACCGCGAGTCGCCGATCACGAGGCCGAGCATCGGCGGGGTCAGCGCGGCGGCGATGTTCTGGCCGGTGTTCTGCGTGCCCATCGCCCGCCCGGCCCACGCGAGCCCGGCCATCTCCGCCGAAGCGGTGAACCCGAGTCCGTTGTCGGACACGGTGATCACCGCGGCCAGTACGAGCGCGAGCAGCACCAGCCACGGCCACGTCGCGTCCCCGAGCGCGACCAGCAGCATCACCGCGGCACTCGAAACGGCCAGTTGCCGCATCGGCCGCAGCCTGCTGCCGACGCGGTCGGACCAGTAACCCGACGCGAGTCTCCCCAGCGCGCCGAGGATCTGGACACCGCCGACGAACAAGCCCGCCGACGCGGCCGTCCAGTGGTGCATGGTCACCAGGTACACCGGCGTGAACGCGGAAACCGTGAACTGCGGGACGACGAGCAGCGCGCTCGCACCGTGGACCCGCCACAACGCCGGCTTCCGGTACGGCGACGGCGGCTTCTCGCCGGTCGCGGATCGCGTCTCCGGGCGCGGCGGATCGACCAGGAGCCAGGCGACGAGCAGCGCGACGACGATCGCGGCCAACGCGGGCAGCAGGAGCGAGACCTGGAAACCCCAGCGATCCGCGAGTGGCGGGAGGCCGAACGCGGCCACTCCCACTCCGAGCGGTTGAGCCGTCTGGCGGACACCCATCGCGAAGCCGCGTTCGGCCGGGCCGAACCAGCCGAGGACGGCCCGGCCACTGGCGGCGTTCACTGACGCGGTGCACGCGCCGGCGAGCAGGAACACCCCAAAGAGAACCCCGAGCGAGTGATCACCGAGAGCCGCGTACACGAGGAGTAATCCCGATGCACCCAGCCCTAGAGCGATGACCAAACGCTCTCCGTAACGATCCGCGGCCGCACCCCACAAGATCAAGGTGAACAACAGGCCAAGACTCGGCGCCGCCACCACCGTTCCCGCCTCGGCCAGCGTGAGCCCCTCCGCACGCTGCATGGACGGCACCAGGAACGGGATCCCGTAGAGGAACGAACAGCTCGCGGTCTGCGCGGCGAGGCCGAGCGCGAGAATGAGCCAGCGTCGTTTTCCGCCGATCCCCACGTCCATGACCTGCGACATCTTCGCCACCGTTCCACTATTTGGGAAAGTTCTCCTATATAGTGAAATATAGTTGGCTATGCTAACGAACGCAACCGCCGAAGTGGCGGCCGCGTTCGGGCCTCCGGCGCCTCAGCGCAGCGCGGCGTACCCGGGCTTGATGACCGTGTTGATGATGCCGAGCCGTTGGTCGAAATCGAGGAACGCGGATTTCATCGCATTGATGGTGAACCACTCCAGATCGGCCAGGCCGAAGCCGAACGCCTCGGCCAGCGCGGCGAATTCGCTGGTCATCGAGCAGCCGCTCATCAGCCGGTTGTCGGTGTTGACCGTGACCCGGAAGCGCAGCCGGGTGAGCAGGCCGATGGGATGCTCGCCGATCGAGCGCGCCGCTCCCGTCTGGACATTGGACGTGGGGCAGATCTCCAGCGGGATCCGGCGGTCGCGGACGTAGGCGGCCAACCGTCCCAAATGGACCGTGCCGTCACTGTCGGTCTTGATGTCCTCGACGATGCGCACACCGTGACCGAGCCGTTCGGCACCGCAATGCTGAATCGCCTCCCAAATGGACGGGAGCCCGAACGCCTCCCCGGCATGAATGGTGAAATGCGCATTATTCGTACGAAGAAACTCGAATGCGTCGAGATTTCTGGTAGGCGGAAATCCATCTTCCGGTCCGGCGATGTCGAAGCCGACGACGCCGGCGTCGCGGTAGCGGACGGCGAGGCCCGCGATCTCGAGGGCGCGGGCGTGCTGGCGCATCGCGCAGAGCAACGTCCCGACCCGGATCCGGCCGCCTCCGGCGGCCACTCTCCGTTCACCTTCCTCGAAACCGGCCTGAACGGCCTCGACCACCGCATCGAGTGACAGGCCGCGTTCGACGAAGAGTTCGGGGGCGTAGCGCACCTCGGCGTAGACGACCCCGTCGGCGGCGAGGTCTTCCACCGCCTCGGCGGCCACCCTGACCAGCGCTTCCTCGGTCTGCATCACGCCGCAGGTATGCGCGAACGTCTCAAGGTACGAGACGAGGGAGCCGGAGTCTGCGGCGTCGCGGAACCATCGGCCGAGCTCGACGGGATCCTTGACCGGCAAGGCCGTGTACCCCGTCTGGTCGGCGAGTTCGGCCACCGTGGCAGGCCGCAGCCCGCCGTCCAGATGGTCGTGCAGGAGGACCTTCGGAGCACGGGTCAGTACCGCCTCCGGGATGCGGGAACTGCTGCTTTCAGAGGACATACGTAACGGTAACCAGCCTGTCATTCCCCTACATGGCGGTAAGTCCCCTGCTCGGCTTAACCCTCAGCTTTGTCGATCAACGGCTGAATCGGCCATCAGGGGCAGCGGGTGACATTGTCCGATACCCGGGGGCCATACGCACAGCAATTTCGCAATGGATAAGCTTCGGGTCACGTCCCTCCCATTTCCCCGCCCACGAAGGACACCGCAGTGACCACTGACAACAACATTGCAGCCCCGTCCTTCGACCGGATGCGCAACATGCTGGTGCGCGCGGCCGAAGTGCGTGAGAGCGAACAGCAGCAGATCTTCGACGCGCTCGACGACATCTACGCCCGTCTGGCCCCGGTCGACTCGCTCGGCGCCGTCCGCAAGCGGCTCTCGGAGATGCCCGACCGTACCGAGGTCAGCGTGCTCGCCGAGCGCCTCGACGAGACCATGTCGCGGCTCGAAGCGCAGGACAACGCGCTCGCCGCGCTGACCCGCGCCGTCGAAAGCATCGTCGACAAGCTCGCCAAGCCGTTCGCCCAGCTCGACGGCCGCCTCGACGGCATGGCCGCGAAGTTCGAAGGCGTCGCGGGCCGGATGGACGGTCTCGAGGACAAGCTCCAGAACATCCACCGCCGTCTCGACGAGCTCGGCGCGCACCTCGACAAGCAGGACGTGAAGACCGACTCGCTGCCGCAGTCGGTGATCGGCCCGGTGCGCGAGCGCGTCGAGCAGGCCGAGTCGGTCCTGCGCGACCGCGTCGACACCGTCGACCGCGAGCTGCGCACCCGCGTCGAGAACCTCGACAAGGCCACCAAGGAAAGCCTCGCCGCGAACGCCGACGCGCTCAAGACCGCGCTGACCGAGACCGGCGAGATGATCGACGCCTCGGAGCGGCTCGACGGCCTCGGCGACAGGCTCGAGAAGGTCACCTCGCGGCTCGACGACCTGGCCGAGCGGCTCGACAAGGTCGAGGACGGCTTCACCGGACGGCTCGGCGACCTCGACGGGTCGATCCGCAGCGGCCTGTCCAAGGTCGAGAGCACGCTGTCGAAGCAGCCGGACACCGACTCGGTGGACACGCTGGTGCGCAAGAGCAACGACGAGTCCGTGCGCCGCATCGGCGGCCAGCTGGACGAGGCCATGGCGACCTTCGCGGAGCTGATGCTCGGCGGTGGCCCGGCCCTGCAGCAGATCTCCCCGCCGCCGCCCGCGCCGCGTCAGCCGCGCCGCAGCTCCCGCAACGGCCGGGCGCCCAAGGCGGCCGACGCCAAGACCAAGGCCGATGGCGGCGACGAGACCTCCGACTGATCCGCTTGTAAGCACGTGAAGGCCCCCTTCGCTCGACTGAGCCACAGGGTCCCGGCAAAGTCGGGACCGTGCAGGTCGGGGGCCTTTTCGTCATGGCGCAGGCCGACGTCTATGAAGGAATTGGGACGTTGAGTATCCCAATTCCTTCATAGACACGGGTTCACACCCGGTTGCGAAGCTTGATCAACAGAGCTTCAGGGGCATGCCCCTGAACCCGGTGCACCTCGAGTGTGGAGGATTTGGGACGTTGAACGTCCCAAATCCTCCACACTCGGACCCCGCAGGCATCAGCGATGCCACATCCGGACCACCAAGAAACAGTGCCGACCAGCAACTCTGCGACTTTGCCGCGACCCTGGGCTGAGCCAAGGGAAGGGGCCTTCACGCTACTCAGCCCGGCCCCGCCGCGTCGCCTTTAGCGGGCTAAACGCGATCCGCGCTCCACGCGTTTCGTCCTCTAAACGCGGAAGTACGCAGTACGAACCACCGCATCCAGAGGACGAAACGCAGGACCGACCGGAGCGACTTTCGCCCCCTGATCGCGATCCGCCCGCCCGACGTCGCCGACCTGCGTTTAGCGGGCTAAACGCGATCCGCCGGGCACTGACGTCGCGCACTCGTCCGGCCGCAGAACCGAGCGCCCCCTGCCACGCCGACCTGCGTTTAGCGGGCTAAACGCGCTCAGGAGGGGCGGACGGTCTCCAGGACCAGGGGCGTGGACGCCGGGGCTTCGGAGGCGACCGCGTAGGCGTCGGTGAGCGCGGCGAGTGCGGACGGGACGGCGTCCGGGGTGTCCGTGTGCAGCTCCAGGAGGGGCTGTCCGGCCTTGACCTCGTCGCCCGGTTTCGCCAGGCACAGCACACCCGCCGCGGCCTGCACCGGATCCTCCTTGCGCGCCCGCCCGGCCCCGAGCCGCCAAGCGGCGACCCCGACCGAGTACGCGTCCAGCGAGGACAAGACACCGTCCGAAGGCGCCTCGACGACATGCACATGCTTAGGCCGCGGCAAAGCGGCCTCCGGATCCCCGCCCTGCGCGGCGATCATCCGGCACCAGGTCTCGTAAGCCCGCCCCGACGCGAGCACCTCCGCAGGGTCCACTTCGGACAGACCCGCCAGCGCCAGCATCTCCCTGGCCAAAGCCACGGTCAGCTCGACGACGTCGGCCGGGCCACCGCCGCGCAGCACCTCGACCGACTCCGCGACCTCGATCGCGTTTCCGACGGCATAGCCCAAAGGCACGTTCATGTCCGTGATCAGCGCCGTCGTCGCGACGCCGTGCGCGGTCCCGATCTCCACCAGGGTCCGCGCGAGTTCACGAGCCTGCGGAAGCGTCTTCATGAACGCGCCGGACCCGGTCTTCACATCGAGGACCAGTCCGGCCGAGCCCTCGGCGATCTTCTTGCTCATGATCGAGCTCGCGATCAGCGGAATCGACTCCACCGTCGAAGTCACGTCCCGCAGCGCGTACAGCTTCTTGTCCGCGGGAGCCAGCCCGGACGTCGCCGCACAGACCACCGCGCCGACGTCGTCGAGCTGCCGCATGATCTCCGAAGTCGACAAAGCGGCACGCCAGCCCGGGATCGACTCCAGTTTGTCCAGCGTCCCGCCGGTGTGCCCGAGCCCGCGCCCGGACAGCTGCGGCACGGCCGCCCCGCACGCCGCCACGAGCGGCGCCAGCGGAAGCGTGATCTTGTCGCCGACCCCGCCCGTCGAATGCTTGTCGATCGTCGGACGGCTGACCTTCAGATCCAGCCGCTCCCCCGAGTCGATCATCGCGCCGGTCCAGCGCGCGATCTCGCCGGAGTCCATCCCCCGCAGGAAGATGGCCATCGCGAGCGCGGCCATCTGCTCCTCGGCGATCTCGCCGCGGGTGTACGCGTCGATGGTCCAGTCGATCTGCTCGTCGGACAGCCGTCCGCCGTCCCGCTTCGCGCGGATGACGTCGACGGCGGCGAACGCGCTCACGGTAGGTCGTCCGGTCCGAACGCGTCCGGCAGCACCGCGGACATCGGCAGGATCCCGCTGGGAGTGTCCACAAGGCACTCCGCGCCGCCGTGCTCGAACAGGATCTGACGGCAGCGGCCGCACGGCATCAGCAGATCACCGGCGCCACTGCGGCAGGCGACCGCGACGAGTTTGCCGCCGCCGGTCAGCCGCAGCTGCCCCGCCATCGTGCATTCCGCGCACATGCCCAGACCGTAGGACGCGTTCTCGACGTTGCAGCCGACGACGATCCGGCCGTCGTCCACCACACCCGCGACGCCGACGTGCAGACCCGAGTAGGGCGCGTACGCCGACTTCGCCGCCTCGACGGCTTGAGCCCGCAGGGCTTCCCAGTCGAACTCCGCCATGTCAGTCCTCACCTCGCCGATAGAGAGCGCCGTCCGCCTTGGGCGGCCGTAGCCGCTGCGAAGCCACCGCCAGCACGATCAGCGTCACGAAGTGCGCGGTGTACGGGATGAGGTCGCTGGGCAGGTCGTCGTTGGTCCAATAGATCGCGTACAGCAGCCCCGCGCCGGCGACACCGAGCGCGGCGGCGATCCACTGACGGCGGAACAACTGCACGACCACGATCACGGCCAGCAGGATCACCGCGCCGTACAGCAGCGCGAGCACCGCGGTCCCGCCACCGGCGAGCTGGAGCCCGTCCGCGTAACCGAACAGCGCCGCGCCGCCGAGCAGGCCACCCGGCCGCCAGTTGCCGAAGATCATCGCCGCGAGGCCGATGTAGCCGCGGTTGTTGGTCTGGTTCTCCAGGTAGTCCGCACCGCCGGCGAGCAGCACGAGCGACGCGCCACCCATTCCGGCGAGCCCGCCGGAGATGAGCATGGCGATGTACTTGTGCACGTAGACGTTCACGCCGAGGGATTCGGCCGCGACCGGGTTCTCACCGCAGGACCGCAGCCGAAGGCCGAACCGCGTCCGCCACAGCACGAGGTAGCTGATCGGGACCAGCGCGATCGCGATCATCGTCAGCGGCGCGACCTCGGTGATCAGGCCGTTGAGGATCCCGGCGAGGTCGGAGATGAAGACGCGCTGCATCTTCTCCAGATCCGCGAGCCAGTCCGAGAGGAACGTCGCCGAGTAGGTGTCGAACTTCGGGACCGGCGGCGACTGGCGCGGGTTACCCGAAAGCGGGGTGAACACCAGGTTCGCGAGATACTTCGCGACGCCGAGACCGAGCAGGTTGATCGCCACACCGGAGACGATGTGGTTGACGTTGAAGGTCACCGTCGCGACGGCGTGCAGCAGCCCGCCGAGCGCGCCGAACACGACCGCCGAGATCAGCCCGGCCCAGACCCCGCCGTGGTACGCGCCCCAGGCGGCACCCCAGGTGCCGAGGATCATCATGCCTTCGAGGCCGATGTTGACCACGCCCGCGCGTTCGGCCCAGAGCCCGCCGAGCGCGCACAGCAGGATCGGCAGCGCCAGCCGCAACGCGGTGTGCGCGGTGTTGGTCGAGGTCAGCGTGTTGACACCGGTGGCGTACGAGGCGGCCGAAAGCACGCCGACCGCCAGCAGACCCCAGATGGCGCCCTTGGCCCAGCCCGGAATACGGCGCTTCTGCCGTTTCACCGGCATGGTGGTCCCGCCCGTGTTGGGCGAAAGAACGTCCGCGGTGGTCACACCGCACCTCCCTCGGAAACGCTCGACCCCTTGCGGCCGTTGCCTGCCAGCGCGCGACCGACGCGACGCTGTTCGGCGGCCAGATCGGCGCGGCGCACGACCTCGTACGCGATGACGACCGACAGCACGATCACGCCCTGCATGATCGTGGCGATCTCCTTGGACACGTTGATCTGCTCGAGCGACACCGCGGACCGGTCGAGGAACGCCCACAGCAGCGCGCCCAGCGCGATCCCGGCCGGGTGGTTGCGGCCGAGCAGGGCGACCGCGATCCCGGTGAAGCCGTACATCTGGGTCGAGGTGATGCCGTAGCTGAAGTCGCGGCCGAGCAGTTCCGGCATCGCGACCAGACCGGCGACACCGCCGGAAAGCAGCATCGCGATCAGCGTCATCTTCTTGGCGTTCACGCCACCGGCGGCGGCCGCCGTGGTCGATTCGCCGGACGCCTTGAGCTCGAAGCCGAACCGGGTCCGGTTGAGCATGAACCAGTAGGCGGCGCCGATCAGCGCGGCGATGAACACGAAGCCGAACAGCTCACCGGAGCCGATCGGGATGCCGGGGATCCGGCCGGTGTCGGCGATCTCGCGGGTGGCGATGTTGTTGCCGGTCTGCACGCCGAACTGGTCCGCGTTGACCAGGAACGCCACGATGCCGCCGACGATCGCGTTCAGCATGATCGTCGAGATGACCTCGGAAACGCCTCGGGTCACCTTCAGCACGGCCGGGATGGCCGCGTACAGCATGCCGCTGAGCACCGCGACGACCAGGATCGCCAGCACGTGGATCACCGGCGGCAGCTGCAACGCCCCGCCGATGATGGCGGTGACGATGGCGGCGAACCGGTACTGGCCCTCGACACCGATGTTGAAGAGGTTCATCTGGAAGCCGATGGCCACCGCGAGCCCGGACAGGTAGTAGACCGTCGCGAGGTTCACCGTGTCGACGGCTGTCGAGCCCTTGAAGAGCTGGCCGATCATCGTGCCGTACGCCTGCAGCGGATCGGCACCCGAGATGATCAGCGCGATCGCCGTCAGGATGACGGCGAAGACGATCGCGAGCAGAGGCGGCAGCAGCCTCGTACGCCAGGAACTCACGCTGCACCTCCAGTTTCGTCAGTGTCTTCGGAGGCACCCGTCATCGCGCAGCCCAGTTCCTGCGGGGTCACGGTCGCGGGGTCGGCCGCGCCGACCAGCCGTCCGCGCAGCATGACCTGGATGGTGTCGGAAAGCCCGATCAGTTCGTCGAGGTCGGCCGAAACCAGCAGGACGGCCAGGCCGGCCGCGCGGGCCTGGCGGATCTGTTCCCAGATCAACGCCTGCGCGCCGACGTCGACACCGCGTGTCGGATGCGACGCGATCAGCAGGACCGGATCCCCGGAGAGCTCGCGTCCGACGATCAGCTTCTGTTGGTTACCACCCGAAAGCGCGGCGGCCGGGACGTCGATGCCCGGGGTACGGACGTCGTACTCCTCGACGATGCGGCGGGTGTCCTCACGCGCGCCGGCGATGTCGAGCAGTTGCCCCCTCGCCACCGGCTCGCGCGTCTGGTAGCCGAGAATCCTGTTGACCCACAAGGGTTGCCTGAGCAAAAGGCTGTGCCGTGTGCGGTCTTCGGCGATGTAGCCGATCCCGGCCTCGCGGCGGGCGAGCGTCCCCAGTTTGTGCAGTTCGACGACCTTGCCGTCGACCCCGGTCAGCTCGATCCGGCCGCCGCCCTTGCGCATGCCCATGATCGTCTCGACGAGTTCGGTCTGGCCGTTGCCCTCGACTCCGGCGATCCCGAGCACCTCGCCCGCGTGCACGGTGAAGGAGATGTGGTCGAGCACGTTGCGCTCGGACCCCTCGGCGCTCAGGCACACGTCGTCCAGGCGGAGGACGGCACGATCGGTCACGGTGGACTCGCGGGTCTCCGGGCTGGGCAGCTCCGAGCCGACCATCATCTCGGCCAGCTGGCGCGAGGTGATCGTCTTCGGATCGGCCGTGCCGACGGTGGTGCCGCGGCGGATCACGGTGACCGTGTCGGCGATCGCGCGCACCTCGTCGAGCTTGTGCGAGATGAAGAGGAAGGTGAAGCCGTCCTTCTGCATGGCGCGGACGGTTTCGAACAGCGCGTCGACCTCCTGCGGCACGAGCACCGCGGTGGGCTCGTCGAGGATGATGATCCGCGCGCCGCGGTAGAGCACCTTGACGATCTCCACGCGCTGGCGGTCGGCGACGCCGAGTTCCTCCAGCAGCGCGTCCGGCCGGACGTGGAGGCCGACCCGTTCGGCGAACTCCGCCAGTTTGGCCCTGGCGGCGCGGCCGATGCCGTGCAGGTTCTCCGCGCCGAGGAAGACGTTCTCCCCGACGGTCAGGTTGTCGGCCAGCATGAAGTGCTGGTGGACCATCCCGATCCCGGCCTTGATGGCGTCCTGCGGATTGCGCAGTTTCACCGGCTCGCCGTTGATCGCGATGTCGCCCTCGTCCGGCTGCTGCATGCCGTAGAGGATCTTCATCAGGGTCGATTTGCCCGCGCCGTTCTCGCCGCAGACGGCGTGCACCTCGCCCTTGGTGACGGTGAGGTTGACGTCGGAGTTGGCGACGACACCGGGGAATCGCTTCGTGATCCCGGTCAGCTGCACGGCCGGTTCACCCCGGTCGGGGGCGTCGGTGACCTCGGCCTGGGGAGCGTTCATGAAGAAGCCATCCAGTTCATGGGAGTAAACAGGTGGGGGCTCGGAAGGGGTTACCCTCCCGAGCCCCGCTGCGAAAGAACCTTACTTCTGCGGCTTGTCCGACACGGTGATCGCCCCGGAGACGATCTGCGCCTTGTAGCCCTCGAGGACGTCCTTGATGTCGTCGATCTTGCCGCCGGAGGTGGCGTAGCCGATGCCGTCGACCTTGAGGTCGAACCGCTTCGGCAGCGACGTCAGGTCGCCCTTCGCGAGCGCGCGGAGGTAGTCGAACACCGCCACGTCGACGCGCTTGAGCATCGAGGTGATGATGACGTCCTTCGACGCCTCGACCGTCTTCTGGTTGTACTGGTCGGAGTCGACGCCGATGGCCATGGCGTTGTTCGACTTCGCGGCCTCGAAAACGCCCTTACCGGAGGCACCGGCGGCGTGGTAGACGACGTCCGCGCCCTTGGCGATCTGGGCGGCGGCCTTCACGTTGCCCTTCGCCGGGTCCTGGAACCCGGAGAAGTCACCGGCCGGGGTGAGGTACTCGTCCTCGATCTTGGCCTTGGTCGAAGCGGCCTTCACACCCTGGAGGAAGCCGGCCTCGAACTTCTGGATCAGCGGCGTGTTGACGCCACCGACGAAGCCGACATGGCACTTCTTCGACTTGTAGGCGGCGGCGACACCGGCCAGGAACGAGCCCTGCTCCTCGGCGAACACCAGCGGGGTGACGTTCGGCGCCTTGACGGAGTCGTCGTCGACGATCGCGAACTGGGTGTTCGGGTACTTCGGCGCGATGGCGCCGACGGCCTTGGCGTAGGCGAAGCCGACCGCGATGACCGGGCTGAAGCCCTGCGAGGCGAGCTGGTCGAGACGCTGCGACTTCGCGGCCTCGTCCTCGGTCGCGGCGGCGGTGCTTTCGGTGACCGACGTGACGCCGAGTTCGGCCTTGGCCTTGTCGGTACCGGCGGCGGCGGAGTCGTTGAACGACGCGTCACCGCGGCCGCCGACGTCGAAGGCCAGCGCGACCTTGAGCTTGCTGCCGTCCACCTTCTCGCCGGCCTGGCTGGTGCTCGTCGAGGCGGCGGCCGCGGCGGGCGGCTTGGGCGCGGTCACGCAGCTGGCGGACTGATCCCCCGTGCTCGCGTTGTTGTTGTTCCCCGCTCCGGAATCCTTCGCGCACCCAGCCAGTACCAGAGCACCGGCCATGGCAGCGGCGGCCAGCGCGGTTCCACGCATGCGACGCAACGTGTGTCTCCCTCCCCGCTGATCCAGCGGATGGTCCGAAGAAACGGCCCGGCGATGAATGCCGGGTCGACCGAGGAACGGTACCTAACGGCCGCTTAGCCGCCATAGGAAAGGCACGCTACGTAACACAAACGTTTACTCATGAGTCGTACGCGCGACGAATGGAGTACTTACGGTGATCGAAACGGAGTAGTCGCGTGAAGGCTCCCTGGTCACGTTCGGCGCCTTCGCCACCGTCGGTGAGCACGCACCCGGCTCCTCACACGAGCTGGAAGGACTTCAGCCCGCGAATGTTCTGGTGACAGTTCTTCAGACCGGACGACTCCAGGCTGCGGTAAACGCCCCACTTCGGCCGGAGATAGTTCACGTCCCGCCACAGATCCGCGGCCTTCCGGACGTCGGCGACGGTCTTGGAACCGTCCTTGAGCACACAGCGCAGGTAGCCGCTGTGGGACGCCTTGAACTCCCAGGACACGTCGATCCACTTGTTCTGCAGCGGCGCGTAGTCGGCGAGGTCGGCCTCAGCGCCCGAGTCACCGGCGATGGTCAGCACCCCTTTGCCGCCCTTCTGGCGTGGCGTGAGGGTCCACTGTGGAGGGCCGACATCGGGGACCTTCATCTGGAACAGGTGGGTGAACGCCGTCGTCGCGGTCAGCTCGGCAGGCCAAAAGGCCTGGTAGGAGATCCGCCAGGTCTGGTCGCGCAGGATCTTGTACGTCGTGTCGCCGTCGCGCATCCCCTTCGCCTCGTTGCGCTGCCGGTCTGTCGATGTGTCGACATCTCGCGTGTGCATGTCGAAGCGCCAGTGGTCGCCTTCGGGGTAGATGTGCTTGACGCCCGGATGCGAGCCGGCGCGGTCGTCCTCCAGACCTTCGAACGCGCGCAGACCGTCCTTCACCGGATCGGGACTCCACTTCAGCGTCCAGGTCGCCGCCTCCGCCGTCCCGGTACCGAGCGCGGCCGCGCCGAGCACCCCGGCGCCCAGGATGAGCGCCTTCCGGCGGTCGAGGTTCTCCATGGCTACTTTCCCTTCTCGAGGGTGACCGCGAAGACATGCGGTCGCGGGGTGGCGGCGGCAGGGAGCGTGACCGACACGACCTGACGCGCCGGGTCGAGCGGGACACGCTGATGGAAGATCGCGAGCTTCACCGGCTGGACACCCGCGCGGGAGTGCAGCTGATCGGCGGTGACGGCCTCGCTCTCGCCGAAGGCCGCCGCGGAACGCCATCCAGTGAGGCGCAGGGGCACGTCGGCCGAGCCATCCACATAGGACACTGTGATCGCGGTGACCGCGTTGCCGGTGTCCGCGGCGCCCAGCAGATGCAAGGTCGCGTACTTTCCCGCGGGCAACGGGATCGTCGCGCCGACGACGTTGTTCGGCGTGCCCTCGCTGCCGTTGACGAACAGGAACGGCACGCCGTCGTCGGTCACCTGCCCGGTCTGCGGCAGCTGAGCGGCCGGATAGGTGTTGCCTCCGCCGTCGAAATCGCCGTCCCCGAGGTAGAACTCGCTCGTGACGCCGTCGGAGTTCAGCACCGCGGCGAGATCCACCAGGACCAGGTCTCCGGCGGGCGGCAGCGCGGGAAGTCCCCACGGCGGCGCGGGTTCGGAGATCGGGACCGGCGCGATCCTCGTGTCCGGCCGCCTCCCTTGGGCATAGACCAGCACCTCGTGGCCGCGAGCGAGCTCGATGATCACCGTGCCGTCGGGCCGCTGCCGCCAGTGCCGCGCGCCCTCGACCTCGAGTTTCCCGGGGATCGACGGCCTGAGTTTCAGCGGCTCGCCCGCCAGGCTCCGGACGCGGACGAACTTCGTGACCCCGGCCTCGCGCACCGCGCTGACCAGGAACGCGCCCTGTGTCCGGAAGTCGTGCAAGGTGACATCGCGCCAGGTCGCGGGCAGGGCGGGGAAGATCCGGATCGTGTCGCCCCAGCTCTGGCACAGCATGTCGTGGATCGATTGCGCGGCGGACAACGGCGTTTCGATGACCGGGCCCGCTTCGTAGTACATGGTGTTGGGCTGCGCGAACCGCGTGACGAATTCGCGCAACTGCTTCAGCGCGTCGTCCCCGCGTCCCAGCGCCGCGGAAAGCGAGGCCGCACCGGTGAAACTGAACCCCCGCAGGGCGCCTTCGAAACTGATCCAATGCGCCAGCGACTTCGAGATCAGCTCCGCCTGCGCGGGATCGTCGACGTTGAGCAGATACAACGGATAAGCCGCGAGAAGATGTGAGTAGTGGCGGTGGGATTTGGCGAACGGGACGCCGGCGCCGACCATCAAGCCGTTTTCGTCGACGGGGAAGTCGACCAGTTTTTCGAGCACTTCCCGCCACTTCGGCGCGAGTGGATCGTTGATACGCAAGGTCTTCGCCGCGTCCAACAGGGTTCGGCAGCTCCACCGGATCAGCGCGAGGTCGTAATGGCAGTCGGGCGCGCGGCCGTACTCGGGTGAGAACGTCGGTGGCAGATGCAGACGACCGTCGGCACCGGGCGCGAGAAAGTGCAGGTAATAGTTCATCGCCTTGCGCAGCACCGGGAACAGGACGTCGCGCAGGATCGCCACGTCCATGGTGTGGCGATAGCTCAGCCAGACGTTGTGCAGCAGCCACGGCAGATCGCCGATCTCCGCGTCCGCGTCCGGCCCGGGGACACCGACGAACCCGGCGTCGGCGAACCGCGCGTCGGCGCTGCGCCGTAGTCCCATCGAGTCGGCGCGGTACTCGGGCCGGAGGCCGTCGATCAGTGTCTGCCGGTTCTCGGCGATGGTGCGCGGGATCGGATCGAGTTCGAGGTGGTTGGCGCCGTGCACGGGCCAGTATTCGAGCTGGGCGTTGAGGTTGTACCAGACCGAAGGCCACGGCGTCGGCTCCAGCCAAGGCCCGGTGGTCGCCATGATCGGCGCTTCGGCGCGGGCGGCGGACGCCAGTTTGTACAGCTGGATCCAGTAGAAACCCTGCAGCTTCGCGTCCGGAATGGACAGGAAGCTCCGCCGGTGGAAGGCATGCCACCAGCGCCGATGTGTCCCCGCCAGCGCGTCCACGGTGGACACTCCCCCGACGACCGACCGCGCCTTTGCCTCGGCGTCGGTGCCCGGATGGCTGTGCGCCGTCGACAGGAACAGTGTCCGGCCGCCGTGCGCGGCCCGGCGCACTTGATAGACGGTCGCGTTCTGCCCGCCGGCGACGAGCGGCTGGACGACCACGGTGGTTTCGCCCTCGACCCGGGTGACCGGCGGCGGATTCGGCTCGAAGCCTTTCGGCGGCTGCTCGCGGACGATGCGCGGGCTCACCGCGGGAACCGGCGCGAAGGTGAGCCCGAACCCTCGTTCTCCCGCGCTCGGTGCGACGTCCACCACCAGGAGATCCCGGGTGCTGTGCACGAACGCGCGGATCTCCAGCGTGCCCTTGTCCGTGGTCACCGTCCCGGTGAGTTCGGCGTTCCAGAGGTCGAGGCGCAGTCTCGCTCCGGTGAGTTCACCCACCGGTGTGAGCAGGACCTTCCCGATCGGGAGCCGTGCGACGCCCCACTCGTTGCCGAAGGCGGGCCGATGGTCCTGGGATTCGCTGTGATCGACGGTGAATTCGAGCGCGCCCTGGTCGCGATAGACCTGCGTGCCCACGAAACCGTTGCCCAGGAACGGCCCCTCGTACCAGGTGCGCGGCAGCCGCTCCCAGCAGGGATCCTGTCCCGCGAGGAACCGCGACCACTCCGCGTCCGTGCTCATCCCGTGGCAGCCGGTCCGCGATTCGGCCCTCTCCGGCGGATCGGCCGACGCCGTCCCCGGAAGCGCTCCTAAGAGGACTCCGGCGACGGTGCCGCCGAGCAGGTCGCGTCGCGGGAAGCCGGCAGGCTGGCCCATGGTCACCCCATCGTGAACTCGGCCGAGTGATCGGATGTCTGTCCGGCTTGAACGTAAGATATGACATATACCTCGTCAATGATTCGCAGGCATGACGACTCATTCGGCCGATCCTGCCGACAAGCTCCGCGATGTACCGCTGAGAGAGATCCGATGTCCGGCGTCGTGAACGACCGGTCTCGGGGCGTAAGCGACGAATCGGAACGGACTCGCCACCGCCACTCGCGACGGGGCGTGATGTCTGGTCCATCACACAGACGAACCCGGAGGTGAGCCCACCGTGAGGTCCGGGTCTAGCATCTTTTTCATCCACGCTCGATGACCATGATCTCGGCACCGTCGCCGGAGCCGTCCCCAGTGGACGTCCCGGCGGCAGGCGCGGAAACCAGCGGTCAGCGGGCCCAAGCCATGACGTTGGAGGCCGTTCACCGATGTCCACCACGGCTAGCACCGCCACCGAGGCGGCAGCGAGCGATCGGGCGGGTGCCTCACGCCGGCAAGGGACGTTCTACCGGGGCGACCCCGGTATGTGGTCCTGGGTGCTGCACCGCATCACCGGCGTGCTGACATTCTTCTTCCTCTTCGTGCACGTCCTCGACACCGCGCTCGTGCGCGTGTCGCCCGACACGTACAACGAGGTCATCGAGACCTACAAGACCCCGCTGGTCAACCTCCTCGAGGTCGGCCTGGTCGGCGCGGTGCTGTTCCACGCGCTCAACGGCATCCGGGTCATGCTGGTCGACTTCTGGGAGAAGGGACCGAAGTTCCAGAAGCCGATGCTCTGGACCATCCTGGCCATCTGGGTCGTGGTGATGATTCCCGGTGCCTTCTTCATGATGAAGCGCACCGTCGAGACGCTCTTCGGGGGGAACTGACCATGGCATCCGAAGTTCTCGCACTCGACAAGCCGCGCTCCCCGAAGCGCCCCGCCGCCCGGCGGAGCAACTTCGAGCTCTACAGCTGGCTGTTCATGCGCATCTCGGGCCTCGCCCTGATCGTGCTGGTGCTCGGCCACCTGTTCATCATGAACATCCTCGACGGCGGCGTGCACCGCATCAACTGGGGCTTCGTCGCCGGCCGCTGGGCCTCGCCGTTCTGGCAGTTCTGGGACCTGTCGATGCTGTGGCTCGCCGAAATCCACGGCGGCAACGGGCTGCGCACGATCATCGACGACTACGCCCGCAAGGACAGCACCCGGTTCTGGCTGAAGATCGTGCTCTACGTCTCGATGGTGCTGATCCTCGCCGTCGGCACGATGGTGATCTTCACCTTCGATCCCGGTATCTCGGCCAACTGACGCCCACCACACGTTAAGCGGAGTCCTCATGCAGTTCCACAAGTACGACGTGGTGATCGTCGGCGCCGGTGGCGCCGGCATGCGCGCGGCCATCGAATCCGGCCAGCGTGCCCGCACCGCGGTCCTCACCAAGCTCTACCCGACGCGTTCGCACACCGGCGCCGCCCAGGGCGGTATGTGCGCCGCGCTGGCGAACGTCGAAGAGGACAACTGGGAGTGGCACACCTTCGACACGATCAAGGGTGGCGACTACCTGGTCGACCAGGACGCCGCCGAGATCATGGCGAAGGAAGCCATCGACGCGGTCCTCGACCTCGAGAAGATGGGCCTGCCGTTCAACCGGACGCCCGAGGGCAAGATCGACCAGCGCCGCTTCGGCGGGCACACCCGTGACCACGGCAAGGCCGCGGTCCGCCGCGCCTGCTACGCCGCGGACCGCACCGGGCACATGATCCTGCAGACGCTGTACCAGAACTGCGTCAAGCACGGCACCGAGTTCTTCAACGAGTTCTACGTGCTGGACCTCATCCTGACCCCGGACGAGGACGGCAACCCGGCCGCTTCCGGCGTCGTCGCCTACGAGCTGGCCACCGGCGAGCTGCACGTCTTCCAGGCGAAGTCGATCGTGTTCGCCACCGGCGGCGCGGGCAAGATCTTCAAGACGACGTCGAACGCGCACACCCTCACCGGTGACGGCCTCGGCATCATCTTCCGCAAGGGCCTGCCGCTGGAGGACATGGAGTTCTTCCAGTTCCACCCGACCGGTCTCGCCGGGCTCGGCATCCTCATCTCCGAAGCCGTGCGCGGTGAAGGCGGCATCCTCCGCAACGCCGACGGCGAGCGGTTCATGGAGCGCTACGCCCCCACCATCAAGGACCTCGCGCCGCGCGACATCGTCGCCCGGTCGATGGTGCAGGAAGTGCTGCAGGGCCGTGGTTGCGGGCCGAACAAGGACTACGTCGTCCTCGACGTCACGCACATCCCCGAGGAGACGCTGAACGCGAAACTCCCGGACATCATGGAGTTCTCCCGGACCTACCTGGGTGTCGACCCGGTCAAGGAGCCGGTGCCGGTGTTCCCGACCTGTCACTACGTGATGGGCGGCATCCCGACCAACGTCCACGGCGAAGCGTTGCGGGACAACGAAAACGTCATCCCCGGCCTGTACGCCGCCGGCGAGGTCGCGTGCGTTTCCGTGCACGGTTCGAACCGGCTCGGCACGAACTCGCTGCTCGACATCAACGTCTTCGGCCGCCGCGCCGGCATCGCCGCCGCGGAGTACGCGCTCAACCACGATCACGTCGAGCTGCCGGAGAACCCGACCAAGATCGTCGAAGACCAGCTGTCGCTGCTGCTCTCGGAGCACGGTGACGAACGCGTCGCCGACATCCGCACCGAACTGCAGCGCACGATGGACTCGCACGCTTCGGTGTACCGCACCGAGGACACGCTGAAGCAGGCGCTGACCGACGTGCAGGCGCTGAAGGAGCGGTACGGCCGGATCACCGTGTCGGACAAGGGGAAGCGGTACAACACCGACGTCCTCGAGGCCGTCGAGCTGGGCTTCCTGCTCGAACTCGCCGAAGTCCTCGTCGTCGGCGCCCTGGCGCGCAAGGAGTCCCGCGGCGGACACGCGCGCGAGGACTACCCGAACCGCGACGACACGAACTTCATGCGGCACACCATGGCCTACAAGCAGGGTTCTGAGCTGTCCGCCGACATCCGACTGGACTACAAGCCGGTGACCTTCACCCGCTACGAACCGATGGAGCGGAAGTACTGATGACCACGGCAACCCCCGAGAAGTCGGAGGCCGTGTCCTCCGACCACACGCCGATCACCGTCACGCTGAAGATCCTGCGGTTCAACCCCGAGGTCGACACCGAGCCGCACTGGGAGTCCTACGACGTCCCGGCGCAGCGCACCGACAGGCTGCTGAACCTGCTCTTCTACGTGAAGGACTACATCGACGGGACGTTCTCGTTCCGGCGCTCGTGCGCGCACGGCGTCTGCGGTTCCGACGCGATGCAGATCAACGGCATCAACCGGTTGGCGTGCAAGGTCCTGATGAAGGACCTGCTGGAGACCGGCGGCAAGAAGACCGTCATCACCATCGCGCCGATCAAGGGCCTGACGACGCTCAAGGACCTTTACGTCGACATGGACCCGTTCTTCGAGGCGTACCGTGCGGTCAAGCCGTACCTCATCGCCTATGGAAACGAGCCCACGCGCGAGCGGATCCAGTCGCAGGCCGACCGCGACCGGTTCGACGACACGACCAAGTGCATCCTGTGCGCCTGCTGCACTTCCTCGTGCCCGGTGTACTGGAACGACGGCTCGTACTTCGGCCCGGCCGCGATCGTCAACGCGCACCGGTTCATCTTCGACTCGCGTGACGAAGGCGCCGAAGAGCGGCTGGACATCCTGAACGACGCCGAAGGCGTGTGGCGCTGCCGGACGACGTTCAACTGCACCGACGCCTGCCCGCGCGGTATCCAGGTCACGAAGGCGATCCAGGAAGTCAAGCGCGCCCTCCTCTTCAAGCGCGTCTGACACTTCTGCGCTCTGTCCGTGAAGGCCTCCTTGAGGGACCCTGGGTCCCTCAAGGAGGCCTTCACGGATTTCGGGAAGTTATCCACAAAGGGCGGGTTATCCACAGGTCAGCGAAATGCCTCTGGTGATCGTGGAGCCGCCGCACCCACGCTGTGATCATGAACAAGCGTGGCAGATGGGCTGAGCACCCCGAACTGCTCGATCAGCGAAGCCGACACGGCGTCATCAGGGCAACGACCTTGGAATCGCTCGACATGAGCAGCAAGGTCATCTACCGAAGATGCCTTCCAGGTGGTCCATGGCAGCGCCTGCTTCCGGGAATCATCCTTCTTCACAAGGCTCCGCCGACGTCCGATGAGCGCGTGATAGCCGCGCTGCTGTACGCGGGGCCTCGTGCACTGGTGACCGGGACGGAGGCTTGCCGTCGGCATGGTCTGCGACCGCGCGAACTCCCGCCTGACGCCGATGTTCACGTACTCATCCCGCACGAAAGCAAAATCCGTAGCGCCGGGTTCGTGACCGTCGAGCGAACTCATCGGCTACCGGAACCGCATACGCGCGGCGGGATCCCACTGGCGCCGCTCGTGCGCGCGACCACCGACGCTTGCCGCCGCTTGCAGTCGGTCGAATCCGTGGGCAGTGTCCTTGTCGAAGCGATTCAGCGCGGTCGGTGTTCACCCGAAGCGCTTGCTCGTGAACTGAACACGGGCTCAAAACGGGGAACGGCGATTCCTCGCCGAATTCTCGGCGAGTGGAAGGATCTTTGCTCCGTAGCGGAGGCAAGAGCGAAGATTCTGAGCCGTAGCCTCGCCTTCCAGCCAAGCCACTGGAATCCGAAGATCTGTGACAGCAGTGGCGAATACGTCGGCCGTCCTGATGCCTGGTGGGATGACGTCGCATTGGCGTGGGAGATCGACTCGTTCGACTTTCATTTCTACCGCGAGGACTACAAGCGCACGATCGTACGCAACACGCGTTATGCGACCGCTGGGATCACTGTCGTACAGACCTTGCCTTCTCAACTGCTGGAAGACCCCGCTGGAGTACTGGCCGAGCTGGAAGCAGCTCACCTCGCCGCCTCCGCACGCCCCCGCCCACTCGTCGGCCTCGTCTCCCGTGCCGCCTGATGTTCCGTGAAGGCCTCCTTGAGGGACCCTGGGTCCCTCAAGGAGGCCTTCACGGAATGGGGACAATCGAAAGGAACTACTTCACCGCGTCCAGTGCGTTGACGCGGCCGTGCCCGTAGAACGAGTTGTCCTTCTCCGTGCCTTCACAGACCGGCGCCGCGGTGCCGCACGCGACCGGGTCGGCCTGGTGCTCCAGCAGCCAGGTCAGCAGCCGCGGCGGAGCGTGGCGGTAGCGGGACGCCAGCAGCGCGGCGACACCGGCGACGTGCGGGGACGCCATCGAGGTGCCGCACTTGGCGCCGTAGCCACCGTTGAAGATCGTCGACAGCGGGCAGCCCACACCCTGGCCGGCGGGCGGCAGCTGGGCGCGGTCGCCGCCGGGGGCGGTGACCGAAACGTCGTCACCGTAGTTGCTGTACGACGACTTCGTGCCCGCGTAGCCGATGGCCGAGACGTTGACGACGCCGTCGATGGCCTTGGGCAGGATGCCGCAGCTCTCGTCGATCGGGTGGGGGCGGTTCGGGTCGGTGGTCTGCTTGTCCGGGTCGAAGCCGCTGTTGCCGGCGGCGGCGACGTTCAGGACACCACGACCGGTCGAGTAGACCACCGCGCGGCGGACGGCCTCGAACGCGGCCGCGTCGCCCGGCTCCTTCGTGCAGTAGAACATGCCCGGGTCGATGTAGTAGCTGTTGTTCGTGACCGGGAAGCGGTGCTTCGCGGCCCACATGAACCCGCACACCGCGGCCTCGGGAAGGATCAGGCCGTCGTCGTTCACGACCTTCACCGACGCCAGCTTGACGCCGGGCGCGATGCCGGTGAAGCCGCGCGCGGCGTCCTTGCCCGCGATCGTTCCGGCGACGTGCGTGCCGTGGTCGGAGGTCGTGGGCGCCCAGGCGGCGGGCGAGGTGTCGGGCGCGCCCGAGTTGCAGCCGGCGGACGTGTTCGGGTCCAGTGCCGCCTTCAGCGCGGGGTGGGTGGGCTCGATGCCCGAGTCCAGCACGCCGACGGTCACCGAGTTGCTGCCACCGGAGATCTTGTTCGCCTCGGGTGCCTGGATCGCCCGCATGTCCCACTGCTGGGCCGACAGGTCCTCGTCGACGGCGACGCTGGTGGTCTCTTCGGTTTCCTTGGTGTCGACCACCGCGGAGCGGGTCGCCCTTGCCGAAGCCGCGGGCGGGAACGCGACGTCACGGCCACCCGAGTAGGCGCGGAAAACGCCGATCTTCGCCTGGAAGTCGGCGTTGCGCGACGTCGCCACCGCGACGCCGATCTCCGGGTAGTACGCCACCTTCTCGCCGCACTTCGCGCGAAGCTCGGTGTCGACCTTCCGCTCCGGGGTACGCGGGTTGTAGAGCACCACGTAGTTGAACGGCGCGCTCACGGTGTCGCACTGAGGTGCGGGCGCGGCACTCGCCGACGGGGCCGCGAACACGGTTCCCGCCGCCGCCGCGACGAGCGCGGGGACGAGCAGACGTCTGATCCGGGACATTCAACCTCCATGATTCGGTGGAGTGAACGTTAAGGAGCCGACGCCGGGCCCGCCACCGTCAAAAGGACGGCAAACCTGATCAGGCGTCAGCCTTTTCCGCGTCCCGTGACTTGGCGCCACGAAGCGTGCGCAGACCGATCAGGCCGATGATGGTGCCGAGCACGAACGAGACGACCGTCAGCACCGCGTGCACGATGAAGTAGGCGGTGGGCGAGCCGTCGGCGGCCCAGGCGCGGTCGCTGTCCCAGAGATTCTTGGCGAACGTGATCCAGATGATCCACGACCACACGCCGAAACCCAGCAGGAACATCGAAGTACCTCGCGAAATGCGCATGCCCCTGAGTATGCAGCGGGCGCCGCGACGCTACATTGCTCGGGTGCACAGCGCTATCTCCCGGTCGCTCCTGGTCCTCGTCTCCGGTGTGCTCGCCCTCGCGGTGACGCCGGTGGCCACAGCCGCCCCGAAGCCTCCAGACCAGGCGCAGCCGTGCGCGAACAAGTCGGTGCCACCGCCGCCCGTCGACACCTCCGAGAAGCCGCGCCCCGGCGAGGCCGTTCCGGCGCCGTTGCCGGTCCCACCCGCCCCGGTCGGCGGCGAGCGGATGGCCGAATGCGGGCTCGTGCTCCCCAAACGCGCGCTGAACCCGCCCGAGGGGACCACCGCCGCGTCGTGGGTACTGCAGGACCTCGAAACCGGCGACATCATCGCGGCGAAGGATCCGCACGCCCGTCAGCGACCCGCTTCCCTGATCAAGACCCTGCTCGCGCTGGTCGTGGTCACCGAACTACCACCGCGCAAGGTCGTCGTCCCGACCAAGGAGGACGCCGAGCAGGAGTGCACCTGCGTCGGCATCGCCGCCGGCGGTCAGTACACAGTGGACCAACTGCTGCACGGGCTGCTGATGCACTCCGGCAACGACGCGGCGCACGCGCTCTCCACCGTGCTGGGCGGTGTCGACGTCACCGTCGGGAAGATGAACGCGCTGGCCGCCCGCATCGGCGCCACGGACACGCGGGCCGCGACGCCGTCCGGGCTCGACGGGCCCGGCATGACGACCTCGGCCTACGACATGAGCCTGATCTTCCACTATGGGATGAGGCAGCCGGAATTCGCGCAGGTGGTCAAGACCAAGTCGTTCGAAATCCCGCCGACGGCGGGGAAACCGGCCATCACGATCTACAACGACAACAAGCTGCTCGGTTCCTATCCCGGATTCCTCGGCGGGAAGACCGGCTTCACGGACGACGCGCGCCACACCTACGTCGGCGGCGCGCTCCAGAACGGCCACCGTGTCGCCGTCGTGATGCTTCGCGCGGAGCAGCGCCCGACCCGGGTCACCGAGCAGGCCGCGAAGCTCCTCGACTACGGCATCGCGTTGCGCCAGGACAAGGCCGAATCGGTCGGGCGGATCGACTACAAACCGGCGGAGACCGTGGACACCGGCGTCGCCAAGGCCGCACCCAACGCCGACGGCGCGTCGAACAGCGGTGCCGCGGTCGCGGCCGAAGACCCGTTCGGGACGATCGGCTGGATCATCACGCTGGTCGTCTTCCTGATCATCGTGGCGTCGTTCGTCGTCGGCCATCAGCGCAAAAAGGCCATGGCGAGCAAGTAGCGGCCCCGGTCAGGACTTTCGGCGGCCCAGCCAGCCCAACAGCGCGCCGGTCGCGAAAGCGCCGCCGACGGCACCGAGGCCCGGCCCCTGCTGCACGGTCACCCTCGGGTGAATGGCCACGGGGGCCGGTGGCTCGATGACCGTCGACATGTTCTCCTTCGCGGTCGCCGTCCACGCGGTGACGAACAGCAGGAACCGCGAAACCAGGTTCGCGAACACGAGCAGACCGATCACCGGGCCGAACAACGCGAACGCCGGCGATTTCGTGACGCTGCCGAGGTAGAACGTCGCGGCCTGCTGAAGCACGATGAAACCGACGGCGGCGAACACCGCGCCCTTGACGGCACTGCGCAGCGCGACGTGCTCACGCGGCAACCTCGCGATGACCCACAGGAACACCAGCGTGTTCGCGAGGAGGCCGAGCAGAATCGTCGCGACCTTCAGCAGGAACACGGCCCAGCCCTGGTTTTCCAGGCCGACGAGTTCGAGCAGGAACCGTCCGACCCCGCTGCCCGCCGCGGTGAGACCGAACGAGACCACCAGCGCGACGCCGAGTCCGACGAGGGACAGCAGATCCTTGATCGTCGTCGAGACCAGCGGGAGCTTCTGCTTTTCCTGGCCCCATTGGGCGGTCAGCGCGTCACGCAGGTTCGACATCCAGCCGACACCGGAGTACAGCGCGAGCAGCAGACCGAAGATCCCGATACCGCCGCCGGAGTCCAGCGCCGCCTTGATGATGCTGCCGACCAGATCGCTCAGCCCCTCCGGCACCGACTTCTTGATGCCGTCGACGAGCTGGTTCGTCACCGTCTGGTCGCCGGCGAGCACGATCTTGATGACCGCGAAGGCGACCATCAAGATCGGGATCACCGAAAGCACGCTGAAGTAGGTGATCGCGGCGGCGTAGTGGTTGCCGTAGCGCTCGGTGAAGGCGTCGTTCGCCCGGATGAGGTGATCGAGCCAGCCGTACTTTCGCCGGAGACGGGGTAACAGCTTGTCCTCTTCCGGCTTCACGCCGTCATCTTTCGCCACCAGTAGACGCTAACCACGCCCAGAGCGGCCCGCAACGCGAGCTAGCCCGCCGGGGGCAGGAACCCGATGTTCGCGTAGACGTTCCGCAACGTCACCGAAGCGACTTCCCTGGCCCGTTGCGCACCGAGGGCCAGCACCTTGTCGAGCTCGGCGACGTCGTCCAGATAGGACTGGACGCGTGCCTGAACGGGCGTGACCCATTCGACGAACGCCTCGGCGACGCCCTTCTTCAGATCGCCGTAGCCCTTGCCCTCGTACGAGGTCTGGAGTTCGGCGATCGGCTGGTCGGTCAACGCGGAGAGGATCGTCAGCAGGTTCGAGACGCCCGGCTTGTTCTCGGCGTCGAAGACGATCTCGCGGCCGGTGTCGGTGACCGCCGAGCGCACCTTCTTCGCCGACTTCTTGGGGTCTTCGAGCAGTTCGATGAGGCCGTTGCCGGTCGAGGAGGACTTGCTCATCTTCGCGGTCGGGTCCTGCAGGTCGTAGATCTTCGCCGTGTCCTTGACGATATGCGGTTCCGGCACGGTGAACGTCTTGCCGTAGCGGTTGTTGAACCGCTGCGCGAGATTGCGCGTCAGCTCCAGGTGCTGCCGCTGGTCCTCACCGACGGGGACCTCGTTCGCCTGGTACAGCAGGATGTCCGCGGCCTGCAGGACCGGGTAGGTGAACAGGCCGACGCTGGCGCGATCCGTGCCCTGCTTCGCGGCCTTGTCCTTGAACTGGGTCATCCGGCTCGCTTCGCCGAAGCCGGTCTGGCATTCCAGCACCCAGCTCAGCTGGGCGTGCTCGGGCACCTGGCTCTGGACGAACAGCGCGCTGCGGGCCGGGTCGACGCCGAGCGCGAGCAGCTGCGCCGCCGAGCGCCGAGTACGGTCGCGCAGCACCTTCGGGTCCTGCTCGACGGTGATCGCGTGCAGGTCGACGACCATGTAGAAGGTCTCGTGCGTGTCCTGCAGCCGCACCCATTGCCGCAGCGCACCCAGGTAGTTGCCCAGGTGGAACGAGTCGGCGGTCGGCTGGATCCCGGAGAGCACCCGCGGGCGCTTCAGTTCGTCGGACACGCCCGGATTCTGTCAGGCCGCGCCGTGGCGGGTCACCGGAGGTCACCCCGGCCGAACGGTCTAAACGGTTAAACGCCACATACTTCCGACGGTTCTGAGCGAGGAGCCCGGTTCCTAGCGTTCATGGCACCGGATCTTCCGGCCACACCGAAGGAGAACCCAGATGAAGGCACGATCCCTGCTGATGGGCTTGGCCATCGCGGCCGCGGCCGTGTTCTCGCTCCCCGGCGTCGCGACCGCGACCGAGCCCACCGGCGGCGTCCAGCCGAACATCGTCGGCGGCGGCAACGCGACCCAGGTCTACTCGTTCATGGTGTCGCAGCAGTCGAGCTCCGGCGGTCACCAGTGTGGTGGCTCACTGATCAGCTCGATTTGGGTGGTCACCGCGAAGCACTGCGGCACGCCGTACCAGGTACGCGTCGGCACCACGAACCGCACCAGCGGCGGCACCGTGGCCCGCGTGGCCCAGCGGATCGCCCACCCGAGCGCCGACCTGGCGCTGCTGCGCCTCTCGACGGCGGTTTCGCAGGCGCCGGTCACGATCGCCGACACGTCCGGGGCCGTCGGCACCGCGACGCGGATCATCGGCTGGGGCCAGACCTGCGCCCCGCAGGGTGGCTGCGGTGCCCCGATCACCCTGCAGGAGCTGAACACCTCGATCGTCGCCGACAGCCGGTGCCTCGGCATCAGCGGCGCCAGCGAGATCTGCACCAACAACCCCAACGGGAACTCGGGCGCCTGCTACGGCGACTCCGGCGGCCCGCAGATCAAGCAGGTCAACGGTGTCTGGCAGCTGGTCGGCGCCACGAGCCGCGCCGGGAACAACAGCAGCACCTGCGCGACCGGGCCGTCCATCTACGTCGACGTCCCCTACTTCCGTAGCTGGATCCGCACCAACGCCGGAGTCTGATCCGGTTCCCGCGTCGCCCCACCGCCCCCGGGGGCGACGCGGGCCCAGCCGGTTCAGCAAGGATCCGCGCGGAAGTTCGAAGAGCCGCTCCAGCAGCGCGACCGCCTTCAGGGAGTCGCACCGCTCGGGGCGGCTTCTTCCTGTTCGCCAGTAGCTCAAGGTCGCGACACTGACCCGGACACCCTGCTGGGCGAGCCGGTGGCGGATCCGGTCGAGACCGAGACCGCTCTCCGTGATCGCCAGGTCCAGGGCACGGGGGAAAGGATCACCGGGCCGGCTGCGACGCCGCGTCACCGTCATGGACCTGAGCGTGGCGATCAGCGCGCCGCTAAACAATCCGGGCCGGACTAGGTGTACCTACCCAAGAAATCCGGCAAGTCGCCTTTAGCGGGCTAATCGCGATCCGCTCCGCCCACCACCCGACTCGCCTTTAGCGGGCTAAACGCGATCTGAGCCGAGAAGGTGCAGGTCAGGGGCGCTGCGGGCGGGCGAGGCCGTCGTCCTCGGCGAGCACTGCCTCGGCCATCGCGGTGACGTCCTGGCCGACGGGCTGGACCGGGGTGGCGACACCCACGGCGGCGGCGCGCGCCTTCCGGCGCTGACGCAAGACCCCGAAGGCCATACCGACGATGCCGAGGGCGACGGCGATCAGGCCGACCGGGCCCAACAGACCGAACGCCATCTCCGAGCGCGTCGTCGACTCCGCCGCCGACGCCGGGACAGCGCCCGCGACGAGCAGCGCGACAGGGATCGCGACGACCGCCGCGGCCCTGGCCGCGGGCAGAGCCGACCGCATCAGGAGATGAACTGGGTTCCGCACCGGAGTGCCTCCCGTGACGTGACATTGCCGAACCGGAACGCTAACCCGAACGAGTGAGCATTTCCAGGTTGCTGGTCAAAAAACTACCGAGCGTGTCAAGACCTGTCGGTTCTGATCAACTCGGGGCACGAGAGTAGCCCCTCACAAGGGGGGTCTTTCGAGCACCCCTCTCCTCAAAGTGTGCCGCGGACGGAAGCGGTTCCGCCGAAACCGGACTGCTTGGACCGCTTCGCCGTCATTATGCGGCCGAACAGGCACGATCCGGCTTTCGCCGGTTGGTTTCTTGCGCGCAATGGTCTATACCTGTTGGCCATACCCCTTAAAAGGTATAGACCATTATCCCTGCATGGTCCCCTCGTACGAAGGAGCCACCGATGTCTCTTCGACGCATTCTCGTGGCGGTCGCCGCCACCTTCGCCGCCACCACGGTCGCCGTGGTCGTTCCGGCCCAGTCCGCCGCCGCGGCGGACTGCGTGGCGCCGTGGAACGCGAGCTCGGTCTATTGGGGCGGCAACACCGCCTCCCACAACGGGCACAACTGGTCCGCGAAGTGGTGGACACAGAACGAAACGCCGGGAACGGCGCAGGTATGGGCCGATCAGGGCGCCTGCGGCGGCGGTACGACCAACCCACCGAACCCGTCCGGCTTCGTGGTCAGCGAAGCCCAGTTCAACCAGATGTTCCCGAGCCGGAACTCGTTCTACACCTACAACGGCCTGGTCACCGCCCTGAGCGCGTACCCCGCCTTCGCGGGCATCGGCAGCGACACCGTCAAGAAGCAGGAAGCGGCCGCCTTCCTGGCGAACGTCAGCCACGAGACCGGCGGCCTGGTCCACGTCGTCGAACAGGACACGTCCAACTACCCGCACTATTGCGACACGACCCAGCCCTACGGCTGCCCGGCGGGCAACGCCGCCTACTACGGCCGCGGTCCGATCCAGCTGAGCTGGAACTTCAACTACAAAGCCGCCGGTGACGCGCTGGGCCTGCCGCTGCTGACCAACCCGTGGCTGGTGCAGAACGACGCGGCGGTCGCCTGGAAGACCGGTATCTGGTACTGGATGACTCAGAGCGGCCCAGGCACGATGACCCCGCACGACGCGATGGTCACCAGCCGCGGCTTCGGCGAGACGATCCGCAGCATCAACGGGAGTCTCGAGTGCAACGGCGGAAACCCAGGCCAGGTGCAGAGCCGCGTGAGCAAGTACCAGCAGTTCACCGGCATCCTCGGCGTCGACCCCGGCGGCAACCTGTACTGCTGATCCATCCAGGGAGCTAAGGGGCTCTTCGCCGCGTCACCCGCGGCGAAGGGCCCCTTCAGTTTTCGAGGGACATCAGCAGCCGGCGCAGTGAAGCGTCCAGCACGCCGATGTCCTCGCCGAGCGGCGCGAGCAGCTTCGTGACGTTCGCGGTGTGCTCGGTCATCGCGGCGTCGACGACTTCGTAGCCGCGCTCGGTCAGCGTGACCCGGAAGCTGCGCCGGTCCTCCGGATCGAGCGCGCGCTCGACCAGTCCCGCCGATTCCAGCCTGTCGATCCGGCTGGTCATCCCGGCCCTGGACATCATCAGCGTCGCGGACAGCTCGGACGGGATCAGCGTGTACGGCTTCCCGGACCGCCTGAGCGCCGCGAGCACGTCGAACTCTCCTTGTTTCAACCCGTGTTTCGCGAACACGGCCTCCACCATCGGCGTCGTCAGCAGCACCGCGCGGCCGAGGCGCCCGGCGACCCCGATGGCGGTCAGATCCAGGTCCGGCCGTTCCCGCCGCCATGCGCCGACCACCGCGTCGATCGCGTCGGCGTTTCGTTCTTCACTCACGACGACAGTCTATTCGACGGGAGATAGTTTGACAGCGAACTATCAGCGATGGAACTATCGCGGTATGACTCAGCGCAGCGAAACCCGCGAAGCCGTCCTCGTCCGCGCCGCCGAAGCCGAAACCGTCGGCGCCGCCCCGAACTTCGTCACCCTGCTCGCCGACGTCTCGACCACGGGTGGCGTCATGAGCAGCGCGAGAACACGGCTGGGGGTCGGCGCCGACGGTGCGGCGCCGCACTACCACACCGGATCCTCCGAGCTGTTCTTCATGCTCGGCGGAAGGATGGAAGTCCTTGTGGGAGAAGAGATCGTCACCGTTTCCGAGGGCGACATGCTCGTCGTCCCGCCGCTGACGACGCACGCTTTCCGCGCGGCGACGGGCTCATCGGCGGACGTGCTGATCGTGTTCGTCCCCGGTGTCGAACGGTTCGACTACTTCAGGCTGCTGGAGAAGGTCGGCCACGGCGAAGCGACCGTCCAGGATCTCTTGGACAGCCAGGAAAAGTTCGACAACCACTTCGTCGAAAGTCCAGTGTGGACAGAGAGCGCGAAGAACCGTCAGTAGCCGCGCGGCGGGTAACCAGGCGGAGGCCCGTACGACCCGGGTTGCGGAGGGTATCCGGGCTGCGGATACGGCTGCGGCGGGTACTGGGGTGGCGGATATCCCGGCTGCTGCGGCGGATACGGCGGCTGGCCGTACTGCGGCGGGGGCGGATAGTGCTGCGGATACCCGGGATTCTGCGGCGGATACGGCTGGGCCGGATACTGCTGCGGCTGGGGCGGGTACTGGGACTGCGGTTGCGGCGCGGCGGGCTGCGCGCCACCGAGATGGAAAGGCAGCAACGGCACCAGTTGCGCGAGCCTGCCGAGCGTCGAAAGCACGTCATCCGGTTTGGTCCGGCCGAACGTCGGATTCTCGACGTAGACCAGTTCCGCCCCCGCCAGCGACCAGGTGTGCAGCTTCAACGACCGCATCGTGGCGGCGACCTGCGGTGTCAGTATCTGGACCGCGACGTTCGGATCGGTGTCGATCAGCTTGTACCAGCGGTTGAACTTCCGGTCCGCGGTGGCGGGTTCGGGATACTGCTCGACGTCCCAAGCGGATTCGATGCTCGACACGATCTGGAAGTTCGGCATCGGCGCGGGCAGGGTGACCGCCCAGACCGAGTCGATCGAGATCGTTTCGAGCTCGTTGACCTTCTTGTTGGTCCACCGCGTGTGCACGCTCGTGACCGTCGGGCGGCGGTGGTAGTCGAAAACGCTGAATCGAAGCCCGTTGTACGCGCCGCTCAGCGCGCCGAACGCCATCCGCTTGTCGCCGCGCTGGTTGAACGGCAGCACCGTCCAGCGTTCGAGCAGGTTCGGCGCGTCCGGGCTGAACTCCCACCCGTACTGGCCGGACATCTGGTAGCGCTCGGCGTTCGTCGCCTCGATACGCCTGGCTTCGCTCGTCTCCATCGCGACCCCCGGTTCTCCCGGCTTGCAGCCTATCCGGAGCAGATCGGCGTCACCGGCGCATGGTCGGACCTACGCGTCTTGCAACGGTCAACAGGACGACCCAGGACAGGCTCGAGGCCTTCCTTCAGTTCGAAGTAGGTACCGAAGTAGTCGAACCCCGGCCCGGCATCGAACTCGACAAGCACGTCGACGTCACTGGACCCCAGGTCGAACCTGTCACTCACGGCTGAGCCGAACAGCTCGAGGCGGCGCACTGAGTGTGCCCGGCACAGCTGCTCGATCTCGTGCTTCTTGAGTTCGATCGACTCGTGCATGACCGCCACCTCCTGTTCCTGATTGTGCGTGACCGGATCCCGGAGGTCACGGCGAATGGCCGTGCTCCGGAATCACCGGGTGCCTGCTCAGCCCGAGTAGGTCGCCGTCACCGGCGCGTGGTCGGACCACCGCTGGTCATAGGACACGGCCCGCTCGACGACGACCGAGGTGCACCGCTCGGCAAGGCCGGGGGTGGCGATCTGGCAGTCGATACGCCAGCCCGTGTCGTTGTCGAACGCCTTCCCGCGGTACGACCACCAGGTGTACGGGCCAGGGCCTTCCGGGTCGAGTTTGCGCTGGACGTCGACATAACCGGCCTCGCTGAACACGCGGCCGAGCCACTCCCGCTCCTCCGGGAGGAAGCCCGAGCTCTTCTGGTTCCCGCGCCAGTTCTTCAGGTCGATCCTGTCGTAGGCGATGTTCCAGTCGCCCACGACGACGACCTCGCGGCCGTCGGCCTCGGACTTGGCTCGCAGGTCGACGAGATACGGCAGGAACGCTGCCATGAAGCGCTCCTTTTCGTCCTGGCGCGGGGTTCCGACGTCACCGCTGGGCAGGTACAGGCTGGCGACCACCACGTTCGGCAGGTGGATCTCGGCGTAGCGGCCGCTGTCCTCGAATTCGGGCTCGCCGAACCCGATGCGGACCTCGTCCGGCTCGGCCCGGCTGAAGAGCATGACGCCGTTGCGCCCCTTCTGCGCCGACGGCGCGTGCACCACGTGCCAGCCTTCGGGCGCGGCGGCACCGGCCGGGAGCTCCTTGAGCTCGGCCCGGACCTCCTGGCAGGCGACGACATCGGCTTTGGTGGAGCCGAGCCACTCGACGAAGCCCTTTTTCGCGGCGGCACGGAGGCCGTTGACATTCACAGTGGAGACGGTCAGCACCCTTCGCACGCTACCCGGAGGGTCCGACAGAACCGTCAGGGCGTTCGTTCTGCGAAACTGCGCGCATGAGCGAGCTGACCGTGCTGGGCAGCTGCGGCGCCTGGCCTGAACCGGGCCGTGCCTGCGCCGGCTTCCTCCTGGTCCACGAAGGTTTCCGGATCGTGCTGGACCTCGGCTACGGCGCCGCGTCGAGGCTGTTCCAGCACTGCCCCGAGGGCCGGGTCGACGCGGTGGTGGTGACGCACGAGCATCCCGACCATTGCGCGGACGTGAGCGCGCTCGGCCGGGCCCGCGCCTACGGCCTGCCTGATGAGCCGAGGATCCCGCTGCACTGCACACCGGGCACGGTCCGGCGGCTGGAGGTGCTGGAGCCACGACCGCATCCGACGACGATCTTCGACGTGTTCGAACTCGGCCCGCCGCGCGAGATCGGGCCGTTCCGGATGACCACGTTCCTGCTGCCGCATCACGTGCCGAACTACGGCGTCCGGCTGACGGCGCCCGGGCTCACCGTCGCCTACACCGGCGACAGCGGGCCAAGCCCGGCCTTGGCGGAGCTGGGGCGTGACGCCGACCTGCTCATCGCCGACGCCACCCTGCAGGGGCCCTCTCCCGCCGAGACGCCGCGGCTGGTGTCGACGGCGGGCGAGGCCGGGCACTGGGCCGAACGCGGAGGCGCCCGAAGGCTGCTGCTGACCCACTTCTGGCCCGGCTCCGACCGCGAGGTCTCGGTGGCCGAGGCACGGAGGGAGTTCAGTGGCGAGGTACTGGCGGCCGAAGAGGGCACCCACCTGCGTTTAGCGGGCTGAACGCGATCTGCGCAGGACCGCACCAAGTCGCCTTTAGCGGGCTGAACGCGATCTGGCGGGCGGGTCGCCTTTAACGGGCTGAACGCGATCTGGGCGGGGTCACGGGCCGCACTTGGAGCCTTCGACCGGGGTCGCGTATTGGGCGGAGACCCACTTGCCCTCGGCGATCTTGCGGAAGCCGTTCTCGACCACCGGCTGGGCGTCGATCTTCGCGTCCTTGACGTACTTGCCGACGATCTTCTGACCGCCGGGGGTGTCGCGGGCGTTGAGCACGTCGGCCGTCACCACGACCTGGCAACCGGTCGGGCTCGATGCGCTTGACTCCCTGTCCTGACCCGAGATGGCGACGATGACGATCAACGCCAGTCCGCCGCCGGCGAACAAAACCGGTTTCGAGATGGCCATGGTGGTCACTCCTCGAACAAGGGAATCGTTTTCTTCCTCGAACAGAGTGGCAGAAGCCGGGGCGGTCGCCCAGATCCCGGAATGCCAACCACCCGGAGGCGCCAACCGGACGGCGCGTGTACTACCCACCGTCACACGCCGGGCCGAGGTACGTGAAGGCCCCCTTCACCGCATCTAGCGCCAATGCCAGGGATTTAAGGGGTGGCACCCGCCGTTCCCCATCGTCCACAAGGGACACAAGTCAAGTAGAAATGTCTGTTTAGCTACTGTTTGACCGTATCCTTAAGTCCGTGAAGGCCTCCTTACCTACCTTCAAGGTAGGCAAGGAGGCCTTCACGGACTTCCCACACCTTGTCGGCGGCCGACTGTCGCTCGCATCGGGCCGTTACGACCGGGGAAGCTTCCCGAGCTGGGCAAGCGCACCAGAAACAAGCCAAGCCGCTGCCCTTAAGTTCCTGGCATTGACGTCTAGCGCAATGAAGGGGGCCTTCACGTACTTAGCGAGAGACTCAGCCCTGGCTGATCTTCTTGGCCAGGTTCTCGTCCAGCGTCGCGAGGAACTCCTCGGTGGTCTGGAACGGCTGGTCCTTGCTGATCAGCAGCGCGAGGTCCTTGGTCATCTTGCCGCTCTCGACGGTCTCGACGACGACCTGCTCCAGCTTGTTCGCGAACCCGATCAGCTCCGGGTTCGAGTCCAGCTTGCCGCGGTGCTCGAGGCCACGGGTCCACGCGTAGATGGACGCGATCGGGTTGGTCGAGGTCGGCTTGCCCTGCTGGTGCTGGCGGTAGTGCCTGGTCACCGTGCCGTGCGCGGCCTCGGCCTCGACGGTCTTGCCGTCCGGGGTGCGCAGCACCGACGTCATCAGGCCCAGTGAGCCGAAGCCCTGCGCGACCGTGTCGGACTGCACGTCACCGTCGTAGTTCTTGCACGCCCAGACGTAGCCGCCCTCCCACTTCATCGCGGCGGCGACCATGTCGTCGATCAGGCGGTGCTCGTAAGAGATGCCCTTGGCGTCGAAGTCGGCCTTGAACTCGGCCTGGTAGATCTCCTCGAACACGTCCTTGAACATGCCGTCGTAGGCCTTCAGGATGGTGTTCTTGGTCGACATGTAGACCGGGTACTCGCGGTCGAGGCCGTACTGCAGCGAGGCGCGCGCGAAGTCCTCGATGGACTTGCGGTAGTTGTACATCCCCATGGCGACGCCGCCGCCCTCGGGGAACTTCGCGACCTCGAACTCCATCGGCTCGGAGCCGTCGTCCGGGGTGTAGCTGATGGTCAGCGTGCCGGGACCCGGGACCTTGAAGTTGGTCGCCTTGTACTGGTCACCGTGCGCGTGGCGGCCGATGATGATCGGCTTGGTCCAGCCGGGCACCAGGCGCGGGATGTTCTGGATGACGATCGGCTCACGGAAGATCACGCCGCCGAGGATGTTGCGGATCGTGCCGTTGGGCGAGAGCCACATCTTCTTCAGGCCGAACTCTTCGACACGCGCCTCGTCCGGCGTGATCGTGGCGCACTTGACGCCGACGCCGTGCTTCTTGATCGCGTTGGCGGAGTCGACGGTGACCTGGTCGTCGGTGCGGTCCCGCTCCTCGATGCCCAGGTCGTAGTACTCCAGGTTCACGTCCAGGTACGGGTGGATCAGCCTGTCCTTGATGAACTGCCAAATGATGCGGGTCATCTCATCGCCGTCGAGCTCGACGACGGTGCCCTGGACCTTGATCTTGGCCATGAGCAGCGGTGCTCCTTCCGCGGATCTTCGCGTTCTTCTTCTGAAATCTCCGGTAGCGGTACAAGCGTACTGCTTAGCGGTCCTGGATGGTTCCAGTAGTGGTCGGCATCAAGTCTCCACGAGGCCGATGTGGCCGACGTCACCCGGTCGGACGACGGCCATCCGGCCGTCACGGGACCCGCGAAACCGCGACATCATCGAACCGCACTTCTCTCCCGGTCCTCGGAAAAGGCGGTCTCCATGTCCACCAACCCCTACGCCGTGCCGCCCCACGAGCAGCAGCCGGCGCCGGAGCCTTACCTCCAGCCTAAGCAAAGCAGCCGCGCGGTGCCTCGGGTGATCAGCGCGCTCGGCGGCGTGCTGCTCACGCCGGTCGCGCTCGGCATGGTGATCTACGGCGGCTCGCGGCTGCAGCGCGTGTTCGCGCAGGCCTACAGCGTCGGCGAGGACCCCATGGGACTGATCCTGCTGCTGTTCGGCGCCCTTCTCCTGCTGGGCGTCGCACTCCTCGGGGCGCTGTCCGGGCTCGGTCCGGTCATCGGCGGCGTGATGTGGGGCGTGCTGCCCGGACTGACCGCTCTCGCCGGCTCCTCGGATCTCCTGGGCCTCATGTACGACATCGGCGGCCGTGAACTCGGCGTCGGCCTGGCGACCTGGCTGGTGATGGGTTCCCTGCTCGGAAGCGGGGTCCTGCTCGTCGGGGCGGGCCTGGTCGGCACCCTCACCCGCCGCCGCCCCGGAGCGCGTTTAGCGGGCTAAACGCGCTCCCGGGCGAGATCGATGTGAACCGGGCGGGCCTGGCATCCGTAGTCCGGTTAAGGGAGGTGGCCCGCCCATGTCATCGCACCGGTACGTCGCGGAGTACGACGACGAGGACTACCAGGAGTACGGCGAGTACGACCAGCAGCCCAAGGACCCTCGCAGGCCTTACGAGGACGTCGAGTCGTACGAACCGTACGAGCCCTTCGACGACGACGTGGTCGCCGAAGACAGCCGTGCCGGCCGCGGCGTGCGCCGGGTGCTCAGCGGCGCCGGCGGCCTGATCCTGACGCCGGTCGCCCTCGGCCTGCTGGCCTGGGGCGGCCTGCGGCAGCAGATGCTCGTCCAGGCGACCCTCAGCACCCAGCGTGACGTCTTCGGCATCGGTCTGCTGGTGGGCGGCGGGATCCTGCTGCTCGCGGTCGGGTTGCTCGGCGCGCTCTCGGCGACCGGCCCGATCGTCGGCGGCCTCGTCTGGGGCGTCGCACCCGGCGTGGCCGCCGCCGCGGTGCCCGAATGGGGCTTCCGGCTGGTGAAGTACCTGCCACAGAACGATGTCACCTACGGCGTCACGAGCTGGCTGTTCATCGGCGGACTGCTCGGGACGGGGTTCCTCCTGATCGGCGCGGGCCTCGCGGCGAGACTCGCCCGGCGCCGCCGCTGAGCGGACTGGGACCATCGGCGCATGGGATTGTTCACCGTTCCTGAAGCCCGCGCCGAACTCGCCCGGCTACGCCCCGTGCTCGACGAGCTCGTCCGCCTGCGTGCCGACGCGGCCGAGCTCGCCGCGTCCCTGCGCCCGGGCGGCCGCGAGACCGCGCTCGGCGGGATGCCGGAGTGGAAGGCCGCGCAGGCCCGGCTGGACGATCTGATGACCACCGTCCAGCGGACCGGCGCGGAGCTGAAGGGGTTCGCTCCGCTCCTGATCGACTTCCCCGCCGACCTCGACGGCGTCGACGTCCTGCTCTGCTGGCTCGAAGGCGACCCGGAGCTGTGCTGGTATCACCGCGCCGACCTGGGTTTCGCCGGACGACGCCGGTTGCCCGATAAGGTCGAGGCCGTGAGCGAGGAAATCGCGGCCGGTCTCTTCGACGGTATCGCCGCGCACTACGACGAAGACACCTTTCACGGCCTCGTCGCCGACGCGCTCGTCGACGGCCTCGGCCGCACGGCTCCCGAACGCGTTCTCGACGTCGCGACCGGCACCGGCGTGGCCGCGTTCGCCGCGCTGCGCCTGGAGCCGGGTGAGGTCCTCGCGATCGACATCTCACCGGGCATGATCGCCCAGGCCGAGGCGAAGGCGGCGACCCACGATCCCGGCAAGCGCATCACCTGGCAGGTCGCCTCGGCGGTTCCGTCGCCGGTCGAGGACGAAGGCGCGGACGTCGTGCTGTGCGCGTCTTCGCTGCATTTCCTCGGCGCGGCCGCGCTCCGCGACTGGCTGCGGGTGCTGCGCCCCGGCGGCCGGGTGGGCTTCAGCCTGCCACTGGCGTCGGCGTTCCGGCCCTCGGCGGCGTTCGCCGCCATCGTCCCCACTGACTTGAAGCTGCCGGAAACCGAGGACGAGGCGGCGGAACTGGCCTCCGAAGCGGGGTTCACCGAGGTGACGGTCAACCGCCTGGACGTCGCAACGCCGGACCGGACCCGGTCGGTGTTCGTGGTGCACGCGACCAGACCCTGAGGTCTACAGCGGCGCGAAGAACGGCACGCACGCCGGCGCGGGCGCGTTCGCCGGATCGAGCGCTTTGAGGATCAGGCCCGTCACGTTCGGGTCGATCGCCTGGCTCAGGTGACCGGGCAGATCCGTCGCGCACCGGTCCTGCAGCACGATGTCGGTCGTGCCCGGTTCGCCCAGCACACCGCTGGTGTACGGCGTGACCACTCGATCGTGGCGGCTGACGATGCTCGTATAGGTCGGCCCCGGCACGCTCACGCCGCCACGGGCGAGATCGTCGAGGAAGGCCGACGGCGCGAGGTATTCCCGGCACGCCCCGCACACCCCGTCGGCGAGCAGGTCGATGCCGGGCACCGAAAGGACGGCCCTGGCCAGCTCGGAAAGGCCGTTGAGCGACGTGCCCTCGAAGTTCGAACCGAAGCCGACGAAATGCTTCACCTTTTCCGCGCCACCCCCGAATTTGAGGTAGTACGCGGGCATCGTCGTACCCTCGGAATGCCCGACGATGTCGACCTTGTCCGTGCCGGTGCTCGAACGCACGCGGTCGACGAACGCGTCGAGTTCGACGGCACTTTTCCGCATGGAGCCGAGCCCGCCGAACAACTGTCCACCCAGGACAGTGGCGCCGTAGGTCAGCGAGTAGACGCAGTAACCGGCGTTCTTGAGCTTCGGCGCGTGATAGAACCAGTTGGTCGTCGCGTTGCCGCCGAGACCGTGCACCAGCACGACAGGCTCGGGATGCTTCGCACTCGGACGGCACGACCAGTCGTTCCAGCCGCTCGTCGTCGCGGCGTCCGCCACCGCGGGGGCGGCGACCGTCAACGTCAAAGCCGCGACAAGCGTGGTGAGGATCCTTCTGATCTTCGTGGCACCGCCGTTGGTGACCCGAACCCGCATCCCTGCCTCCGGTTACTCGTCAGTATGTGATGCGAGTCATCATCCGTCACAAACCAATGGCGAGAACCAGGACAAAAACCAGACTTGACTGCCTCTTCTTGTGACAGATCACAAGGGCAGCAGGACCCGTCGTTCGATCGGACTGGACATCACGATGGACGTCGTCGTGGCGCCCAGCGTGGACAGGTCTTCGAGGAGGTCTTCCAGGTGCGTGGTGTCGCGGACGGCGATCTTGAGGATCCAGCAGTCCTCCCCGACCACATGGTGCAGTTCGAGGATTTCGGGGCGGTCCATGAGCTTCCGCGTACGCGGATGCCGGACGGTGAACCCGCTGTGCGGCGCCATCCGCACGAACGCCCGCAGTCCGAGGCCGACGCCGGACGGCGAGACGAGCGCCGCGTAGCCGGTGATCGTGCCGTCGGCTTCGAGCCGTTTGACCCGCTCGCCGACGGCCGCCGGACTCAGCGAAACGCGGCGGCCGAGTTCGCTCAGGGTGATGCGGCCTTCCTCCTGAAGGAGTTCCAGCAGTCGCCTGTCGATCACGTCCAGTGAGCTTTCAGTGGAAGCCGGATTTTGCCGTTGTTCTTTCAGTGATTCGGCCGATACGCCCATTATTTCCCCTTCAAACGCCTGGATCGCCAGGGTAACACTGGTGAACATGAAGAAAGTGCTCGTTCTGGGTGGGAGCCGGTACTTCGGCCGCGGAGTGGTCGAGCGGCTGCGTGACGCCGGGCTGGACGTCACCGTGCTCAACCGCGGCTCCGCGCCGGCACCGTCCGGCGTCGCCCATCTGATCGCCGATCGCGACGACGAAGCGGGGTTGAAGGCCGCGCTGGGTTCTCGTTCCTTCGACGTCGTGCTCGACCAGGTCTGCTACACCCCGGTCCAAGCGGATATCGCGCGCCGGGTGATCCGCGCGGACCGGTACGTGATGACGTCCACGATCGAGGTCTACGACCAAGTCGTGACGGACGCGCCGATGACCGAATCGCTGGTCGCCCTGCCGTCCGCCGACTTCGCACTTCCTTGGCACGACGGGGATTTCCTCGAAGCGCACTACGGCGAAGGCAAACGGCAGGCCGAAGCGGTCTTCGCCGCCGGGGATGTGCCGTTCGCCTCGGTACGGGTCGCGCACGTCCTCGGCGGCGATGATTTCACCGGACGGCTGCGGCATTACGTCGAACGGCTGGACGCGGGTGACGCCGTCGGCGTCCACGCGGAACCACGGCCGGCGACGTTCATTCATGAGCGGGAAATCGCCGCTTTCCTCGCCTGGGCGACGAAAGCGGACTTCACCGGGGCGATCAACGCCGGTTCGCACGGAAAGCTGTCCGCGACGGACATCGCCCGTGCCATCGTGGCCGAGCCGCGGTTCCGGATCGTCGAGCGGGACGCCTCGCCGTACTCCTTCGACCGGTACGCCGTCCTGGACACCTCCCGCGCGACCGGTCTCGGTTTCTCCTTCTCCTCCACCACCGATTGGCTCGGCGAAGTCGTCGAAGAACTCCGAAAGGCACTTTGACCATGCAGTACCGCACCATCGGCGACGTCGAAGTCAGCGCGATCGGCCTCGGCGCGATGCCGTTGTCGATCGAAGGCCGCCCCGACCGCGACCGCGCGATCGCCACCGTCCACGCCGCGCTCGACGCCGGTGTCACCCTCATCGACACGGCCGACTCCTACCACTGGCACGCGGGCGAAACCGGGCACAACGAGACGCTGATCGCCGACGCGTTGGCCACCTACGGCGGTGACTCGGACGCGGTACTCGTCGCGACCAAGGGCGGACGCGGCAGGCCCGGAGACGGCTCGTGGACCGTCACCGGGACACCCACGCATCTCAAGAACGCCTGCGAAGGCTCACTGAAACGGCTCGGCGTCGACACGATCGGGCTTTACCAGTTGCACAAGCCCGACGAGAACGTGCCGTGGGCGGAGTCCGTCGGCGCGATCAAGGACCTGGCCGACGAAGGCAAGATCCGGCTCGCCGGGGTGTCCAATGTGTCCAGTGCGCAGATACTCGAAGCACGCGAAATCCTCGGCGAGAAGCTCGTTTCGGTGCAGAACGAACACTCACCCGCGTATCCGGCGCACGAGCCGGAACTGGCGCTGTGCACCGAACTCGGGCTCGCCTACCTACCGTGGGGCCCGCTCGGCGGCATCTCCGGGGCCGCGCGAATCGGCGCGGCGCACGCGGGTTTCCTTGCCGTGGCGGAGGAATACGGTGTCAGCCCGCAGCGGGTCTGCCTGGCGTGGCTGCTCGCGAAGTCGCCGTCGGTGATCGCGATCCCCGGCTCGACGAGGCCCGCGACGATCCGCGATTCGGCGGCCGCGGCCGACCTCGTGCTCACCGCCGACGATCTCGCGCGCCTGCCGTGATCATCCGATGGCGATGAGGCCGACGGCGGCACCGGCGCCGATCAGCCCGGCGACCTGCGCCCGGTTGGCGCGCTCGCGCAGGAAGAGCATCGCGAGCACGACCGGGATCGCCGGATAGAGCGCGGTGAGCACGGTCGCGACGGCGACCAGTTGCCGCTGCGTGGCGTACCAGTACAGCAGGATCGCGACCGAGCCGAGCGCCCCGGCGGCGGCCGCCTTCACGGCCGTCGCGCTGGGCAGCCGGAACGCCGCCGACGACAGGAGCACGAGGGGGACGATCGCGCAGACCGACACCGCCCGGCTGACCGCGATCGGCCAGAACCCGGCGTCGGCGGGCACCCTGGCCATGGCGAGGAACTGCAGGGCGAACCCGACCCCCGCGATGAGCGCGTCGGCCACTCCCGCGGAGCCGTGTCCGTCACCGCTTCGGGAAACCAGCCACACCGACGGCAGCGCCAGCACGATCCCGGCGGCGGCGGGCACGGACAGCCGTTCGCCCAAGGCCAGCACGGCGACCGCGGCCGGGATGACCACCGCGCCGAGGTCACTGACCGGGACGACGACGCTCATCACGCCCCGGCCCATCGCGCGGTAAAGGAAAGCGACGCCGACGCCGGTCCCGAGGCCGGAAAGGGCGCCCCACGCAAGCGCTTGCGCCGTGGTGGGGCCGCTGAAGACCAGCGCTGCGGCCACGCTGAGCCCGGTGCCTCCGACCTGCGCGTACAGCGAGATCGTCATCCCGGGAGCGCGCTTCGACAGCACTCCGCTGACGAAATGGGTGGTGCCGAAGCAGAGGGCCGAGAGGAGTGCGGTCCATTCATGCATGACTCATGCATACAACTGCCCGCGGCACCCCGCAACCGATCAGGCGCTGGCCACCAGCGTCACGCCGAGGGCGATCATCGTGGCGGCGACCAGTCCGTCCAGCACCCGCCACGACGACGGCTTGCGGAAGAACCCGCTGAGCAGCCTCGCGCCGAACCCGAGCACGAGGAACCAGAGCACGCTCGCCAGCACCGAACCGACGCCGAACGCCCACCGGCCGCCACCGTGCCCCGCGGCGATCGCGCCGAGCAGGAGCAAGGTGTCGAGGTAGACGTGCGGATTCAGCCAGGTGAGCGCCAGCGTGGTCAGCACGATGCGGCGCAACGATCCGCCGGTCTCGGGGCCACCGGTCTCCAGCGCCGCCGGCTTGAACGCGCGACGGGCAGCGAGAGCGCCGTAGCAGAGCAGGAAAGCGCCACCGACCAGGGCGACGATGGTCAGCGCTTCAGGTGAGGCCCCCACCAACGCACCCACTCCGCCGACGCCGAGGCTCACCAGGATGACGTCCGAGACGATGCAGATCAGGACGACCACGAGCACCGATTCCCGGCGGATGCCTTGGCGCAGCACGAAGGCGTTCTGCGCGCCGATCGCGACGATGAGGGCCATGGTGGCGCCGAAACCGGCGGCGGCGCTGAGCAGAACGTCTCCCATGGGAAGGACACTAGGAAGCGGCGGGTCAACAGTACAGCTAAAGATTCTTACGTAACATTAGCGCTCATGATGACCGATCTGCCGCTCGACCTCGTCCGGACGCTGCTGGCGGTCGCCGACGAAGGCACGTTCGACGCCGCCGCCTCGGCACTGCACGTGACACCGTCGGCGATCAGCCAACGCGTCAAGGCGCTCGAACAGCGCACCGGGCGGGTACTGCTGATCCGCACGAAACCGGTGCGCCTGACCGAATCCGGGCAGGCCGTCGTGCGCTTCGGCCGTCAACTGGCCCTGCTGGAGGCCGACACCCGGGCCGAACTCGGCCTGACCGCCGGCGACGAACCGGTCCGGCTGCCGATCGCGGTGAACGCCGACTCGCTGGCGACGTGGTTCCTGCCGGCGCTCACGCGGGTGCCGCCCGAGCAGAAGATCTGCTTCGAACTGCACCGCGAGGATCAGGACCACACCACGACCCTGCTGCGGGAGGGGCTGGTGATGGCGGCCGTGACGTCGTCACCGGATCCGGTCGCGGGCTGTTCGGTGCACCGGCTCGGGCACATGCGGTACCTGGCCGTCGCGAGCCCGGAGCTCGGCACGGACCTCACCCTCGCCGAAGCCCCTGTCGTCGTCTTCGACCGCCGCGACGACCTTCAGGACCGCTTCGCTCGTGAACGCGGCACGATCGCGAGTTCGCTGCGGCACTACGTTCCCTCGTCCGAAGGGTTTTTCGACGCCGTCGCGGCCGGGATGGGCTGGGGCATGGTGCCGGTCGCGCAGATCGGGGACCGCTTGCGCGACGGCACCTTCGTCTGTCTCGACCCGGACCACCCGATCGACGTACCGCTGTTCTGGCAGCAGTGGAAACTCGACTCCCCCGCGCTGGCGGCGGTGTCGGCCGCCGTCACCACGGCGGCCGCGGACCTGCTCGTCGACCCACACGGATGAGGACGCACACCCCGGTCCGGTCGTGAGATCCTGTGCACATGACGCGCGCATTGCACCTGGTCGGGGACGAGGAAGCGGACCGACTGCTGAGCGAAGACCCGTTCGCGCTGCTCGTCGGCATGCTGCTGGACCAGCAGTTCCCGATGGAGCACGCGTTCCGCGGGCCGCAGAAGATCGCGGACCGGATGGATGGTTTCGACATCGAGAAGATCGTCGCGATGGACACCGAAACCTTCGTCGAACTCTGCGTGGTCCCGCCGGCGATCCATCGCTACGGCGGCTCGATGGCCCGCCGGGTGAAGGACCTCGCCCAGCACATCGTCGAGGTCTACGACGGCGACGCCGCCGGGATCTGGACCTCCGGGCGGCCCAAGCCGGACGGGCCCGAGGTCCTCAAGCGACTCAAGGCGCTGCCCGGTTTCGGCGAGCAGAAGGCCAAGATCTTCCTGGCGCTGCTCGGCAAACAGCTCGGCGTGCAGCCCAAGGGCTGGCGCGCGGCCGCCGGTGCGTACGGCGACCGCGGCTCGCGGCGCTCTATCGCGGACGTCGTCGACACGAAGACCCTCGGTGAGGTGCGGGCGTTCAAGAAGGCGGCGAAGGCAGCCGTCAAGGCTCCGGCGGAGTAGCTACTTCTTCTCGGCTCCCGGCCACGGCCCCGGCGTCTCGGCGGGCAGGTCTTCCTGCCCGACTTCGGTGCGGAAGATCCGGAAGCCGCGCGCCTGGTAGTTCTTGAGCGCGGCCGGGCCGTCCGCAGTACAGGTGTGGACCGTCACCCGGCGCGTCGCCGTCTTGCCGGGCCACCGTTCCGCGAGCGCCCATGCCTCACGGAGCGCGACGGTCAGCAGATACCCACCGATGCCCTTCCCGACGAAGGACGACAGCAGGCCGAAATACGCGAGTTCGACAGTGCCTTCAAGATCGCCTTCGGCGCTGCCGTCGAGTTCGAAGTACCCGCACGGCGTTCCTTGCGCGTAGGCCACCCAGGTCTCGACGCCGGGCCTGTCCAGCCACTCGATCCACTGCGACCAAGTCCAGCCGAGCCGGTCCAGCCAGAACCAGTCGCCGCCGACGGCGGTGTAGAGATACCGGTTCAGTTCCGGGCTGACCAGTTCGGCGCGGGTGACCGTGACTGGGGTGGCGGGTGGTTTGGCGGCGCTCAGGTCGTCCGGCGAGGTCTGTTCGAGGTGCCAGGTGGTGATCTCCATGGTCCGATCATTTCAGCCAGATCCGCAGCGGTCCCAGCGCCGTGTATCCGGCCCGCCGGGCGGCGGCGAGGTCGTCACCGCGTTCGTAGCCGGTGATCGGCAGGCCGGGAAACGTCGTGGCGACCGCCGAGGTCGCGCCGCGCCACGCGTCGTCGGGATCGCCGCGAGTGTACAAATTGGACAGTCCGGCGAAGTCGCCGTCACGGTTGGCCGTCACGCCGGAGACACCGTCGGACCACACCGCGACGGAGGAATCGTCGAACTGGTCCGGCACCCGGGACCAGCCCGGTTCGAGCGGCATCCGGACCTCCCGCGCGATCCAGGTGGCTTCGAAGAGCACCTCGAAGCCCGCTTCGGAGAGGTCCAGGCAACCGAAACTGTCCTTGACCGAACAGCCAGGCGACGTGTCGATGCCGTCCAGCACGTCCGACACCGACGCGTCCGGTGTCAGGGTCACCGCGTCCGGGTACAGCGGCGGTGTCCGGCGTGCCGATCTCCAGGAGCGCGGGCCGAACGTGCCGGCGAGTCCGTGTGACCGGCACACCGTGTCGCACCAGCGAGCGTTGACCCGCGCGGCGTCCGCTACACCCGCGCGAACCACAGCACGTCCGGTTCCCCTTGTGGCACCGGGATCTTCAGCTCCCGCACCTCGCCGAATCGCGCTCGCAGCCGCTTCGCGAACGCCGGAACCGACTCGGCGCTCCAGACCCCGAGCACGCCGCCGGGCCGAAGCCGCGCGGCGAGCATGTCGAGCCCGTCTTTCTGGTACAGCTTCGCGTTGCCGTCCGTGACCGTCCACTCAGGACCGTTGTCGATGTCGAGACACAGCGCGTCGAACCGCTCTTCCGTCCGGCGTAACCACTTCACCAGATCGGCCTCGACCACGGTGACCCGCTCGTCGGAGAGGGCGTCGCCGTGGACATCCTTGAGCGGCCCCTCGCGGTTCCAGCCGATCACGGCGGGCTCGCGCTCCACGACCACGACCTCGCCGACGCCGGGGTGGTCCAGCGCGGCGCGCAGCGAATAGCCGACACCGAGGCCGCCGATCAGCATCCGTGCCTTGCCCGGCACCAGATCCGCCGCCACCGAGACGAGCAACCGTTCGGATTCACCGTTGCGCGTGTCCATCAGGAAGACTCCGTTGGCGATGACTTCGAAATCCTCGCCCGCGCGGCGAAGCACGAGTTCGCCGCTCCTCCCGTCCACCACGTCGAGTACGTCGGTCATCCGGGCAGCTTATCGAGGGCGGTCACGACGAGCCCGCGAATTTCGCCGAAGCCCTCGGCCGATCGTGGCAGGCACCTGTACGAACACCTCCGACGCTCCTAACCTTGAAGCGTCGGAGGTGGTTTTCATGCACGCGACCATCGGAGACGAGATCCACGTGCACGGACGCACGGTGGGCTCGGCTGAGCAGCGCGGCGAAATCCTTGAGGTACGCGGAGAACACGGCGCCCCGCCGTATCTCGTCCGGTTCGCCGACGGGCACGAAGGACTGGTCTTCCCCGGGCCCGACTGCGAAGTCCGGTCTCGCGCCGATTAGGCGTCACTCGGCCAGCGCGGGCCGCCGCACGCGGCTCCGCCAGCCCGTCACGACCACGGCCGCGCCCAGGGCGGTCAGCACCGCCGCGATTTCGGGCAGCAGGAGCGGGCCGCCGCCGCTGAGCACCGCTCCCCCGACCAGGCCGGAAAGGCCGACGCCGAGGTAGATGGCGGACGCGTTGAGCGAGAGGACGAGCCCCGTGTTCTCCCGGGACAACTCGATCAGCCGGTGCTGGATCGGCGGATTGATCGACCAGGTGGCCAGTCCCCAGAGGAAGAGGACGACGCCCGCGCCCGCGACGGTGGTCGCCACGAGCGGCAGCATCGCGAGCACCACGGTGATGCCGCCGAACACGACCAGCAGTGGCCCCTTGGCGCCCCAGCGGTCGGTCGCGCGGCCGCCGAGGATGTTGCCGAGCGCGCCGCCCGCGCCGTAGACGAACAGCAGCAGGCTGACCGTCGTGCCGTGGACGCCCGCCGTGGCGGACAGGACCGGCGAGATGAAGGTGTAGACGGAGAACGCGGCGAGGCAGCCGAGCACGGTCGCGCCGAGCATGGCGAGTACGCGCGGGTCCTTGGCGACGGTGAACCGTTCGGCCAGGCGGACCGGAGGCGGCGCCGGGACGGCGGGCAGGACCATTCGGACCGCGAAGGCGCCAAGGAGTGAGAAGGCCGCGACGAGCGCGAAGACGGCCTGGTAGCCGACGCTCTGTGAGAGGACGCTGCCGAGCGGGACGCCGAGGATGGTCGCGATGGTCAGGCCGCCGAAGACGAGCGCGACGGCGCGGCCCCGGCGTTCGGGTGTGGTGAGTTCGGCGGCGACCGCGCTGGCGGCGGGAGTGAACACGGCCGCGCCGATCGCGGTGACGACCCGCGCCAGGAGCAGGGTCACGTAGCCGGGCGCGAGGGCGGCGAGGGCGTTGCCGATGGCGGTGACGACGAGGGCGGCGACCAGGAGGGTGCGCCGCTCCCAGCGACCCGTGACCGCGGCGAAGAGCGGCGAGCCGACCGCGTACGCGATGGCGAAGGCGGTGACCAGCTGAGCGGCGGCCGTCTCGGAGACGCCGAGCTCGCCGGTCAGCGCGGGCAGCAGCCCGGCGACGACGTAGCCGCTGGTGCCGACCGCGAAGGTGCCGAGTGCCAGCACCGAGGTCCTAGGTGGTGCGAAAGTCATGGACTCCCCAGCTCTAGACCCCTTTTCACGTCACCTCCCGCTTCCGGCCCAGATCGCGATTAGGGGGCGGAAGTCGCTCCGGGCCCCAGTCGCCCAGGTGCCCCACGGAGCGCGTTTAGCCCGCTAAAGGCGACCTGGGTCCCGGGGCGCTCGGCTGGCGCCGGAGCGCGATTAGGGGGCGAAAGTCGCTCAGGGGTCATTGTTTGATGGTTGTCGTAGTTCGATGCCGACCGTACTACGAACCTTCGAGAAGTTCGAGGGGCGTCGTACTATGGACTCATGGCCGCGACCACGACACCGCAGTACGTCTACCCCGGGCAGGACGAGATCCGGATCGAGGCGGTCCTCGCCGCGCTCGCCGACCCGGTGCGCCTCGACATGGTCCGCCAGCTGGCCGAGCCCGGCACCGAGATCTCCTGCAGCGGATTCGACGTCGCCGTGACCAAGTCCACACTCACCCATCACCTGCGCACCCTGCGCGAAGCGGGCGTCATCATGGGCCGCCAGCAGGGCACCACCCGCTACAACTCCTTGCGCCGCAACGATCTCGACGAGCTCTTCCCCGGACTGCTCCAAGGAGTGCTCGCCGCTCGCCGCTGAGGGTGGTCAGCCTCACCCGAAACCGGGATGACAAAGGCACCCTTGATCCGTTGAACTGGATGCAGGACAGCTCGTCGACGCTGGGGCCGCACGCGCTGTCTTCTTTTGTGCCCGAGACCTAAATCGATTCAGCTCCCCATCCGCGACGCTGGGCGAGTAATCGTTTACTCACGTACGACCCCGGAAGGAGAGCCGTGCCCGTCGCGCTGCTCGCGCTCGCCATCGGTGCCTTCGGCATCGGAACCACCGAATTCGTCATGATGGGCGTGCTGCCCGAAGCCGCCACTGATTTCGGCGTGTCGATCCCGTCCGCCGGTTACCTCATCTCCGGCTACGCCCTCGGCGTCGTGGTCGGCGCCCCGCTGCTCACCGCGGCCGCGGTCCGGCTGCCACGCAAGACCATGCTGCTGGCGATGATGGGGCTGTTCACGCTCGGCAACGCCCTCTTCGCGCTCTCGCCGAACCAGGAGTTCGGCGTCGCCTTCCGGTTCCTCGCGGGCCTGCCGCACGGCGCGTTCTTCGGCGCCGGCGCGGTCGTCGCGTCCAGCCTGGCCAAGCAGGGCGAACGCGCGAAGGCCGTCTCGATGATGTTCATGGGCCTGACGCTGGCCAACGTCGTCGGCGTGCCGCTGGGGACACTGCTCGGCCAGAAGGTCGGCTGGCGCGCGACGTTCGGCGTCGTCGCCCTGATCGGCCTGGCCGCCATTGCCGCGATCGCGAAACTGGTTCCGCACCAGGGCAAACCGGCCGAACCGTCGCTGCGCGGCGAACTCGGCGCCTTCCGCCGTCCGCAGGTGTGGCTCGCGCTCGCGATCGTCACCTTCGGCCTCGGCGGCGTGTTCGCCTGCCTGTCCTACATCGCGCCGATGCTGACCGACGTCACCGGCTACTCGCCGTCGAACGTCACCCTGCTGCTCTCGCTGGCCGGGGTCGGCATGACGATCGGCAACTACCTCGGCGGCAGGCTCGCCGACAAGGCGCTGATGCCGAGCCTCTACGTCGCGCTGACCGGGCTCGCGACGGTGCTCGCGATCTTCACGATCACCGCTAACGGCAAGGTCGGCGCCGCGGTGACGATCTTCTTCGTCGGCCTCGCCGGTTTCATGATCGGCCCGATGATGCAGGCGCGGATCATGGAGAAGGCGGGCGGGACCCCGTCGCTGGTCTCGGCCGCGGTGCAGTCGGCGTTCAACATCGCGAACTCGATCGGCGCCTACCTCGGCGGCCTGGTGATCGCGGGCGGGCTCGGCCTGGTCGCGCCCAACTGGGTCGGCGCGTCGCTGGCCGTGCTGGGACTCTCCCTGGCCGCGGTCTCCGGCGGTCTCGACCGCCGCGAGGCCCGGGTCCCCGCGATGGCTTCCTGACCCCCAAAGCGCGTGAAGGCCCCCTTCCCTCGACTCAACTGAGGGATGGGGGCTTTCACGCGCATCAGGACAGGGGACCGCCGGTGATCGTGAAGGCGATGAAAAGGATCAAGACAGAAAGCGCGCCATAAGTCAGGACGTCGACCGGCTTGCCCCGGATCGCCAGCAGCCCCGCCTTCACGTCGGGGAGGACCGCCCTCAGCAGACCCGCGAGCATCAGTGCCCCGCCGATCAGCACGGCGCCCTGGCGCCAGTGGTACTGGCCGATCCGCAGGGCCGCGACGGCCACCACCAGCATCACCAGCAGGAACGGCAGGTGACGGAGCAGTGCCCCACGGTCACGCCGCTGTCCGGCCACCGCCATCAGTCCTCGTCCTTCATGGCCTCGCGGGCAAATCGGTTCACCTCGTCAGTATCCCGGGTGAGTAACCGGACACCAGGTCAGGGCGTCTTCGGAGTTGTCAAGAGCGGCAAAACCCACATGCGGGGTGCACGCGGACGCGGATACGGTCAAAATGTGACCGTGGCACAACCGACGACTCAGCTGAACGCGACCGAGCAGGACACCCTGGTCAAGCAGATCGGCCTCGCCCTGCTGCGGGCCGCGCCGCGTGATTGGCGGAAGGTGACCGCCGAGTACCGAGCCGTCGGCAGGTACCACGAGATGACCGGCGAGATCATCACCGAGGACGGCACCGCGCACGAATGGGTCGCGACGCACGACATCGCGACGCTGTTCGGCAGGCTCCGTGCCGGGATGTATCGCGACGGCCGCGGCACCTGGTTCAACGCTCGTTACCAGCTCGACCACCCCTCCAGCTACAACCTCGAGTACAACCGCGACGAGCCGCAGTGGCGCCTCGCGCCGCCTCCGCAGGCGTACTCCGACGAGCTCCGCATGTTCCCCCGCTCCGAGGAGAACGTGCCCGAATGGCTGATCCGGCGCATGTCCGGTCTCGGCCCCGAGCAGCCGGGACCGCATTTCCGCATCGCCCGCATCTTCGACACCATCGGCCCGGCCGGTCGTCCGGTGATCAACCGGCCCGATCTGGAGATCGAGGAGCAGGACAGGCTGCTCGAATACCTGGACCACGCGCCGCTGGTGGTCACCGAGCGCGGCTACGACATCGACAGGCTCGCGCAGACTCCCGAGGCCACCGTCCCGGTCGCCTTCCACAGCGACGGCCAGTGGATCTGGCCCGCCGCCGTCAACTTCTACCTGCGCGAGTACGGCGTCTCGCCGGAACTCGACCTGATCGAGCACGTCCGGCAGAACGGTTTCACGCTGCCCGAGGTCGACGACCCGACGCTGCAGGCCGCGGCGGGGTACCTCACTCGGGGGAATCAGCCCCCTCAGCAGCGGCCGAACGGCCCGGGTGGTCCCGGTGGGCCGGGTGGACCCAACGGTGGCCCTGGTGGCCCCGGTGGCCCGCCGCCGCAGGGTCCGCCGCAGAACGGCCCGGTCCAGAACGGTCCGGTGCCGCCGCAGCAGTCCCCGGTCAACCAGGGCGGTCCCGGTCAGCCCGGCCCCAACGGGCTCGCGGGTCCGGGTGGTCCCGGCCCGAACCAGGCCGCTCAGCCGCCCGTCCCGCCTTCGCACCAGCAGGGCCCGGACGCCGCTTCGGTGGCCGCCGCGTCGGCCGCACCGGTCGCGGCCGCCGCTGCCGTTCCCGCGGCCGAGAACACCCTCCCGGACCAGGCCGAGCAGGCCCAGCGGTACGAGGAGGACTACGACACTCAGGACTACCAGGCGCAGGACTTCCACGAAGCCGCCGCCGAGCAGCAGTACGCGGACGGCTACGAAGAGCAGTATCCGCACGAAGAGGCGCAGTTCCACGAGTCCGAACAGGACGTCTACGCCGACGAAGCCCGGCAGGACGAGGAGCCGCACCAGCGCGCCGAGCCCGAGCAGGAGCCGCAGGCCCCGCATCAGCGGCCACTCGCCGATCCCGAGGCCACGACGTACGCGCGGCCTCTGCAGGGCGACTCTTACGCCCAGCAGCACGAGGACACGCGACCCGAGGACGTTTCGTACGACGAGGACGACACCGAGACGACAGCGGGTTACACGCCGGTCGAGCAGGCGGACGCCGATTCCCTGCCCCTCCTCACGCACGACGCGGAGGCACCGAATGTGCCCCCGCCGTCGGACTCCGAGGTCACGCAGGTCGACGCTCCGCCGCAGGAGCAGCCCGCCCCGGTGGCGGCCGCGCATCTGCCCCGGCCGGAACCCGAGCCACGGCGCGAGGAAACCCCGCGTCGTGCCGCCCCGGAACCCCAGGATCACCGGCGGCCGCGCCGCGCCGAGCACCCCGTGCCGGTGCTGAACGAGCTGCAGTCGAAGTTCGACGAACTCGACGTGCCCGACGACGTCTACCGCATCGGCTCGCCCGCCGACCACGGCTGGAGTGTCGAGCAGGTCGACGGCGGTGGCTGGCGGGTCGGCTGGTACGACGGGAAGTTGACCAACCCGGCGGTGTTCGGCGACGCCGAGGACGCGGCCGCGTTCATGCTCGGCAAGGTCCTGCTGAACCCGAACGGCGCTCCGCCCCCCGCCGAGCAGTCCTTCGACGAACGGCCCGCTGTCGAAGAGCAGCCTGCCGAGGAACCGCCTGCTCCGGCACCGCCGGTACTGGCGACGCTCTCCCCCGAGATCGCCACCGGTTCGCATCCGGTGCCGCCGCAGGAGTCGATCCCGGCGCAGGAGCAGACGGCGTTCACGACGGCGGAGGAACTGCTCGGGGACGACCTGGACGACGAGCCCGCTCCGGCTCCCGTCCCGCCGGCTCCCCCGGTGCGGCCGAACCCGACGCTGTCGAGCCCGCCGCCCGTCCCGCCCCGGCGCGAACCGCCGGTGACGCCGCCTCCGCCGCCGATGCGGCGCGAGGAACCGGCGCGTCCGCCTGCCGCCGCCGCGGCGAACGCTGGGCAGCCCGACGCCAAGCAGAACTGGCCGATCTCGCCGCTCAGCGGTGAACCGCCGCTGACGTTGTTCCGCGGCAAGGAACTGCGTGAGCTGCCCGCCGGCAGCGAGCTGGACCGCTTCGGCGGCCCGAACGGCAACCTGACCTACGCGGCCGGGACGCCGTTCGAGGAGCGCTCGCTCGTGCCGGAGTGGGTGAACCGGCCGTACCACGTGTATCGCGTGCAGCGTCCGCTCGAAGCGCTCGCCGGTGTCGCGATCCCGTGGTTCAACCAGCCCGGTGGCGGGTCGGCGTACCTGTTGCCGGCTTCCATCGAGGAACTGCTCGCCGAGGGCGACCTCATCGAGCTGGACCCGGGCGAACCGCCGATCGACTAGCTCCCTCAAGCGCTATGAAAGGTCCTTTCCTCGCAAAATTTGCGAGGAAAGGACCTTTCATAGCGTTCAGGGGTCAGTGGATGACGAGGCCGTGCGCGGCGGCGTAGGCCACGGCGGTCTCGGTGTCCACGTGGACACCCGAGAGGTTCGCCTGCACCAGGCCGTTGGCGTCCAGCCGGGCGCCGCGCAGGTCGGCACCCTCGAGTTTCGCGCCCGCCAGCCGGGCCCCGGTGAGGTCGGCACCGCGCAGATCGGTGCCGGTGAGATCCGCCTCGGTCAGGTTGGCCTCCCGCAGCCGCAACCCGGACAGATCCACTTTGGACAGTCGATTGCGGCTCAGCGAGACCAGCGACAGATCGCATTCGGTGAACGCGATCTTCTGGAATCGACAGTCCACAAAGGACGAACCGAGCATCGAACAGGAGCTCCACCGGGTACCGGCGAGCACACTGCGATCGAAGGTGCACGAGCGGAACGCCGACGCCTCGTGGCGCGAGCCCTCGAAGTCGACCTTGGTGAAGTCGCACTGATCGAAGGTGCACCCCTGGGTACGGAGCCCGCGGAGGTCCGCCTCGGTGAAGTCGCAACCGACGAAACTACGTTTTTCCCACCATTGCTGGGAAAGGACGGCTTCTCGGTAGTCTTCCGCAGTCTCGGTCACCCCTCCAGGATCGCATACCGGGCCGGGACGATCTTCGAGCCCGACACGTACCGCATGGCCTCGATGAACTTCGGGTCGTTCATGCGGCGCTCCATCTCCGGGTACTCGAGGTCGACGAGCCGGGTCTGGATCCACCACAGGTTGCCGAACGGGTCGCGGACCCGGCCGACACGGTCGCCGAAGAAGAGTTCTGTCTGCCTGGTGACCTCTTCGGCGCCCGCCTCGACGGCCCGGCGCTGCGTCTCCACGCTGTCCTCGACGTAAAGCCGCAGGTACGCCGGGGTGTCGACCCAGTCGTCCTGCGCATCGAACAGCATGACGACGGAGTCACCGATCCGGACCTCGGCGTGCCCGATCTTCCCGCCCTCGACGTACACCGGTTCACCCAGCGGCTCGGCGTCGAAGACCCGCTTCAGAAAGTCGATCATGCCCGCGGTGTCGCGCGAAATGATCCACGGGGTCACCGAGTGGTAGCCGGCGGGAATCGGGCTGGCGGCGGTGTTCGCGCTGGTCATCAGGGTTCTCCTCGGTCGTTTCAGTGCGTTGAGGAGAACCCTAATGACCGTATAGGACAGGACGTGTCCTAATGCGATTTCAGCAGGAAAGACGGCTTCGTCTCCCGCCACTCCGGCATGTTCAGCGAGTTGAGCGCCTCGACGATCCGCTTCTCCTCGTAGCGGAAATGCGTTTCCATGATCGCCGTGAGCCCGTCGAGTTCCCGCTGGACGTGCAGGATTTCGGCCGGGCTCGAGTCCGGACCGACGCCGCCGACGAGTTCCTCGAGTCGTTCGATGATCCCGGTCATGACGTCGTGGTCATGCGCGAGTTCTTCGAGTACCGGCCGTAGTTCGGGGAATTTCTCCGACAGCACAAGGAAAGCGCCGCCGTCCTCCCCGGTGTGATGCCTGGTCAGCGCCGAGCAGAAGGTAAGGCAATGCGCACGCAGATCGCGCAGTCGCCCGGCCCGGCCTGCCGCGACCGACCCGAGGTCGTCGTGCAGTCCGGCCAGCTCTTTACGCAGCCACTGATGAACCTGAACGAGTTGATTTCCGAACGCCGTCAGCCGGCCGTTCGATGAAGAAGGGGTTTCCATGATTTCCCATGGTCCGACGCCTCCGCGCCCACGACGGTCTCTTTGCCGGGTGCACTGCGACGTTGATCGAACTACAGCATGAACGTCACCCGGTCGTCAAGCGGGGTCAGCGGAAATCACGGGACTTGGCGGTGATCCGCAGCGGCAGGTGCCGGATCTGTTCGGCGAGGACGTTCACCACCTCGCCGGTGCGTTCGACCACGCCCCGGACCAGCAGCGCGGGACTGCCTCGGGCCACCCGGTGGTAGCGCTGCCACACCCCCATCGTGCAGATGACGTTGATCATCCCCGTCTCGTCTTCGAGGTTCATGAAGGTGACGCCGCCCGCGGTCGCCGGCCGCTGGCGATGGGTCACCGCGCCGCCGGTCAGCACGTGGGTGCCGTGCGGGATCTCGCGCAAGCCCGCCGCCGTGACGACACCGAGTTCGTCGAGGTGGCCCCGGACGAACTGGGTCGGGAAGCTGTCCGGGGACACGCCGGTGGCCCAGACGTCCGCGGCCGCGACGTCGATTTCGTCCATACCCGGCAACATCGGCGCCTTGGCCCCGGTGGTGAGACCGGGCAGTTTCTCCAGGCTTTCGTCGGCGACCGCGCCCGCCGCCCAGAGCGCGCTCCGTCTGCTCTCGCCGAAACAGCCGAACGCGCCGGCCGTGGCCAGTGCCTCGATCTGTGGTTTGGTCAGCCGCACCCGCCGGGCGACTTCGGGCAGATCCGCGAACGGGCCGCCGCGTGCGCGTTCCTCGACGATCTCCTTCGCCAGGTTCTCGCCGATCATCCGCACGGTGGACAGACCACCCCGCACGGCGAGCGGTTCTCCCCCTTCCGGCAACGGTTCCAGCGTCGCGTGCGGGAGACTCGCGTTGATGTCCGGGCCGAGCACCTTCACCCCGTGCCGCCGCGCGTCGGCGACCAGTGACTGCGGCGAGTAGAACCCCATCGGCTGGGCGCGCAGCAGACCGGCCAGGAACGCGTCCGGGTGATAGTACTTGAAATACGCGCTCGTGAACACCAGCAAGGCGAAACTCAGCGCGTGGCTTTCCGGGAAGCCGAAATTCGCGAACGCCTTGAGCTTGCCGAAGATCTTCTCCGCGAGTTCCGCTTCGATGCCGTTCTTCGCTGCGCCTTCGAGGAAGCGCCGTTTGAGCCGTTCCATTTTCCGTTCGGACCGTTTGGCCCCCATGGCGTGTCGCAGCTGATCGGCCTCCGCCGGAGTGAAATCGGCGACATCGAGGGCGATCTGCATCATCTGTTCCTGGAACAACGGGACACCGAGGGTCTTTTCCAGCGCGCCCGCCAGTTTCGGATGGTCGAAATCCCATTTCTCCTGGCCGTTCTTGCGCCGGATGTAGGGATGCACCGAACCGCCCTGGATCGGACCGGGACGGATGAGCGCGACCTCGACCGCGAGATCGTAGAACTTCTTGGGGCGCAGGCGAGGCAGGGTGGCCAGCTGCGCACGGCTCTCCACCTGGAAGACGCCGATCGCGTCGGCGCGGCAGAGCATTCGGTAGACGTTCTGATCCTTGAGATCCAATTCGGAGATGTCGACCTCTTCCCCTTTGTGGTCACGAACCAGATCGATCATATAGTGCAGGGCCGACAACATTCCGAGCCCGAGCAGGTCGAATTTGACCAGACCCGCGGCGGCGCAGTCGTCCTTTTCCCACTGAACGACACTGCGATCCGCCATCCGGGCCCATTCGATCGGGACGACCTCGCTCACCGGCTGCTCACAGATCACCATTCCGCCGGAATGGATGCCGAGATGCCGGGGAAAGTCCTCGAGCGCGCAAGCGAGTTCGACGACGTCGGCCGGGATGTCGTGATCGTGGTCCTTTTCCGTGGTACGCAACGCGCCCCAGCGGTCGATCTGCTTGCTCCACGCGTCCTGCTGGCCGGGCGAGTACCCCAGTGCCCGCGCCGCGTCACGGACCGCGGATCGTGCCCGGTAGGTGATCACGTTCGCCACCTGCGCGGTGTTCAGCCTGCCGTATTTCCCGTAGACGTACTGGATCACCTCCTCACGACGATCGGATTCGATGTCGAGGTCGATGTCCGGATAGCCGTCGCGGTCGGGGGCGAGGAAACGTTCGAAGAGCAGGTCGTAGCGCACGGCGTCGACCTTGGTGATGCCGAGCGCGTAGCAGACCGCCGAGTTCGCGGCCGATCCACGGCCCTGGCAGAGGATCTTCTTCTCCCGGCAGAACCGCACGATGTCCCAGACGATCAGGAAGTAGCCGGGGAAGCCCAGGTCTTCGATGATCTTCAGTTCGTGCTCGATCAGCTTCTGGGCTTTTTCACGGTATTCGGCGTCCTTGTTCTTCTCGTGCTCCTTGGCGCCTTTACGGGTGAGTTCCTCCAAATAGGACGCTTCGGTATGCCCCTCCGGCACGTCGAACGGCGGCAGTTTCGGCACGATGTGGTGCAGTTCGAACGCGCATTCCCGGCCGAGCAACGCCGCCCGCTGCACCGCGCCCGGATACCGCGCGAAGATCTCGGCCATCTCCTCCCCCGACCGCAGGAACGCCGTCCCCGCGGCGGGCAGCCAGCCCTCCATGTCCTCCAACCCGCGCCGGGCGCGGATCGCGCTCAGCGCGTCGGCCAGCGGAGCACGCTCCGGCCGGGCATAGTGCGCCGCCGTGGTCGCCACCGTCGGCAACCCGAACTCGTCGGCCATCTCGCTCAGCAGGTCGTTGTGCGTGCTGTCCAAGGGAAGACTGTGGTCGATCAGCTCGACGTACACGTTGTCCCGGCCGAAGCAGTCGATGAGTTCCTTCAACCGCACCACGGCCGCCGCGGGCCCCTCGGTGACGAGCGCCTTCCGCACCGCCCCCTTGCGGCAGCCGGTGAGCACGACACACTTCCCGCGGACCTCTTCGGCGACCGCGCGCAGATCGTAGACCGGCCTTCCCTTCTCCGCCCTTTCCTTGGGGGACAACGACTGCCTGCCGAAGCCGTACAGCTGACCGGCGGTGATCGCCCGGTTCAGGCTCAGGTAACCGTCCTTTCCCTTGGCCAACAGGAGCAGATGCTCACCCTCGGGGTCGGCGAACCCGTTCTGCGGACCGGACAGCCCGAAGCTGAGTTCCGTGCCGAAGACGGTGTGCACGCCGAGTTCCCTGGCCGCCTCGGCGAACCGCACCACGCCGTACATGCCGTCGTGATCGGTGAGCGCGATCGCGTCCAAGCCAAGGCGCGCGGCCTCCTCCACCAGTTCCTCGGGATGGCTCGCCCCGTCGAGGAAGCTGAAGTTCGAATGGCAGTGCAGTTCGGCGTACGGCACCCGGCGCGCGGTGGCGCCGTCGTCGTCACCGCTCAGGTCGGCGAGATCGGCGGGCCGCTGGTAGCCGTGCCGTTTGGCGCTCCACGCGGGGCTGTCCCCGCCGTCGCCGGGCGGGACCTCGCCCGCGAGCTCGCGGGCGAGGTCCTTCCACGGCCGTGGAGGGTTGTTCCAGCCCATCGGTCACCGGTTCTCGGGCGAACGCCTCGGCACGGGGACGAACACTTCCGCTCGTGGGACGCACGCCGCCCATGCCGTGTCCAACTCGGCGCGCTGCACTGGGATGGCCGGTTCCTCCAGCCATCGCCGCACCAGCCGCGTGTACTCCTCGTCCATGGTCAGTCGTACTTCCCTTCCAGTGTCCACATCGGATTCTCGTGGTTTTCGAAACGGAGCAGCACCGCTTCCTCGGCGTCGTGCCCGTCGGCCAGCAGCACCTGCAGGCGGATCCGGGTCCCCGACCGCGCGTGCCCGGCCCCGGCGCGGACACCGACCAGCCACGGACCGGCCCACGCGAGGACTCCACGCGGCTCGCCGCCCTCGAAGCTCACGAGGAACGGCGCGGCGGTGACCCGGCGCCGCGCGGTGATCTCCACCAGGCGGCCGTTCTCGTCCAGCACCTTGGCGGGCACCGGCCGCGCGAACACCGTCGCCGGGGAGGGGGCCGGGAGCCGTCCGGCCCAGTTCGCGTCCGCCTGCGCGGACTTCTCCCGCCTGTCGCCCCACGGCACCAGCCGGACGCGTTCGGCGGGATCGCGGCCGCCGTCGAGTACCGCGGTGAAGACGCTTTCCGGACCGAGCAGGCCCTGCACCCGCACCAGTGCCCGGCCCGCTCGCTCACCGGCCAGGTCGTCGTCTTCGGTGGACGGCCGCAACGCCCCTGCCGCGCCCGCCTGCCACAACCCGAGTTGCAGCGTCCGGCCTTCGACGGTCTCTTCCGGCTCCAACCGCAGCCGCACGACCCCGGAATGGGGGCGCTCCTTCGCTTTCAGCCAGCCTTCGAACTGCCAGCGCACCCTGTCGGCGACCCCGAGCGGGGTCAGCGGCTCGGCACAACGCCACACCCGGCCGAGCTGTTCACCGGTCTCGGTGGTGGCGTAGATGCCGAGCCGGGTACAGGCCAGCCCGTGTGCGGCGAGTCCGGTGTGGAACCGCTCGCCGAGCCCCTTCGCCACGAACGCGGCGGCGTCGACCCGGTCGATCGGCGGGTCGAACGTCTTCGCGAGCGACAGTTCCGGCGGCGGACGGCGGCGCAACGGCGGACGTTCGGAGCGCCCGCGTGCCAACCGGTGGGCGAGCACGCCTTCCATGCCGAAGCGCGCGGAGACGTCGCTTTCGTCGAGCGCGGCGAAGGCGCCCAGTGTGCGAAGGCCGAGCTGCCGGAGCAAGGTGACCAGTTCGGCCCGGCCTGCTTCGGGCTGGTCGAGTTCACGGATGGGCAACGGGGCGAGGAATTCCGCCGTCTCACCCGGCCCGACCAGCGTCGAACGGCGGGCGGCGAGTGTCGCGGCGAACAGCCCGTCGGCGACGCCGACCTGGCATTCCACCCCCGCGGCCACGGACACCTCGTCCACCAGCCGTTCGAGCAGCCCGTGTTCACCGCCGAAGTAACCGGCCGCGCCGTCGACCGGGACGGCGACGATCCCCGGGCGCACCACCTCGACCCCGACGGCCAGTTCCTCCACCGCCTGCGCGACGGGTTCGAAGAGCCGGGCGTCACGGCCGTCGTCCTCGCCGAAGACCGCCAGCTCCGGGCAGCAGGACTGGGCCTCGCGCCGCCGCATCCCGCGGCGGACGCCGTATCCCCTGGCCACCGCGGTGCAGGCGACCACGCGGTTCGCCGAGAAGACCGCCGCCGGGCGGCCGACGGGTTCACCCGCGACGGCCGCGGCGGCGACCGCTGGCCAGTCCGGGCACCACAGCACCAGCATGCGCACGGGCGGGTTCACGCCGTCCCCCACCTGGTCGTGGGCAGGTCCGCTCGCTCGACCTCACCCTCGCCGGGGAACCGCAACGACGCCGACATCGGCCGGGCGGCCGCGCCCCGGCCACCGGCCCGCACCTCGACCTCACGGGCGCGCAGGTAGCCCGCGCCACCGCCGGTGAAGCCCGTCCAGCGGGATCGGTGACAGGTCAGTTCCACTTCGGCGCCGGGCCACGGCCCCGAAGAGAGCAGGACCGAACCGCGATGGCGAGCGCGCGCGGAAAGCCGCCTCGCCACCTCGGGCCGGGCGAGCCCAGGACCGACGACCACGAGATCGAAGCCGTCGAGCAGGGCCGCGGTCACCGCCGGGAACTCGGCACCGGGACGGGGGACCAGCGCGAGCCTGCCCACCTCGACCCCGAGTTCCGCGGCGGCGACCACCCCGAGCGCGGGCAGGCCGACCGCGACCGCCCACGCACCGCCGGCGGTCGCGGCGGCGAGCAGGGTGAGCAACAGTGACGTGGACCCCAGCACCGAAACGGTGCTCCCGCGCCGGAGCCCCGCGGCGGGCAGCAGACCGGACAACGCCGGGGACACCGGGAGCACCCTTCCCGTCGTCCTCGCGTGTTCGGCCGCGGAAGCCACGCCACTGGCCGTGCTCACTCCTGGCAAAGCCGCCAGCCTCGCCAACGGCAAGGCCCGTGCCTCGACCACCTCCGCTGTCACGGACCTCGCCTCCCCACTACACCTGGACCGTCCTTTATGGACGGTCTTGGGCGTACCACGGGGAAGGCGGTACTTCGAACTTCATGCTTCGAACGCGTGTTCGATACATCCAGTACACCGGCTGCCGCGACGGTTGTCAAGCGACGTGGGAACCATCACCGGACCTGTCACGACCAAGACCGGGAAACACCGGCGCACGAAAGGAAATCCCCGCCGAGCGGGCCTGCGCGACGACGGGGATGAGCGGCACTTTCTGCCATTCTGGACACCATGAGTCCTTCGACCGGCTCCACACCATCGGGAGCCTTGCGTCGCGCGTTGTCCGAAACCGGTGAGCCGCCGCTGCGTCCACTGCCGGACGAGGTCGCCGTCCTGCTGGAGGAGCTGGCCGCTCCCCCGCGGCTCGCCGCGCATCTCCGCGCTGTCCACGACGTGGCCTGCTCGCTGGCCGATTGGCTGGAGAAGCAGTACCCGGAGCTGTCCTTCGACCGCGAAGCGGCGCTGTTCGGCGCGGCCACACACGACATCGGCAAGACGATCCACCACGAAGAGTTGTCCGGCCCCGGTTCGGCACACGAGCAGGCCGGCTACGAACTCCTTCTATCCCAAGGAATCGAGGAAGAACGGGCGCGTTTCGCCCGGACGCACGCGTCCTGGGGCGCGGACGTCGGCGTCGAGGATCTGCTCGTGAGCACGGCGGACAAGGTATGGAAGGCGAAGCGGGTCGACGACCTCGAACAACTGCTGGTCGACCGTCTGGCCGTCGCGAGCGGGCAGTCACCGTGGGAGGTCTTCATGGCACTGGACGACGTGCTCGACCGCATCGCGGCGGCCGCCGACGGGAGACTCGCTTTCCAGGCGCGCCATCCCGTCGCCGGCTGACCGCCGCATCAGGCGCTCTGACGTTCCTTCTGCCACCGCATGAGCTCCTCGATGTTGGCGGGCAAGGTGGTCTCGAAGTCGAGCAGTTTGACCCAGGTCGGGGTCACCACGATCCGGACCATGCCGTCGTAGAGCGAGCGCACGCCCTCCTCCCACTCGGCCCGCTGCTCGGGCGTCATCTCGTAGGTGCCGTTCCACTGCATGTACTCGTGAGGAATGCCGTCGACGACGTCCAGTTCGGCCCGGCCGCGGATGAGGAGGACCTTCGGCGGGTGGGATTCGGTGTCGATGGTCAGCGCGACCGCGGGGTTGCGGCGCAACGCCGGCAGCTTCCGCGCGTTCTTCGACGTGCACATGACGATCGCCTTGCCGTTCCAGAAGATGCCGATCGGGATCGACCGCGGCGTGCCGTCGTGCCAAGTGAAGGCGAGCCGGGCCAGGTCACGGCCCAGCAGCTCCTGGGCGAGCGGGCGGTTCAGGATTTCGTCGATCGCGTTCTGGTCCATGTCGGTCTCCTCTGGTCGCTGTCTTCGCGGACACCCCAGGGACGCGGCCACCTCGCCCACTTCGACACTCACGACTGTGACCCGCGTCACGTCGCCTTTAGCGGGCTAAACGCGATCCGTTTGTCGAAACGGGCCCCGGCCAGGCGTCGCCTCTATGAACGCAAAGAGAGAGGACAGTCATGGCGAAGGAATCCGAGGTCCGCTTCGAGGGCTTCCTGCCCACCACCCCCGCCGATACCTGGGCCGCGATCACCGCGGGCACGGGCGGCTGGCTCTGGCCGATCCGGTACGAGCCGCGCGACGGCGGCGCCGAATCCGGCCTCACCCCGAACGGCGGCATGGTGACCGTCTGGAAGCCGTCACGGCACTTCGTCACCTACGCCGAAGACGAGAAGGGCTGGTTCAACACGCTCGAGTACGTCCTCGAACCGAAGGACGGCGGGACCTACCTGCGCTACGAGCACACCACCGTCCTCGACGACTGGGACGTCGAATACGACGCCTGCAGTCGTCACACGGACTTCTACTACCACTCGCTCGGTGAGTACCTGGCGCACTTCAACCGTCGCGAGGCGAAGTACTTCAAAGCCGACGCGCCCGAAGCGTCGACGGCACCGGAGGCGTTCGAAGCGGTCCTGGCCGCTGTCGGAGCGACGGCTGTGGGCGACAAGGTGCGCTTCGCTGTCCCGGGCGTCGACGACGTCGAGGGTGTCGTCGACTACCTGACGTCGAATTTCCTCGGCATCCGGACCGAAGACGCGCTGTACCGCTTCTACGGCCGGAACGTGTGGGGCTGGCCGGTCGGCATCGGGCACCACCTGTTCGACGAGGACGCCGACACGGACAAGGCCGAGAAGGCGTGGACGGGCTGGCTGAACGACCTCTACGCGTAGCGCCTACTTGGGCAGGTTCTTCACGATCTCGGCACCGACCGACTTCGCCACTTCGGCGGACTCCGCGGGCGGGATCGGCGAGTTCGTGAAGAACCCCTTGTCCCAGCCCTTGTAGGTGACGACGACCACGTACACGCCCTGGATGACCCGCAGTTCGGCGCCGCTGAAGGCGCTCTCGGTGTCCAGAGAGACGAGAACCGCCTTGTCGCCGATCCCCTGGATCTGCTGCTGGCGCTCGGACGGCGAGGCCGATCCGGTGGAGGACTCCGCCGCCCGTTTCTCGGCGTCCGGTCCTTCGTGGCGGTAGATCGTGGCCTGCAAGGTGCGGTCATGGACGTTGTCGCCGTCCGGTGCCGCCCAGGAGCAGCCGTACTGCTTGGTGACGATTTCCAGCGCCTTGATCTCGTTCTCGCGGGAGCCCTGGAAGCTCGTGGTGACCGTCTTGTTCAGGACCTCCGGGGAGACCGTGCACTCGGGCGGCGGCTGCTGGGCGACCGGCGGCTTGCCGACCGACGAGTAGTACTCCGACGCGAAGATCCCGCCGGGGATGCCCAGGCCGAGCAGGACGACGCCGCTCACGACCAGGCCGACGATCAGCCCGGTCTTTTTCTTCTTCGGCGGCTGCCCGTATCCGGGTGGACCGTATCCGGGCGGCGGGCCGTACCCCGAGCCACCGGGCTGAGGCGGACCGTACCCCGGCTGCTGTCCGTACCCCGGCTGCTGGCCGTAGCCCGGCGGGCCTCCCTGCCCATAGCCCGGCCCCTGGCCGTACCCCTGCGGCGGCTGGTGCACCGATCCTCCCCTGGCGATTCGCGTCCGTCCGTATCGCGTTTAGCCCGCTAAAGGCGACTGGGCATCAGTGCGCGAAGTGGCGCGTGCCGGTGAGGTACAGGGTGACCCCGGCGGCCTCGGCGGCGGCGATGACCTCGGCGTCGCGGATCGAGCCGCCCGGCTGGACGATGGCGCGGACACCGGCCTCCAGCAGGACCTCGAGACCGTCCGGGAACGGGAAGAAGGCGTCCGAAGCGCCTACAGAGCCCTTCGCCCGGTCTCCCGCCCGCGAGACCGCGAGCCGCGAGGAGTCGACCCGGTTGACCTGACCCATGCCGACGCCGACGGTCGCGCCGTCGTTCGCCAGCAGGATCGCGTTCGACTTCACCGCGCGCAGCGAACGCCACGCGAATTCGAGGTCGGCCAGCGTCCGCTCGTCGGCGGGCGCGCCGGTGGCAAGGGTCCAGTTCGCCGGATCGTCGCCCTCGGCGGCGATCGTGTCGACGGTCTGCACCAGCATGCCGCCGGAGATCGGCCGGAACTCGATCGGATCCGGCGAAGTGATGGCCGGCAGCTTCAGCAGCCGCACGTTCTTCTTGCGCTGCAGGATCTCCAGCGCCTCGGCGTCGAAGTCCGGCGCCAGGACGACCTCGGTGAACACCTCGGCGATCTGCTCGGCCGCCTCGCGGCTCACCGGCCGGTTGGTCGCGATCACCCCGCCGTAGGCCGAAACCGGGTCGCACGCGTGCGCCTTCCGGTGTGCCTCGGCGATGTCCTCGCCGACGGCGATCCCGCACGGGTTGGCGTGCTTGATGATCGCGACGGCCGGAGCGTCGAAGTCGTAGGCGGCGCGGCGCGCGGCGTCGGTGTCGACGTAGTTGTTGTACGACATGGCCTTGCCGTGCAGCTGCTCCGCGTGCGCGAGCCCCGGTCGCCAGTGCTTGTACAGCGCGGCCTTCTGGTGCGGGTTCTCGCCGTAGCGCAGGACATCGCCGCGCTCCCAGCTCGCGCCGGTGAAGTCCGGGAAGCCGGAGTCGTCCGCCGGCGCGTAGACGTTGGCGAACCACGCGGCGACGGCGGTGTCGTACGCGGCCGTGTGCGCGTACGCCTGAGCGGCGAGGCGCTTACGGTCAGCCAGCGCGAAGCCGCCGTCGGCGACGCGCTCCAGCACCCACTCGTAGCGGGAGGGGTCGACCACGACGGCGACGCTGTTGTGGTTCTTCGCCGCCGCGCGCACCATCGCCGGACCACCGATGTCGATGTTCTCGACGCAGTCTTCGGGGCTCGCGCCGGAAGCGACGGTCTGCGTGAACGGGTACAGGTTGACCACGAGCAGGTCGAACGGCGCGATGTCCAGCTGCTTGAGCTGCTCGACATGCTCCGGACGATCACGGTCGGCGAGCAGGCCCGCGTGCACGCGAGGGTGCAGCGTCTTGACCCGGCCGTCGAGGGACTCGGGGAACCCGGTGACCTCTTCGACCGGCGTCACCGGCACCCCGGCGTTCGCGATGACCTTCGCCGTGCCGCCGGTCGACACGATCTCGACACCCGCCGCGTGCAGCCCGGTGGCGAGTTCGAGCAGGCCGGCCTTGTCCGAGACGCCGATCAGCGCGCGACGGACGGGACGCTGTCCCTGTGCGGTACTCACGAAAACCTCACCTTTCGTCCCTCGACCGAGCACCCGCTCCGACCGAGTTTTTCGATCGTTTCCACCAGGAGCCTGCGTTCCACGGCCTTGATCCGTTCGTGCAGGACGTTCTCGTCGTCATCGGGCTCCACGACCACCGACTCCTGCGCGATGATCGGCCCGGTGTCCACCCCGGCGTCGACGAAATGGACCGTCGACCCGGTGACCTTGACGGCCATCGCCAGCGCGTCGGCCACAGCGTGCGCGCCGGGGAACGACGGCAGCAACGCCGGATGCGTGTTGATCACGCGGCCGGGGAACCGTGCGAGGAATTCGGCGCCGAGGATCTTCATGAATCCGGCCGAAACGACCAGGTCGGGCTGGTAGGCGGCGACGGCTTCGGTGATCGCCTTGTCCCACGCCGCGCGGTCCGGGTGGTCGGCCATCCGCACCGCGAACGAGGGGACGCCGGCGCGTTCGGCTCGCGTGAGCGCCGCGATCCCGGTGCGGTCGGCCCCGACGGCGACCACCTTTGCCGGATAGTTCGGCTTTTCGGCGGCGTCGAGCACGGCCTGCAGCAGCGTGCCGGAACCGGACGCGAGGACGACGAGCTTCACCGGAGTGGGCAGGTCCAACCGACTAGCCAGAACGGGCTCCTTGCCACGGCGGTACGCACTCGGGCGTACGGCGCTTCACCTGGTCACGACCACCCTAACGGTCGCCGCCGGGCGCGCTTTCGTCGCCGGACCCCTCGGTGGACTCGGTCACAGCGATGTCCTGCTCAGGCTCGGATTCGGCCTCGATCTCGGCCAGCGTCTCGTCGAGGTCCTCACCCAGCTCGCGGGCGAGTTCCGCTTCGACCTCGTCCTCGAATTCGTCGTCGAGCTCGGCCTCGGGTACGAGTTCTGCTTCGCTGACTTCGACCGGTTCCGCTGCTTCGTCCTCTTCGGACTCGACGGCTTCTTCCCCGATTTCGGCGGCTTCGGTGACGTCAGTGTCTTCGGCGGCTTCGTTGTCTTCCGTGTCGTCTTCGTCGATGACGCCCGGTTCACCTGGCGGCTCGGGAGGTTCGTGCGCTCCGGCGAAGAAGGCGACGAACCCGCCGGGGATGACGATCCAGCAGAAGACGATCACCGACGCGACCCCGACCGGCACGCTGACCGGGTCGAACGGCCCGTCACCGAGCCTTCCGCCCGCCAGGGTCCCCAGGACGACGCAGCCGAACGCGACGAGTGCGCCCGCCACGGCGACCGCACGCATGCGCAACATCGGATCCTCGTCGATGGCGCGGATCTTCCAGCCGACCAGCGCGCCGACCAGCGCGGGAAGGAGCAGCAGCGCCGGCCACCAGACCGCGTGGTGCGACGGGATCCCCGCCAGCACCGGCACGCCGGGCAGCCGCCCTTCCTGATAGCCGAACATGCCGACGGTCAGCGAACCGACCGAGAAACCCGGACCGGTGGTGAAGGACAGCGCGGCGATGACGGCGTTCGGCAGATAGGCCACGGAAAGCAGGAACAGGCCGGAACTCGCGCCGAGGCCGGGTTCGAACAAGCTGTCCACTGTGGACCATGAGGCCGCCGTGGCCGCGGTGAACACCGCCGCGCCACAAGCGACCATCGCGGCGAGGCCGAGGGCGCCCGCCCGCAGGCCGTGTACGGCGACCGGGTCGAACCGGTCCCGCAGCGTGTCGGGCAGCCCGCACCGCTTGACTGTTCCCGCGACGGCGGCGAGCCCGGCGATGAGTCCCGGCACGCAGAAAGCGGTCAGCGGGTTCACCCCGACCGGCGATCCTCCGGCCAGCAGGGCGATGAGCACGCCGAACAACGCGTGCGCCGCGGCGATCACGACGACCACCGGAAGCGCGTCCGACGGGGTCCGGCCACCGGTCCGGCGCAAGGCCCGCGCGGCCGTCCGTGCCGTGAACCACGCGACGCCGAGCGTCGGCAGCAGCGGCAGCACGCCGATCGGATGGCCTTCGAGTTCGAGTTCCACCTGCCACGAGGCGAGCCAGCCCGGCCCCGCGGCGAGCAGTGCGCCGGTGGCGGAGAAGCGGGACCGGTCGGCGGCGAACGCCACCACCGCGAGAACGGTCGCGACGGCGGTGTAGGAGAAGAGCAAGGGCGCGCAGGCGGCGGCGAGCAACACCCGGACCCGCTTCGCCCTGGACACCTCCGGCTCGGGGACGAGGTCACTCACCGGCTCTTCGCCCGGCGGGCGTTCGTCGCGGGTGAGCAGCTTCATGATCCGAACCATGACATCCGGACTGGGCCGTCCGGGTGAGGCACGCCGCCGCCGGGTGGCGCACGTGGCCCAACCCACCCGGTCGGGTAACCCGGGAAAAGAGAAGCACCCGCGGTGACACAGAGAGTCACCGCGGGTGCTTTTACGTGCGAGAGATCAGCTCTGCTGGCCGAAACCCCCCGGCGGCGTGCCCGGGTTCTGACCCTGCTCCGAAGAGGAGGACGGCGGCTGCTGGAAGAACTGGCCCTGCTGCGGCGCGTACGTCGTGGCCTGCTGGCCCGGCGGCTGCGTGACCGGCGGCTGGAATCCGCCCGGCTGCGCGAACGGGCCGGACGGCTCGCCCTGCTGACCCTGCTGACCTTGTTGTTGTCCCTGCTGGCCCGCGCCGGGGAACGGCTGGACCTGGGTGGCGGCCGGGCCCTGCTGACCCTGCTGGCCGAACGGACCCTGCGGGCCCTGCTGCGGGAACTGCTGGCTGTAGGGGCCCTGCGGCGCCTGCTGCTGCGGCTTCGCGGCGGGCACCTTGAGGACGTCGTGCTCGAACAACAACGCGGCGACCGCGACCAGCATCTGCAGGATGCCGAGGATCAGCACGACGGTGAGGATGCCGGGGACCGAGACCTCCGAACGACCGCCGCCGTAGCCGATGATCAGGTCCAGCGCGCCGAACGCGCCGATGACGCTGAACAACGCGGCGAACGGCAGCGTCTTCGGGCCACGCGGCAGTGCGTGCAAGGCCGCGAGCAGACCGCTGACCAGAAGGAAGAGCGAGACCTGGCCGGCGGCGTCGGCCTCGTCGGAGAAACCGATGAAGAACTGGACGAGGCCAAGGACGGTGACGGCGAGAGCGAGCAGCAGCGCCAGATTCAGCGGGCCCGCCTGCGACGGCGCCTGCTGCTGCGGAAAGGCTCCCGAGGCGGGGTGGGACTGAGGGGGTTGCTGGCCGCCACCCTGCTGGGGGTAGCCGGGCCCACCGCTGGGATAGGACATCCGAATGCTCTCCTGTCGTTCGACCGGCACCCCGGGGCACGCGGGACTCCCGGGACAAACGAGGCGGCTGTGATGCTCGAACGCTAGCGCACACGCGGTCACCCCACGCCTCGGGCTCTGAGACGTCTGTACACCCGATCGGGTTCCGTGCGGAACCCCTCGGCGACGGCCGGATCGCGTTTAGCCCGCTAAACGCGCCACGCCCCGCCGGATCGCGATTAGGGGGCGAAAGTCGACCTGGCCTGCGGGTCGCGTTTAGCGGGCTAAACGCGAACGGCGGGCCGGGCACCTGGTGAGGCGCCCGGCCCGCCGGGGAAAAGCGTCAGTCTCCGAAGGATCAGAGGCTGTTGTACAGCTCGCGCGCCAGGACGGCGGTCTCGCTCGGGGTCTTCCCGACCTTGACGCCGGCGGCCTCGAGGGCCTCCTTCTTGGCGGCGGCCGTGCCGGAGGAGCCGGAGACGATGGCGCCGGCGTGGCCCATGGTCTTGCCCTCAGGCGCGGTGAAGCCGGCGACGTAACCGACGACCGGCTTCGTCACGTTGTCCTTGATGTAGGCCGCGGCGCGCTCTTCGGCGTCGCCGCCGATCTCGCCGATCATCACGATGACCTTGGTCTCGGGGTCGGCCTCGAACGCCTCGAGGGCGTCGATGTGCGTCGTGCCGATGATCGGGTCGCCGCCGATGCCGACACCGGTCGAGAAACCGATGTCACGCAGCTCGTACATCATCTGGTAGGTCAGCGTGCCGGACTTCGACACCAGGCCGATCGGGCCGGCGCCGGTGATGTCGGCCGGGATGATGCCCGCGTTCGACTTGCCGGGGCTGATCACGCCGGGGCAGTTCGGCCCGATGATGCGGGTCTTGTTGCCCGTGGCGACCGCGTGCGCCCAGAAGTAGGCCGAGTCGTGCACCGGGATGCCCTCGGTGATCACCACGGCGAGCGGGATCTCGGCGTCGATCGCCTCGATGACCGCGTCCTTGGCGAACTTCGGCGGCACGAAGATGACCGAAACGTCGGCGCCGGTCTCCTTGATGGCCTCCTCGACCGTGCCGAACACGGTGAGGTCCTTGCCCTCGATGGAGACGGTCTGGCCCGCCTTGCGGGCGTTGACGCCACCCACGATGTTCGTGCCGGACTTCAGCATCTTGGTCGCGTGCTTCATGCCCTCGGAGCCGGTGAGCCCCTGGACGATGACCTTGCTGTTCTCGTTGATGAAGATCGACATCTCACGCACCTGCCGCGGCGAGCTCGGCGGCCTTGTCGGCCGCGTTGTCCATTGTGTCCACCACGGTGACCAGCGGGTGGTTCGCGTCGGCCAGGATCTGGCGACCCTCGACGACGTTGTTGCCGTCCAGCCGCACGACGAGCGGCTTGGTGGCCTCGTCGCCCAGGATCTTCAGCGCCTCGACGATGCCGTTCGCGACCGCGTCGCAAGCGGTGATGCCGCCGAAGACGTTCACGAAGACGCTCTTCACGTCGGTGTCGTTGAGGATGACGTCCAGCCCGGCCGCCATGACCTCGGCCGAAGCGCCGCCACCGATGTCGAGGAAGTTGGCGGGCTTGACGCCGCCGTGCTTCTCGCCCGCGTAGGCCACGACGTCCAGAGTGGACATCACGAGACCCGCGCCGTTGCCGATGATGCCGACCTCGCCGTCGAGCTTGACGTAGTTGAGATCCTTGGCCTTGGCCTTCGCCTCGAGCGGGTTCTCCGCCTCCTTGTCGACCAGGGCCTCGTGGCCCGGCTGACGGAACGAGGCGTTCTCGTCGAGGGTGACCTTGCCGTCGAGGGCGATGATCTTGTCCTGCGGGTCACGGACCAGCGGGTTGACCTCGACCAGGGTCGCGTCCTCGGAGACGAAGGTCTCCCAGAGCTTCACGACGACGTCGGCGGCTTCGTCGACGACCTTCTCCGGGAACTTGCCCGCGGTCAGGATCTCGACGGCCTTCGCCTTGTCGACACCGGTGATCGCGTCGACCGGGATCTTCGCGAGCGCTTCGGGACGCTCGACGGCCAGCTGCTCGATCTCCACGCCACCTTCGGCCGAAGCCATCGCGAGGAAGGTGCGGTTCGCACGGTCCAGCAGGAAGGAGAAGTAGTACTCCTCGGCGATGTCCGAGGCTTCGGCCACCAGCACGCGACGCGTGATGTGGCCCTTGATGTCCAGACCGAGGATCGCCTCGGCCTTCTCCGCGGCCTCATCCGGCGTCTGGGCCAGCTTGACGCCGCCGGCCTTACCGCGACCGCCGGTCTTGACCTGCGCCTTGATGACGACCTGGTTGCCGATCTTCTCGGCGGTGGCCTTGGCTTCTTCGGGGGTGTTTGCCACGGCACCCGGCAGAACCGGTACTCCGTGGGCGGCGAAGAGATCCCTCGCCTGGTATTCGTAGAGGTCCACTACTCCAGTCTCCTGACGACACGCCACTGTGGTGGTCCGTTTCCGAACCGCGCTGTCGGACCAGTCGAGGTTAGCGACCTGCGCAGAAGCAGGGGACTCCGCACCTGGTGAAGTCGGTCACCGTATGCGGTCAGACGGTGTTTCCACGGTGTGAGACCGCACACCGGAGACCCAGTTCGCCGCCTCTTCCAGGGTTTCGAAGGCGTTGTCGAACCGGCTCGGGCCGTTACCGACCGCGAAGAGGAGAACGTCCGGGAGCGCTTCGGCAAGCCCTTCCGGCTCACTCGCGCCTCGTACGACACCGAGGACGTCCGGATCCTCCTGTTCGGCCGTCCGGACCAACTGTTCGGTGGTGTCGAGACGCCCGGAGTAGACGACCTCCACCCCGTCGTCACGCATCAGCCTTCCGAGCGCGACAGCCGAATCGTCGTCGACGCCGAACTCGGCCAGCACGACGCGCAGGAGACGTCGCGTCATTCGGACCGCCTCGAACCCGCGAGGACCATCACGGCCGCGACGAGAGAGGCGACGGCGGCGGCCAGCGCGAGCCAGAACCCGGCACCCGCCGACGCGCCCTGGTACTCCGAACCGACGAGCGGCAGCTCCGCCGCGTGCAGGCCGAGAACCAGCGCGGCACCGGACAGTGCCGACGCGGCCGCGACCGGACGCGAGCGCACGACGAGCGCGTACAGGCCGAGCACGACCGCGAGCGCGCCGAGCAGACCCCACGACGCCGCGCCGAAGTCCGACCACAGCCCCGGCGCGGTGTAGCCGGGCGCGGTGAACACGGGCGTGCCGAACGCGGCGATCGCCAGCACCGCCGCCGCGACGACCGGGGTGAGCACGGTGCCGTTCGCCCGCGTGCCGTCCAGTCCGTCGCCGTCGGCGGTGGCATCGTCGTCGTCACGCTCCACGACACCGGTGACCACGGCGGCGAGCGCGGCCACGGCCGCCAGCACGAGCGCGATGAACGTCCAGGTGACGCCCGGGCCCGCGGAAAAGCCGACCTTGTCCGGCAGCGGGAGATCGACCCCGAACTGCGCCGGGTCGACCGCCTTGTCCTCGGTCACGGACAGGGCCGCGCTCAGCACGGCCGCGCCCGCGAGGACGACACCGGCCCACGTGGCCGCGACGACTCCCCTGGCGAACGCCGAGAACCTGGGCACGAAGACGAACAGCGCCGGAACGGCGAGCGCGACGGCGGCGCCGAGCAGGAGCCAGCGCGAGGGCGTCTCCGGTACGGGAGTCGCGCCGTTGGCCTTCAGCACCGGCGTCAGCGCACCCGCGACCGCGGCCCCGGCGGCGAGCAGCGCCAGTCCGCCCGTCGTCAGCCGCCACCAGAACAGTCCGGGCAGCCTGGCCTCGCCGGCCAGGTCGCCGGTTGCCGTCTCACCGCCCTCCGCGACGTCGAACCGGGTGAAGACCAGTCCCAGCAGTGCCAGGCCGGCGATGGTCACCACCACCGAACCCGGCGCGACCGAGAGCCTGTCCACGGCCAGCCCCGCGACCACCGGTGGCACGCCGACCGCGAGAGCGGCCAGCGCCGCGCCGGCGAACCCGCCCTTGCCGACCCCGGCCGAGGGCGAGCTCACCGCCACGAGCACCGTCAACGGAAGCAAGGCCGCGAGCAGCAGGTACCCGGCCATCGCGACCGTCGGCGCCTCGAAAGCGTTCTTCGCCAGGAGGTACGCGTTGCCCGAGCCGAGCGGCGGCAACAGCAAGCTGATCCCGCCCGCCACCGCGAGCACGGGCCCGAGCAGCCGCCACCGGCGCCGACCGTCGAGCGCGCCCGCCAGTTCCGACTCGTCACGGGCCGTCCCCGCGGCGAACGCCCCGGCGGCGAGGGTCAGTAGGTGGCCCGCCACCAGCGACCACAGTCCCGGTCCGGCCTGAGGCATCGCGAGCAGGCGATCGGCGAGGAACAGTTCAGGACGCGAGGCGAGTGATCCGTCCGCGAGCAGCTGCAGGTCCAGCAACAGCCGTCCGGGCGCGAGCGCGGTCAGCCCGAGCACCAGCCCGGCCGCGACCCCCGGACGTCCCGTCGCCACGGCGTAGAGCACGGCCGCCGCGGGAGCCAAAGCCAGCACGACCAGCAACGGTCCGGCGGTGAACCCGGGCGAGCCGTCCCGGACGACGGGCATCAGCGCGCCGGCCGCCAACGCGACCGCACCGGCCGACACCAGCCCCACCGACAGCAGGAGCGCTCGCGGGCGGGCACCCGGTCCACTCCGGAGAAGTTCGGCGGACACGGTCCCAGGGGCGGCCTGCCCGGCGGATTCCGCAGGTTCTGCGGTTTCGTCACCAGGGTGCCGTGAGCGCGAAGTCATCGACGGCGACGCTAGCAAGCCGGGCTCGCACGGGCGCGTCAGCAGGTCGCGGCGGCAGGCCGCAGTGGGCGCTGACAGGACCTACAGCGGGTAAACCCGCTTCAACATCACAGGGCAACCGGTTATTTCCCTCGTTTGCCTCCTTCCGGGCCCTTCGGTACCCCCGAACAGCCGCATCAATCTGTAACGCAAGTCACAAGGTTACGAGTAAACCTCCTCTAACTTTGGGTAATCTTCACTGGACAAGGGCCAGATCGTCGTCGCCCGTTCGGCCGAGGAGGCCGTCAGATCTTGCTGTCGGGGGTACCGCTTCGTTACTGTTCCCGCGTCCCCATTACAGTCAGATCACGAATGAGAGCATCGAACGAACCACCCCCGAGGTCGTTCACCGGGTTCCCCCGCCCGGGCTCTTGATCAGACTCCCCGAACATGGAAGGCCCCGTCTTGGCTTCACACCGCTCCCCCGGCGGCCAAGCTCCTTCCCCGGCGCTCGAGAACGCACTGGATGGTGCGGTCGTCCGCGTCCGGGGCTCGCACCGCCTGTCGCCCCCTTCTTCGGCCCTTCGCGGCCGTGTCGTGGTCGCGGCCGTCGCTGCCGGCGCCTTCGCGGCCGCCGCTGCCGGGCAGACCCTGAAGTCCGTTTCGGAATCCTCCGACGCCGCCGTCACCCCGCTGGCCAGCACCCAGGACGCGAGCGCTTCGTTCGCCCTCGGTGGCGGAGCCGGTGGTGGCGCCCCTGAGCTGCTGCCGACCAGCCAGTCGACGAACGCCTCCGCCGAGGCCCAGAAGCTCTCGGACAACAACAGCATCACCCAGGCCCGCGTCAAGCGTGAGGCCGAAGCGGCCCGCAAGGCCGAAGAAGAGGCCAAGCGGCCCAAGACCTGCATGCCCGCCAAGGGCACCTTCACCTCGGGCTTCGGTGCCCGGTGGGGCACGAGCCACCTCGGCATCGACATCGCGGCCCCGATCGGCACCCCGATCGTCGCGGCCTCCGACGGCACGGTCATCGAAGCGGGACCCGCCAGCGGTTTCGGCCTCTGGGTCAAGGTCCAGCTCGCCGACGGCACGATCCACGTCTACGGCCACATGAACTCGTTCTCCGTACGCGAAGGACAGAAGGTCAAGTGCGGCGAGGAGATCGCCGAGGTCGGCAACCGCGGCCAGAGCACCGGCCCACACCTGCACTTCGAGGTGTGGCAGAACGGCACGAAGAAGATCGACCCGCGCCCGTGGCTCGCCGCCCGCGGCGTCAACGTCGGCTGATCGAGCCTCTTTTTCCCTTGCTACACCGGTAATCCCGCCTGCGGCACCGGCGCGCCGGGCAACCACGCCCTGGCGCGCCCTCAAGACCTCGGCCGCACCAGATTCACAAGCCGAGGCCAATCCACCAGCCGCGTCCACCGCGAAAGCTGTGCCCACTCCAGCGACTGTGTCCACTCCAGCAGCGGATTCCGGGCCCTCGGAGCCCTCACGCGACGCCGCCGGGCAATCTCCGGACGAAGTACCCCACCGCGACTTGCCACACCGTGCACAGTCCTGCCGGGCGCCGTCTGAACGGCGGCCATCCGGCGGAAAATCCCCGAGAAGGATCTCGGCACCCGGCTGGCCGCGGCCCGAACAGCCATCGCCGCGCGTGACCGCATACGACACACCGTCCGGCCCCGTCCGGTTCGTGCGTCCGCAGTAACGCGCGCCAGGCCGCGACCAGCCTGAGCACTTCCGGCGGTTCCGGACCCCGATCCGAACCCGCCCCTTCTTCAACACCCCGCAGGTATTCCAATACCCCAGCCGCGAGAACCCCAAACAAGACCCCGTCCACACCGTGCGCCCCCTTCCTGATGGGGGCACACCGGCTCGTCCAGCATACCCCAGCGCATCGAACTCGTGTTCGATGGCACAGGTATACGGGAAGGGTCCGACAGTTTTCGGACGCGAGGGTGAATCCGCAGGTCAGGGCTAAAGTTTGACCATCGGGACGCTGCCGATGAGCATCAGCCGGACCTTGCCGGCGGCACCGAAGTCGATCGTCGCGGTGGCCCGCGGTCCGGCGCCGTCGCAGGCGATGACGGTGCCGAGCCCGTACTTGTCGTGACTGACCCTGTCACCGACGTCGAGCTTCAGCGCGACGGTGTCCTTCCAGCCCTTGCCGAACGGGCTCGTGCCCGACGAACCCGACGGCGACGAGGTCCCGCCGCCACGGCGGCCCCAGGTCGTCGCCGCGCGCGGCGAACCACCGGAGGAACCGAAACCGCCCGAGGACGGCGACGGCGCGAGCCTGCGCCAATCGACCAGTTCGCCGGGAAGTTCGTCGAGGAACCGCGAAGCCGGGTTCATCTGCGGCTGCCCCCAAGCGGAGCGCACCATCGAGCGGGAGACGTACAGCCGTTTCCTGGCGCGTGTGATCGCGACGTAGGCGAGCCGTCGCTCTTCGGCCAGTTCGGTCGGGTCCCCGAGCGCGCGCATATGCGGGAAGATCCCGTCTTCCCAGCCCGTACAGAAGACGACGGGGTATTCGAGGCCCTTCGCGGTGTGCACGGTCATCAACGTGACCACGCCCGAGTCGTGCCCGTCTCCGTCATCGCCGCCGTCGGCCGCGGGGATCGAGTCCGCGTCCGCCACCAGCGAGACCCGTTCCAGGAACGCGGGCAGCGAGCCAGGTTCCGGCACTCCGGGGTCGATCTCGGGCAGTTCGCCCTCCGGTCCGGCGACCTCGGCGGTGAATTCGGTGAACTCCCGCGCGACGGTGACGAGTTCCGTCAGGTTCTCCACCCGCGACGCGTCCTGCGGGTCGTCGGACTCCTCGAGTTCCGCGCGGTAACCGGTGCGCTCCAGGACCGCCTCGAGGATGTCGGCGACCTCGGCACCGCTTTCGACGATCTCGCCGAGTTCGTCCAGCAACTCGACGAAACCGGTGATCGCCTTGGCGGAGCGCGGGTTCAGCAGCGGCACCTCACCGTTGACGGCTCCGCGCAGCGCCTGCGCGAACGAGATGCGCTCCCGCTCGGCGTAGGTCGCGATGACCGCTTCGGCCCGGTCGCCGATGCCGCGTTTGGGGACGTTGAGGACGCGACGCAGGCTGACCGTGTCCTCCGGGTTCGCCAGCACCCTCAGGTACGCGAGCATGTCGCGGACCTCACGCCGTTCGTAGAACCGCACACCGCCGACGACCTTGTAGGGCAGGCCGAGCCGGATGAAGATCTCTTCGAAGACCCGGGACTGGTTGTTGGTGCGGTAGAAGACCGCGACGTCGGAGTAGTCCGCTTCGCCCTTGTCCGCCAGCGCGTCGATCTCTCCCGCGACGAAGGCCGCTTCGTCGTGTTCGTTGTCCGCGACGTAGCCGACGATCTTCTCGCCGTCACCGGCGTCGGTCCACAGCCGCTTCGCGCGCCTGTTGGGGTTGCGCGCGATGACGCCGTTCGCCGCCGAGAGGATCGTCTGGGTCGAGCGGTAGTTCTGTTCCAGCAGCACGGTCCGCGCGTTCGGGAAGTCGCGTTCGAATTCCTCGATGTTGCGGATGGTCGCGCCGCGGAAGGCGTAGATCGACTGGTCCGCGTCACCCACGACGCACAGTTCGGCGGGCTCGATGCCCGCCTCGTTCGCCTCGGTGCCGACCAGTTCGCGGATCAGCGTGTACTGCGCGTGGTTCGTGTCCTGGTACTCGTCGACCAGGACGTGCCGGAACCGCCGCCGGTAGTACTCGGCGACGTCCGGGAAGGTCTGCAGGAGTTCGACCGTCCGCATGATGAGGTCGTCGAAGTCGAACGCGTTGGCCTGGTTCAGCCGCCGCTGGTACTCGACGTAGACCTCGGCGACCCGGCGCTCCAGGTCGTTGGCCGCGTTCGACGACGCCGTCTCCGGGTCGACGAGTTCGTTCTTGAGGTTCGAGATGTGCACGGCCAGCGTGCGCGCCGCGTACTTCTTCGGGTCGATGTCGAGATCGCGGGCGACGAGGGTGATGAGCCGCTTCGTGTCGTCCGAGTCGTAGATGGAGAAACTCGACGACATCTCCAGCGTTTTGGCCTCGCGGCGCAGGATCCGCACGCACATGGAGTGGAACGTCGACACCCACATGGCGTTCGCGCGGCGGCCCACGAGGTCGCTCACCCGCTCCCGCATCTCCGCGGCCGCCTTGTTGGTGAACGTGATCGCCATGACCTGGCCGGGGTGCACGTCCCGCTCGGCCAGCAGGTACGCGATCCGCCGGGTCAGTACCCGGGTCTTGCCCGAACCCGCGCCCGCGACGACCAGCAGCGGCGCGCCGGCGTGGGTCACGGCCTCGCGCTGCGCCGGGTTCAGGTCGTCGAGCAGGTCCGTGTGCCGGGACTTGGCCGGACCGTCTGCTGGGAGATCGAAGAGGGTGTTCATCGCCGGTCCACGCTACAGCGCCGGGCGTAGGCGCTGTTGTCGCCTGCCGTCCGACGCGCGAGCGGTGTTCGCGGCGGAGGATCGGATGCCATGGACACCAACGGAATTCCCTCCCGGCTCAGGGCGGCCGACATCGACCGGGAGCGGGTCGCCTCGCTCATCCAGGCCGCCGGCGGCGAAGGCCGTCTCTCCCTCGAAGAGGTAGAAGAGCGGCTCGGCACTGTGTATTCCACCAAGTACACGGACGAACTCGAGAAGCTCACCTCGGATCTGCCGAAACCCGTCCCGAAGCGGCGTCCGGTCGTCTTCGCGCATCCGGCGGTGCGGATCCACGTCGCGATCGCCGTGGTGCTCTCGGTGCTGCTGATCATCCGCTGGACGGTTTCGGGCGTGCCGTTCTTCTGGCCGGCGATGCCGATGTTCTGGCTCGCCATGAGCGTGCTCGTGCACGCGCGCGTCCGCGGGGCCCGTCGCGGCTTCCGGCGGGGTGATGGCGTCGCTGTGGCATAATGATCGGTGTGCAGCACGACGCGTTTCGATTTTTTCACGGGATCCGGACACCGGCTCCCGTGATCGCGTAGTGCCCGAAACGCCATCACCCGAAGCCCCGGAGTCCACGGACCCGGGGCTTTCGCCGTTCCGGGGGCCAGCAGGGAATCCGGACCGAAGAGAGGTCCCGATGAACACCACGCAGAAGCCGGATGCCGAAGAACCCACCGCCACCGCCGAGGAGATCGGTGAACTCCGCAAGGAGATCGACTGGCTCGACAGCGAGATCCTGCGGCTGGTCAAACGCCGCGTCGAGGTCTCCAAGACGATCGGCGCCGCCAGGATGGCCGCCGGCGGCACCCGGATCGTCTACAACCGTGAGATGGACGTGCTGGCCCGCTACCGCGAACTCGGGCCGGAGGGACGGCAGCTGGCGATGGCGCTGCTGAACCTGGGCCGGGGCAGGCTCGGGCGATAGCAAAGGTCCCTTGCTCCCCCGCAGGGTCCGGCAAAGCGACATAACCGCTGGTCGACTCCATCTCTATCCGGGACAAGGCGAACGTGTCGTGGTGGACCCGGCGGGAACTGCGCCCGGTTTGGGCGACTTGTACGGCTTCCGGACGGGGTCGTGAGTGATTTGGGTTGTTCTACGCTCATTATCACTCACGACCTCGCGCAGAAACGTACATAGCGGCAGCGATCGGATACTCAATCGCCTGGCGAGATCCTTGTGGACACTGAAACCTCGACCGCATCCAGAATCAAGCTCCACCACCGGCGCACGCGGCCCCGCGACACCGGGGGAATAGTCGCCTGACCTGCAAGACCTCGACTTTGCCGGGCCCCTCGCCCCCAGGGGGCACCGGATCGCGTTTAGCCCGCTAAAGGCGATCCGCGTCACGATTGCGTGCAGTGAGGCGAAACTCAGGGTGTTCCCCGAGCCATGACGACTCCGGACCAGGCAAACTGGACACATGATTAACCTCATCGCCGTCGTCATCGCGATCGCCGGTGTGCTCGCCGCGTTGGGCCATCTCGGTTATCTCGCCATGTTGAACAACGCGGCGGGTAAGCGAGCGGGGGGCGCGCCCATCGCCCAGTACGTCAAGACACGCTGGCCGATCGCGGCGGGTACCACCGCGGCCTCGCTTTTCGCCTGGTTGCTCACTAGTGGGGGAACGACGCTCGACTTCATCGCCATTTTGCTTGCGGTGGGTAGTGGCGTGACGGCCACCAAGTCCCTGCAATCGACCCAGCAGAAGTACCGCAGCGGCAACTGAACGGCTTCACCAGCACGAATAACACTGCGTAGCGTCACTGAGGCCCGCACGGCCGCGCCCGACCGAGTGAAACATCTGCAACTTGCAGAGCGGGTGAAGACTTGCGGGTGTCGAGCTTTTAGTGTGGATCCCGTGAGGACCCTTGCGTCTGGGTCGGGCGATGCCCGTATGGCGCGCGGGGGCATTGGCCCCGCGCGCCCACAGTCGCATGCGCGTGCATTTGCTCGCGAGAGTGCCCGGGAGTCTGCTCGCGAGGGATCCCGTGAAACCGCTGCTCCGTTCGGCTTAACCAGTGTCACTTCGCCGTCAGGGGCGGCCCATGAGGGGGTCGCTGGGACATGAACGGCTGGGCGGAACACCAGGGACGTACCGGACGCAACGGCGCGACGCACGCGGGCCGCCACCGGGCGGGCGGCACCGAGAGCTGGACCCCACCTGTGCCGCCGAGGCGGCAGCGCCCGACCGGGCACGGGCATCACGCGCACAGCGAGTTCGCCCCGCCTTCCACCGGTTCCCTTCCTCTGCCGCCACCGCGGAACAGGAGGGCGCCGGGCCCCGGCTACGCCCCTTCGAGCGGCCGACTGCCGCTCCCCCAGCCCGCTCGCGAGGTCCCCGTGGAACCCCCGGCCCGCGTCGAAGTCTCGTTGGCCGAACCCCCTCGGCTCTCCCCCGAGGAAAGGCGCGCGAAGGCCGCCCAGCGCACGAAGGTGACACTGGCCGCCCCCGCGCCCCGGCGCCCCGAACCCGTGGAGAACGATGACGACGTCCGGGTCTACCTGGCCCCGCCCATCGACGGTCTGAGCACCTTCGACCTCGGTTCGGTGCCCGCTTCGGTGACTCCGCCCAAGACCTGGCGCAAGGCCGCCTGGTTCGCCGCCGCCGCGTCCGCGCTCGTCGTCGTCGGCTTGCTTTTCGCCGGTTCCTTCCTGGTGGGCAAGCCGCTCCCGGAGCAACAGAGCCAGGGCGGCTGGCCCGGCTACCGCGGCGGCAGCCCGATGACCAACGAAGGCCTCGCCGCGAACCCGACCACACAACCGCAGGGCGGCGCGGCCGGCGACCCCTCCGGTCCCCCGTCCGGCTCCCCCACCCGCGACGACCGCAGTTCCGCCAACTCCGGCACCTCCTCCGACAGCGAGAGTCCCGGCAACGGTGGGTCGCAGCCCGATTCGGGCGGACCGGTCACGACCGGCCGGTCCACGCCGCCGTCGAGCGACCGGCCGCAGAAGCCGCCGATCACCCCCGCCGACCGCACGACCACCCCCGCGCCCTGGTACGCGTCGCAGCCGGACGCGCAGGCGATGGGAGACAACACCGAACTCTTCCTCAACACCGTCACCACGGACCCGCACCAAGCCTCCGACGTGACCTCGGGCGGTCTCCGTGAAGAGGGCGCGCAAGGTCTGCGTGAGCGCTACGCCGACGTCGCCTACTTCGAGGTGAAGAAGGTCAGCATCGACCAGCGCCGAGGCGTCACGGTCAACACCGTCGAGGTCACTCACAAAGACGGGACGAAGACCATGGAGCAGCGCACCCTGACCTTCGGTGACGACGACAAGATCGTCGACGACGGCATGTAGGTGGCCACGCACGTGCAGGCGTCCCGTTCCTCTGCACGTGCGGTGCGGCGAGCGGTTGTCCCTGGTCCGGGTGGGTGACATAAGCTGCCGTTCGTCGTATCGCGACGGCATTCCGGCGACAGAGCCTGGCCGCGGACCGTCTCCACAGGGTTACCTGACGACAGCAGGGTCCGCACCGTTCAGAAGACGGCCGCGCGGACCAGAGGTGTCGGCCGAACGGCCCAGCGCCTGCCCCGGACCAGAGCGAGGAATTTCGTGCTTGATCGACAGCGCATTCGGCGTGAGGACGCCGTACGTGTCGAGGACGTCATCCCGGAAGAGATCCTGAACGACACCCGCGTCGACCGCGAGTACCTCGAGCAGGTCTTCCGCGAGCCGCAGAAGTTCGTTCCCGCCCGTACCCGCGAAGAGCCGTCGCCGCGGCAGGAGCCCGAAGAAGAGCCGGAAAGCCGCAATGCCCGGCGGGCGAAGCTGGCCGGCCTGGTCGCCGCCGGACTGCTGGTCGCGGGTGCCGTCGTCACCGCGGGCGTGCTGGCGGGCACCCATCGGCAGAATCCGGCGTCGAGCGCCGGAGCGTCCGAAGTGATGAGCGGAGCCGCCGCGCTCGGCGGGCTCGCCGTCCCGGTCTCCTCCGAGCCACAGCGGAAGCACGAGACACGACCCTCGACGGGTACCAGCACGACCACCCAGCCCTCTTCGGGCACCGGATCGGGCTCGGGCTCGCGACAGGGTCCGGCGTCCAGCAGTTCCAGCCCGAAGCCGGTCACCAAACCCGCCGCGGTCAGCACGACCGAGGACAAGATCGACGCGGTCCGGAAGTTCTACCAGACCGTCGACGCCGATCCCGACGGCGCGCTGACGCTGCTCTCACCGGTGCTGGCCGAGTCTGAAGCGGGCCAGCTGATCCAGGCGTGGAGCTCGATGGACGCCATCCAGATCCAGGACATCCGGGAACAGGCCGACGGCACCATCCTCGCCGTGGTGACCATGCGCAACCCGGACGGCGGCCTGGTCCGGGTCACGCAGGTGCTGGAATTCGCCGATCGGACGACGGGTCTCATCACCGACGCCCGGCTGCTGTCGGCGCAGCACATGTGACGAATACCCGGCGTTGAACCGCCCTCTACCCAGGGCGATCAGAGCGTACCGCGTGTGTGTGCGCAGAGTGAGCGCCTAGCCTTGTCACGAGTCGGTCTCGGAAAAGCCGGCACACAGACCACTACATGTGCATACGCTCCAAGGCTGTGGCGTGCTGAAGGCCGCACCGCGTGCGCGGACGACTCCGCGACGTGAAGACGGAGCCCAAAGGGAGGTCGCGTGAGCGACGAGGGTCGCCTGGTCGCCGGTCGATATCGCATCGTCGGGCGGATCGGCACGGGCGCGATGGGTGCCGTCTGGCAAGCGCACGACGAGGTACTCGGCCGCACGGTGGCGATCAAGCAGTTGCTGCTGCAGCCCGGCCTCGAAGCCCAAGGCGCCGAGGACGCCCGCCAGCGCACCATGCGTGAGGGCCGGATCGCCGCCAGGTTGCACCACCCGAACGCCATCTCGGTGTTCGACGTCGTCACCGACGACAACGGGCAGCCGTGCCTGATCATGGAGTACCTGAACTCCACCAGCCTCGCCCAGGTGCTGCAGGAGGAGCGGACGCTCCCGCCCATCGAGGTGGCCCGGATCGGCGCGCAGGTCGCGGCGGCGCTGACCGAGGCGCACGCCGTCGGCATCGTGCACCGGGACATCAAGCCCGGCAACATCCTGCTCGCCCCCAACGGCACCGTGAAGATCACCGACTTCGGCATCTCCCGGGCCAAGGACGACGTCACGGTCACCAAGACCGGGATGATCGCCGGCACGCCCGCCTACCTGGCGCCCGAGGTCGCCATCGGTGGCGACCCCGGCCCGGAGTCCGACGTCTTCTCGCTCGGCTCGACGCTCTACGCGGCCTGCGAAGGCCAACCCCCGTTCGGCCTCAGCGAGAACACGCTGAGCCTGCTGCACGCCGTCGCGGCCGGGCAGATCATCCCGCCGCGCCAGTCCGGCCCGCTCGCCAGTGTGCTGGCCGTGCTGCTGCATCCGGAGATCCGGCACCGCCCCACCGCCGAAGAGTGCGAAGAGCTGTTGGCCGCTGTCGCGCGCGGTGAGACGCCGTTGGGCGGCCCCGCCGACGAAACCCTGCTCGCCGCCCCGGTCGCGGGCGGTCTCGCGGGCGCGGGAGTGACTCAGGCCCTCGACAGCGAGTCGGCCGGGCATTCGGGTTCGCTCCTCGACGAACAGGCCGCGGCGGGGTCGTACTACGACGAGGACGACTACCACCAGCCGCCCGCGTCGAACTACCCGGAAGACGACTACGACGGGTACGACAACTACGACGAGACGGCGCTGCTGTCGGAACGCGGCCACCCCGGCGGCGGCCCGGCGCCTACGCGCGCCGTCCCGGTACCCGCGGGCGACTACGACGACGATCCCTACGACGACGACTACGACACCCCGCCTCCCCCGCCGCCGCCCACCCGGGCGCAGACCAGCCCGGTGGACGAGGACGACGACGAGAAGCCGGGCGCGTGGAAGAAGCCCGCGATCATCGGCGGTGTGGTGGTCGTGGCGCTGGCCGCGCTGGGTATCTGGCTGCTGAGCCCGAACAACCCGGAAACCCCCGCGCAGGTCGGGAACTCCTCGACGAAACCGTCTCCCTCGGCGACCTCTTCGGCTCCCGAGACGACGGAATCGCCGTCGGAGACCGCGTCGTCCGAACCGCCCAAGGAGACGACGTCGTCGAAGAAGACGTCGAGCAAGGCGACCCAGACGCAGGAGCCGGACCCGCCGTCGCCGACGAAGACACCCTCCAGGTCTTCGTCAAAGCCGCCGCCGTCATCGTCGTCACCGCCCCCATCGAGCGAGCCCGACCCGCCGTCATCGGCTCCGGCTAATCCGTGATCTGATCCGAGGCTGCAATTGAGTTCCGAAGGTTCCATCGTCGGTGGCCGATACCGCCTGGACCAGCCCATCGGGCGCGGCCGGGCGGGCATCGTCTGGCTGGCGTTCGACACGCGGCTGCTGCGCACGGTCGCGATGAAGCGCATGTATCTGCCCGTCGGCCTTCCGCCGGACCGGGCGGAGCAGGCCAAGGCCGTCGTCATCCAAGAGGGCAAGGACGCGGCCAAGTTCGAGCACGCCACCGCCATCAAGGTGTACGACGTCCTGCCGGACGGTCCGGACGTGTGGCTGGTGATGGAGTACATCCCGTCGCGCGGGATGGCGACCTTCCTGGCCGAACACGGCAGGCTGACCGCGGAACAGGCCGCCGCGCTGGGCATCATGCTCGGCCGCGCGCTGGCCGCGATGCACGAGGCCGGGGTGGTGCACCGGACGGTCGAGCCGGGCACGGTCCTGCTGGCCGACGACGGCGGCGTGAAGCTCACCGACATCGGCATCACCGGTGGCGGGGCGAGTCCGGCGTACCGGGCGCCCGAGGTGGCGCGCGGCGAACCGGCGACCTCGGCGTCCGACGTGTTCTCGCTGGGCGCGACGCTGTACACCGCAGTCGAAGGGGTGCCGCCGTTCGGCGAGGACGGCGAGTCTTCGGAGCGGCCGCCGCAGACCGCCGGTCCGCTGGCGGGCGCGCTGCGCAAGATGCTGCGGGCCGAGCCGAGCGCACGGCCGACGATGGCCGACACGGTCCGTTCGCTGGGCGCGATCACCGAAGGGCGGCAGACGGCGTTCATCCCGCCGACGGCGCCCGCCATGCCCACGGTGCCCGCTTCGATGCCGGTGCCGATGCCGCAGGCGCCGCAGCAGCCGGTCCCGCAGTTCACCCAGCAGCAGCCTCCGCAGTATCAAGCGCCGCAGCAGTACGCGCCGCCGCCGCAGCAGCAGTACCAGCCCGGCCCGGCGTCGGCCGCGACGAAGTCGCCGGACACCCGGAAGTGGCTGATCACCGCGGGTGCGGTGGTCGCGGCGATCCTCATCGGGGTGCTGTTCGCGGAACTGTTCCTGATCTAGCTACAACCGCTCACGGACCAGCGTCACCAGTTCGACGGGACGGCTGAGGTACGGGCTGTGACTCGCCCGCCAAGTCACCGTCGTGTCGCAGCGTGCGGCGTAGTGGACGACCATTTCCGGGACGAGCGCCCGGTCTTCGGTGCAGGTGATGTAGGTGGTCGGGGTGTCCTTCCACGCCGCGCCCTCCGGCGATTCGTCGAAGATCGTGACGGGCTCCGGCCGCAGCAACGCCGTGGCGCGCTCGGCGACGGCGTCCGTGCAGTCGGCGTACATGGCCTCGCGGACGGCGGCGAGGTCGAGATGGGTCAGGCCCGCGGCATCGAAGATCAAGGGGACCTGGGCGGGTTCGCGACCGGTCTCCTCTTTGGCTCGCTCGATCCAGTACTGCGCGGTTTCCCCCGGCTCGCTGACGATCGCGGCCAGGTAGATCAAGTGCGAGGCCCCCTGAAGCCCGCTGGCGGTCAGGCCGCCGAAGGAATGCGCCAGCACCACCGGCGGCTCGGCCGCTTGGTCGACGATCTCCTGGACGATCCGGGTGGTTTCGGCGATCGGAAGGGCGCCGAGGTCGGGAACGGTGACGTCGGCGCCCTCCCGGCGCAGGCGCTCGACGACGTCGTCGAAATGGGCGGGCTGGTGCCAAGAGCCGTGCAGGACGATCAGGGGACGCACGGAGGTCCTTTCTCTGGCGGGAATGGGGCTTCCCCGCCAGGCTGTCGACCGCCGATACGGCTGTTCAAGCTCAGCCGGTTTTCCTGCCCACCTGATCACTCCCGCCTGCCTGTCCGGTCAGGGCTCCTTCGCGGATCGCGCTGAGGAACCGCCGTACCGCGGGGTGTTCCCTGGCGTGCGCGGCGACGGCGGCGTGGATGGAACGCACCGGATCGGGACGACGGACCTTGCGGATGGCGACGCCGGGATGCGGGGCGCCGAGGCCGAGCTCCGGGATCAGCGCGACGCCGAGCCCGGCGGCCACAAACCCTTGCGCCGTCTGGTAATCCTCGGATTCGACGACATGGTTGGGGGCGAATCCGGCCGCGCCGCAGGCGTCGAGCAGGATGTCGCGGCAGGCACCGGGGAGACCGTCGACGCCGACCCAGGGATCCTCCGCGAGTTCGGCGAGGTCGAGGACGCGTTTGCGGGCGAGCCGGTGGTTCTTCGGGAGGATCGCGCGGTACGGGTCGTCGAGAAGGTGCACGTACTCGACGCCCTTGACCACGGGCGTGCTGCTGGGAAGCACGATCATCGCGACGTCCGCCTTGCCCGACTCGATCTCGGGCATCGAATCGTCGGGCTCGACCAGTTTCAGGTCGAGGCGGACGCCCGGGAAGTCCCGGCGCAGCGCGGCGACGGCCAACGGGACCAGTGAGGCACCGGCCGTGGCGAAATAGCGGATCGCGAGCCTGCCGGTGCGGCCTTCCTTGAGCTCGGTGAGCGCGGCCTCGGCCTTGGCGAGCTGGGTGCTCAGCGTTTCCGCGTGTTCGGACAGCAGCGAACCGGCCGGTGTCGGCCGCACACCGCGGCCGACGCGCTCCAGCAGTTCGACGCCCGCTTCCCGTTCCAGGGTGGACAACTGCTGGCTGATGGCGGAAGGTGTGTAGCCGAGATTCCGGGCGGCGGCGGTGATCGAACCACTGCTGATCACGGCTCGGAGGACCTGCATACGGCGTACGTCCAGCATGGTCGGATCTTACAGTTCTTCTTAAGCCTCCCTGCAGTTATTTTCGCTTGTCCTTACGCGTCGGCGCGGCGAAGCTGGGCCAGGCACGAAGGAGGACTGGGGTGGGCGAGACCAAGACCCTGCTGCGGATCGGCGCGCTGGCGCTCATGTGGGGATCGAGTTTCTTCTGGATCAAACTGGGGCTGGAGGCGTTCTCCCCGGTACAGCTGGTGCTGGCGCGGGTGGCGCTGGGGGCGGCCGTGCTGATCGGGCTCTGCTACCTCGGCCGGGACCGGCTGCCGTCGGGACGGCGGATCTGGGGACATCTGGCGGTCGCGGCGTTCTTCCACAACGCGCTGCCGTTCCTGCTGTTCGCCTGGGGCGAGCTGACCGTCGATTCGGGGATCACGGGGGTCCTGAACGCGACGACGCCGTTGTGGGTGCTGGTCGCCGCGCCGATGCTGGGCGCGCGGACGAAAATGACCGCGGTCCGCGTCGCCGGGCTTGTCGCGGGGCTCGCCGGGATTTTGCTGATCTTCGCGCCGTGGGAGGCATCCGGCCTGCTCAGCTGGGGCGCGCTGGCCTGCCTCGCGGCGGCCGCGAGCTACGGGTTCGCGTTCGTCTACGAGGGCAAGCACCTGACCGGGACCGGCGACTCGCCGATGTCACTGGCCGGTGGGCAGATGCTGCTGGCGACCGGGTTCCTGCTGCTGGCGATGCCGATGGGCGGATTCGAGCCGGTGCACCTGAGCGCCGGCGCGGTCGTCGCGATCGTGGTGCTCGGGATCGGGTCGACCGGTATCGCGTTCGCGCTGAACTACCAGCTCCTCGCGAGCGAAGGCGCCGTCGCGGCTTCGATCGTCGGGTATCTGCTGCCGGTGGTGTCGGTGCTGCTGGGGGCGGTGTTCCTGGCCGAGTCGCTGAACTTCCGGGTGATCGCCGGGATGGTCGTCGTGCTGGGCGGCGTCGCGCTGACCCGGCTCCGCCCGAGGGAGCGGGGGACCTTTGCTACCGCCCCGGTGGCGGAGCGCCCCCTCGCCACCGCCGGGGAGACGACGCCGTGACGACCCGCGTTTAGCGGGCTGAACGCGACGCGGTGCGGTGGGGCCTGGGGGCTCACCGCATCGCGTTTAGCCCGCTAAAGGCGACGCGGCGTCAGAGGACGGAGACGACGAGCAGGGCGGCCATGACCAGCTCGACCCAGAAGTAGAGCCAGCTGGGATAGAACCGCTCCGGCCGCTCCGCGAACCGCGCGACCAGCCGCCCGAAAGCCATCCCGACGAGTGCGACGGCCACCGCGATCGCGACGCCCCGCTGGATCCCGCCGACGTCGAAAGCCGCGAAACCGAGCAGCACGGCGATCGCCACGCCGAAGCCGCCGTAAACCGCGCGCACCTCGGTCCGCGCGGTCGCGGACTCCAGCGTGATGCCGAAGGGCCGGATCAACCGGCGCGGCGCGACGAGCCCGAGTAGCCCCATCCCCAGGAAGAACACGGCCACCAGGCCGATGAGGACGTGCGCCATCTAGACGAGACGCCGGTCGGAAGCCCAGCGCGAGAGCTCGTACCGGTTCGAAAGCTGCGTCTTCCGCAGAACGCTCGACACATGCGTCTCGACGGTCTTCACCGAGATGAACAGCTCGGACGCGATTTCCTTGTACGCGTACCCGCGCGCGAGCAGCCGCAGCACGTCACGTTCCCGCGGTGTCAGCAGGTCGAGGTCCGGGTCGCTGATCGGCGCGGAACCCGGCCGGTCGGCGAACGCGTCGAGCACGAACCCGGCCAGCCGCGGCGAGAACACCGCGTCGCCGTCGGAAACCCGCACGACCGCGCGCACGAGTTCCTTCGACGAGATCGTCTTCGTGACATAGCCACGCGCCCCGGCGCGGATCACGGCGATCACGTCCTCCGCGGCGTCGGAGACCGACAGCGCGAGGAACACGACATCGGGCAGTTCCGGACGGACCCGGCGGAGCACCTCCGCGCCGCCACCGTCCGGCATGTGCACGTCGAGCAACACGACCTGCGGTTTGGTCCGCGCGATCCCCGCGACCGCGTCGGCCACCGAGCCTGCCTCGCCGACCACGCGCACGTCGTCGGTGATCGAATCCAGTTCGGTACGCACACCCGCGCGGAAAAGCGCGTGGTCGTCGACGAGGAAGACCTTGACCGGCTCCCGCGTCTGCTGGTTCTCCGTCACGATGCTCCCTCGCTCGCCCTGTCCCGTGAGCATAGCGACCTCACGCCGCGCCCTTCCCCGCCTTGACCGGCATCTCCAGCTGGACTTCGGTTCCTTCACCCGGCGCGGTACGCAGTTTGCACTTGCCCCCGTGCCGCTCCATCCGCCCCCGGATGGAATCCGCGAGTCCGTGCCGGTCGGCCGGGACGACGTCGGGATCGAATCCCTTGCCCCGGTCGCGCACGAAAACGGTCACCGCTGTCGGCTCGACCTCGGCGTACACGCTGACCTCGTCGACACCCGCGTGCTTGGCGGCGTTGACGATCGCTTCGCGCGCCGCCTGCACCAGCGCGGTCAACGGTTCGTTCAGCGTGGCTTCCCCCACCACGACCTGCTGAACCGAAATCGCGAACGTGTCCTCGACCTCGCCGCACGCGGCCGCGAGCACCTCGGACAACTGCCCGCTGATCGCATCCTCTTCGGTCTTCTGGCTCTTGCCGTACCCCGTCGGCCCGTACAGCCAGGCGCGCAGCTCGCGTTCCTGACCGCGAGCGAGCCTGGCGACCTCTCGCGGTGCTTCCGCCTGCTTCTGGATCAGGGCGAGGGTCTGCAGGACCGAGTCGTGCAGATGCGCGGCGATCTCGGCGCGTTCGTCGGTGCGGACGCGGGCGGTGCGCTCGTCGGACAGGTCGCGGACCAGGCGCAACCAGAACGGGACGGTCAGCACGGCGACGCCGAACAGCGTCGCGATCACCGCGACCAGCGCGAACTTGACCTGCTCCATACTGCCGCTCTGCAGGACAACGACGCCGATCCCGGTCATCACCAGCGCGACACCGGCGACGACGCGGATCGCGGCCGACCAGCCCCCGCCGCCGAGGAACGCCCCGGCGACACTGTCCTTCGCCCCGAGACGCCAGCGGCGTCGCTGCGACTCGTCGGCCTCACGCCAGACGACCGCCGCACCGATCATGGCCAGCGCGAGGGGGATCGCGAGCCAGCCGCTGATCAGCCCGGTCAGCGTGCCGCTGGCGACGGCAAGACCGACCCCGAGCGCCATCAGGCCGAAAGCCTGCTGCTTTTCCTTCGGGGCGGACTTCTCCGGCGCGACCTCGCCGGACTGTTGCTGGATGAAGACCCACAGCAGGCCGTAGGCGAGCAGGCCGACGCCGTTCATCGCGGACAGCAACGCGAACGCCGTCCGGACCCAGAGCACCTTGACGCCGAGGTGATCGGCGAGCCCGCCCGCGACACCCGCGATGGCACGGCCGGACCGGCGGCGATACATCTTGGGCGGTTCGAACTGCGTCAAGGGCAGACTGCCGGGCACCGGCACCGGAGGGCGCTCGATGAGCGTCGGTTTCGCCTGCCCGGCGAGGTCGTTGGGGGCGGATTCCTGCACGTTCTCCATGGTCACACGCCAGGAGGTACTGATCCATCGGGGAAACCCCTGACTCTTCCCGCTGGGGAAACCTCAGGGACCTTCCCGGATGTGTCGGGTGGCCACCGGGGCGCATTCTTTGTGGCATGAGTGGGAGTGAGACACATACGCCGAAGGGCGGCCCCGCGGCCGGCTTCGAGGAGACCGTCAAGGATTTCTGGCGGAGCAGGCCGGTTCGCCCGGTGCACGGCCGTAAGTTCGCCGGCGTCGCGGCCGGGATCGGCTACCGGTACGGCATCGACCCGACCGTGGTCCGCGTCGCGCTGGTCGCCGCGACCGTGTTCGGCGGCTTCGGCGTCTTCGTCTATCTGCTGGGCTGGCTGTTCCTGCCGCAGGAGGGCGACCGCGTTTCCGCGTTCGAGGGCCTGATCGGCCGTGGCCGCGCGTCGAGTTCGCCGGCGTTCGCGGTGCTGCTGCTGATCCTGCTGTTCCCCGGTCTCACCTGGACCCTGAGCGGCGGCTGGATGACCGACGGCACGGGGTTGATCGGTTTCGCGCTGGTCGCCGTCGCGCTGTACCTGCTGCACCGCAATCGCGGGCAGTTCAACCGGCCGGTGATGCCCGCTCCGGCGTATCCGACCGCCGCGTTCTCGATGGCGTCGGCGTCGTCGGCCTCCACTTCGACGGCGACAGAGGGCGGCTGGGACCCGCTCGCGGCCGACCCGTCCGCTTGGGACCTGCCGAACGCGTCGTCGTTCGGTGGCGGGGGCCTGCCGCCGCAGACCCCTCCGCCGCCTCCCGCGCCGCCGGCGCCTCGCGGCCGGAAGTCGAAGATCGGCGCGGCGACGTTCGGGGTCGCCGTGCTGGTGGCCGGGGTCGGCACTGTCCTCGCTCTGGACGGCGAGGCGTGGTTCACGATGCAGCACGTCGTCGGGCTCGCCCTCGGCGTGGTCGGCATCGGACTGGTGGCCGGTTCGTTCGTACGGGGCGGTCGCGGGCTGATCGGGCTGGCGGTGCCGCTGGCGATCGTCGGGATGGCGCTGACCACGGTGCCGTTCGAGAACTTCTCCGTGAAGGGCGGTATGGGCGACCTGAGCGTGACGCCGAGCCAGGTGTCCGAGGTGCTGCCCGAGTACCACCGTTCGGCCGGGGACATCGACCTCGACCTGACCAAGCTGCCCGCGGGGACGACGGTGACCACGAAGGTCACCAGTGGGGCTGGAACCTCGACGGTGCTCGTGCCGATGGGTGCCGAGGTGAAGGTCACCTGCGAGACCGGGGCGGGGGACGTCGACTGCCTCGGTCAGACCCGCTCGGGGGTCGGTGAGGACGCGATCGACTTCACCGCGCCAGGCGACAGTGGCCAGAAGATCGTCCTGCAGGTCAAGAACGGTGTCGGCAACGTGGAGGTGCGTCGTGGCTGAGTACGACTACGACAAGTACGACAGCACGCAGGCCCAACCGGCCAAGCGCGGGGTGGACGTCTTCACCCTGATCGTCGGGATCGCGACGCTGCTGGTGTCGGGTTACGTCCTCTCGGACGGCTCCACGTGGCTCCCACAGTTCGACTTCCGGTGGGTCATGGCGGGCGGGGCGATCTTCGTCGGCGTCCTGCTGCTCGCCGCGTCGTTGCGCAAGAGCCGCCGCTAGCGGCCCCGCTCACGAACCACTCCCTCAGAAGGCCCCGGCCCCTCGCCGGGGCCTTCACCTTGCGCCCACCTGCGGCAGGAGGCGACTTTAGCCCCCTAATCGTGCTCCGGCCGCCCAGGTGCCCGAGGCCCACCGGATCGCGATTAGGGGGCGAAAGTCGCTCCGCCTCGCCCAGGTGCCCAGGCGACGCGGATCGCGTTTAGCCCGCTAAACGCGACTCGGAGGGGGTAAGGATCACTCCCACTCGATGGTGCCCGGCGGCTTGGACGTGACGTCCAGGACCACCCGGTTCACCTCGGCGACCTCGTTGGTGATGCGGGTCGAGATCCGCTCCAGCACCTCGTAGGGCAGCCGCGTCCAGTCCGCGGTCATCGCGTCCTCGGACGACACCGGCCGCAGCACGATCGGGTGCCCGTAGGTCCGCCCGTCGCCCTGGACGCCGACGCTGCGGACGTCGGCCAGCAGCACCACCGGGCATTGCCAGATCTCGTTGTCCAGCCCGGCCGCGGTGAGTTCCTCGCGCGCGATGGCGTCGGCGGCGCGCAGTGTCTCAAGCCGCTCGGCGTCGACGGCGCCGATGATCCGGATGCCGAGCCCCGGCCCGGGGAACGGCTGCCGCTGCACGATCGTCTCCGGCAGCCCGAGCTCCAGCCCGACGCGGCGCACCTCGTCCTTGAACAGCAGGCGCAGCGGCTCGACGAGTTCGAACTGCAGGTCGTCGGGCAGCCCACCGACGTTGTGGTGGCTCTTGATGTTCGCCGCGCCCTCGCCGCCGCCGGATTCGACGACGTCCGGGTACAGCGTCCCCTGCACCAGGAACTTGTAGTCGCCCTTGGCCTTGAGATCGCGCTCGGCCTGCTCGAACACGCGGATGAACTCGCGCCCGATGATCTTGCGCTTCTCCTCGGGGTCGGTGACCCCGGCCAGCGCGTCGAGGAACCGCTCACGGGCGTCGACGGTGACCAGGTTGACCCCGGTGGCGGCGACGAAATCGCGCTCGACCTGTGTCCGCTCGCCGGAGCGCAGCAGCCCGTGGTCGACGAACACGCAGGTCAGCCGGTCACCGATGGCACGCTGGACCAGCGCGGCGGCCACGGCGGAGTCGACACCGCCGGAGAGCCCGCAGATCGCGCGGCCGTCGCCGACCTGCTCGGCGATGCGGGTGACCTGCTCGTCGACGATGGACGAGGTCGTCCACTGCGGTTCGATACCCGCGATGTCGTGCAGGAAGCGGCGAAGCACCTCCTGGCCGTGCGGCGAGTGATGGACCTCGGGGTGGTACTGAACACCGGCGAAGCGGCGCTCGACGTCTTCGAACCCGGCGACCGCGGCGCCGTCGCTCGACGCGGTGACGGTGGCACCCTCGGGAGCCTTGGTGACGCTGTCGTTGTGGCTCATCCAGGCGGGCTGGGTGTTCGGCAGGCCGGCGTGCAGGACGCCGCCCTCACCGGCGACGCGGACCTCGGTGCGGCCGAACTCGCGGATGCCGGTCGGTTCGACCGTGCCGCCGAGCGCCTGCGCGAGCACCTGGTGGCCGTAGCAGATCCCGAGGATCGGCACGCCCGCGTCGACCAGTCCGGGGGCGAGCGCGGGGGCGTTCTCCGCGTACACGCTGGAAGGACCACCGGAAAGGATGATGGCGGCCGGATCCTTCGCGAGGATGTCCTCGGCGGTGGCGGTGTGCGGGACGACTTCGGAGTAGACCTGGGCCTCACGTACGCGGCGCGCGATCAGCTGCGCGTACTGCGCCCCGAAGTCCACGACGAGTACCGGACCGGTGGGACTGGGCACCTGAGACCTCCTGATCAGAGCAGCACGCTTCCCCACCATCGTCCCAGGTGGGCCCGGTCACCCCGCCGCCAACCCCCAGACGATTCAGGACAGTCGCTGACCGCTAGCGCGCCTACCGTACGAAGGCATGAGCATCGACTGGACCGGCGAACTGTCCGAGCAGCTCGACCTGCACTGGAGGCAGCACCTTCGCCCTCGCCTGGACGCCCTCACCGACGACGAGTACCTCTGGGAGCCCGTCGAGGGCTGCTGGTCGGTGCGGCCGGGTGAGCAAGGCCGCTTTGCTATCGACTGGGCCTACCCGGAACCCTCGCCCCCGCCGGTGACGACGATCGCCTGGCGGCTCGCCCACATCATCGTCGGCGTCCTCGCGATGCGGAACGCGTCGCACTTCGACGGCCCGCCCACCGACTACGAGACGCATCCCTACGCGGGCACCGCCGCCGAAGCGCTCAAGCAGCTCGACGACGCGTACGCACACTGGCGCGACAGCGTCCGCCGCCTCTACGCCGAAGACCTTGCGAGGCCGTGTGGCCCGGCCGAAGGCCCGTACTCCGAATACCCGCTCGCGACCCTCGTCCTGCACATCAACCGGGAGGCCATCCACCACGGCGCCGAGATCCTCCTGCTCCGCGACCTCTACGCGCGTCGCGTTTAGCCCGCTAAACGCGCTCCCCGGCCACGTCGCGTTTAGCGGGCTAAACGCGACGCGCCCATACTGGGCCCAGCCGAGGAAAGGACCCGCCTTGCGAGCGACTGTCATCTACGGGGCCGGCGACGTACGCGTCGAGACCGTCCCCGACCCGAAACTGAGCGAGCCCACCGACGCCCTTCTCCGCGTGGTCCGCTCGTGCATCTGCGGCAGCGACCTCTGGCCGTACGGCAGCATGCCCGCCCGCGACCGCGGCGTCCGGATCGGTCACGAGTTCCTTGGCGTCATCGAGGCCGTCGGCTCCGACGTCACCACGCTCAAAACCGGCGACCTGGTCGTCGCGCCCTTCGTCTACTCCGACAACACCTGCCAGTTCTGCCGCGAAGGCCTCCACACCTCGTGCCTGCACGGAGGCTTCTGGGGCGCGAAGGGCGTCGACGCCGGCCAGGGCGAGGCCGTCCGCGTCCCGCAGGCCGACGGCACGCTCGTGAAACTGCCGCACACCGAGGACGACGACCTGCTCGCGTCGCTTCTCACCCTCTCCGACGTCTTCCCGACCGGACATCACGCCGCGACCAAGGCCGGGGTGAACGAACGCACCACTGTCACCGTCATCGGCGACGGCGCCGTCGGGCTCTGCGCGGTCCTCGCCGCGAAGCGCCTCGGCGCCGAACGCATCATCCTGATGGGCCGTCATCAGGCTCGTACGGACCTCGGCCGCGAGTTCGGCGCGACAGACGTCGTGTCCGAGCGCGGCGACGAAGGCATCGAGAAGGTCCGAGAGCTGACCAACGGCGAAGGCACGCACACCGTCCTCGAATGCGTCGGCACGAAGGCCGCCTTCGAGATGGGCGTCGGCGCTGTGCGCCCCGGCGGCAAGATCAGCCGCGTCGGCGTGCCGCAGTACGACGAGGGCCCGATCGGCCCGCCGCTCTTCCGCCGCAACATCACCGTCACCGGCGGCGTCGCCCCGGCCCGCCACTACATCCCCGAGTTGCTCGACGACGTCGTCGAGGGCAGGTACCACCCGGGCAAGGTGTTCGACCGGACCATCGGACTCGAAGAGGTCCCCGACGGCTACCGCGCGATGGCCGACCGCGAAGCGCTCAAGGTGCTCGTCAAGCCATGACTGGAATACCTTGTCACCTATGGACATGATCACCCCGGAGCCGCGTCCCGCCTGGATCGCCGGCCGCGCCGAGCAGGGCGCTTCGACGCTCACCGTGCACCATCCCTACGACGGCAGCGAAGTCGCGACCGTCGCGGTGCCCGGCCCGGAGCAGGTCGAACGGGCGGTGAGCGCGGCGGTGAGCGTCGCGAAGGAGTTCCGGCGTTCCTCGGCGCACAGCCGCGCCGCGGCCCTCGACCACGTTTCGCGGGTCATCGCCGGCCGTGCCGAGGAGATCTCCGAGGTCATCACTGCCGAGAACGGGAAACCGCTCAAGTGGGCCGACGCCGAGGTGCGGCGCGCGGTGTCGGTGTTCCGGATCGCCGCCGAAGAGGCCCGCAGGTTCAGTGGTGACCTGCAGCGTTTGGACACGGACCCGGCGGGCGAAGGCAGGCTGGCGCTCACCCGGCGCATCCCTCGCGGACCGGTGCTGGGCATCGCGCCGTTCAACTTCCCGCTGAACCTCGTGGCGCACAAGGTCGCCCCGTCGCTCGCGGTCGGCGCGCCGATCATCGTCAAACCCGCGCCGCGTACGCCGCTGTCCGCGCTGATCCTCGGCGAGATCCTGGCTGAGACCGATCTGCCGGAAGGCGCGTTTTCGGTGCTGCCGCTCGGCAATGAGGAGACTTCGGCGCTGGTCGCGGATCCTCGGCTGCCGGTCGTGTCGTTCACCGGTTCGGGCCCGGTCGGCTGGTCGCTGGCGGACGCCGCGCCGCGCAAGCACGTCGTGCTCGAACTCGGCGGCAACGCGGCGGCCGTCGTCCTGCGCGACTGGCCGGATCCCGAAGGCGCGGCGGAGCGCATCGCGACCTTCGGCAACTATCAGGCCGGACAGTCGTGCATCGCGGTGCAGCGGGTGATCGTCGAACGCGAGGTCGCCGAGGAATTCGTGCCCGCGCTGGTGGAAGCCGTGAAAGCCCAGCGGAGCGGTGACCCGTACGACAAGAACACCGACGTCGGCCCGGTCGTCGACGAGGCGGCCGCGGAGCGGATCGTGGCTTGGATCGACGAAGCCGTCGCGGCGGGCGCGAAGATCCTCACCGGCGGCAAGCGGGACGGCGCGACGGTGGAGCCGACCGTGCTCACCGACGTTCCACCGTCCACAAAGGCCTGGGCGGAGGAGATCTTCGGCCCGGTGCTGGCCGTGTCCATTGTGGATGGTGTCGACGAGGCTTTCGCTTCGGTCAACGAATCCGCGTACGGATTGCAGGCCGGAGTGTTCACCCGCGACGTACATCTCGCCTTCTACGCGTCGACCGAACTCGAAGTCGGCGGCGTGATCATCGGCGACGTCCCGTCCTACCGCGCGGACCAGATGCCGTATGGCGGCGTCAAGGGATCGGGTGTCGGCCGGGAAGGCGTACTCGCCGCGATGCACGACCTCACCGAGGAACGGGTCACCGTCTTCACCGGCATCGACCTTTAATCCGGGGTGACGGCCTGCGCGAACCCGAACACCTTGTCCGGGTCGTAGGTCTTCGCCACCTGCTTGAGCCGGGTGGCGTTGTCGCCGTAGTAGGCCGTCATCCAGTCGGGCAGGGCAGGGTCGATGTAGTTGACGTAGCCTCCGCCCAGCCCCATTCCGTTCACCACCTCGGCGACGGAATCCGTTGCCACGGAACGATTGCGCGTGTCAGCCTGACTGTAGATCTGCACGCTGCCGATCGCCTTCCGGTGCCAGAAAGCGGTGGCGTCCGGTGCGATGTCGGCAACGGCGCCGCCGAGACCGTCGACCAGGAGGTCCATTCCGCGCCTGCCTTTGAGGACGAAAGTCAGCTTCGCCGGATCCACCGGCTCGCTCAAAATCCGCGAAGAGGCCACAAAGGACTGACGGCTTTCGCTGCCGGAGAAGTACTTCATGGCACCGAGATAGTCGAGCTGCTTCATGGTCTGCGTCGCGCCGCTCTTGTCGGTCAGCCGCGAAAGCACCGTGTTCAAGGAAGCGGAGTCACCTACGTAGCAACCGGAAACCCGCGCACCGACCGGGGAACCACCCGACAGCACGACATTCGCCCACAGCTCCGGTGGCGCTTCGGGCAGCCAGCGCTGCCACTGCGCGAGGACATCGTTCGCGCTTCCCGCCGGGAACTTCAGCGAGAACACGGTGACGGCCGAGGGAGCCGGATCGGTGCGGAAAGTGAACGACGTGACGACGCCGAAGTTGCCGCCGCCCCCGCCACGCAACGCCCAGAACAACTCGGGCTCGGAGTCCGCCGAAGTGGTTCGAAGTTTTCCGTCCGCCGTAACGACTTGTGCGGACACCAGGTGATCGCAGGTGAGTCCGTATTTTCGGGCGAGGACCCCGATCCCGCCGCCGAGCGTCAGCCCGGCGATACCGACGCTGGGACAGGAACCGGCGGGCAGGCAACGCCCCGCGCCGCCGAGGGTGGCGTAGACGTCCTTGAGTTTCGCGCCGGCGCCGATCACGACCTGCTCACCCTGAACGTCCACTGAGGACATTCCGCCGAGGTCGAGCATCAGCCCGCCGTCGGGAACGGAATATCCCGCGTAGCTGTGCCCGCCGCTCCGGGCCGCGATCTGCACCCTCCTCGCCGCGGCGGAAACAGCGGCCTGCACGTCCTCCGACCGAGTGCATTTCGCGATCGCGGCAGGCTTGAGGCCGTCGAAAGCCGGATTGAACACCCGTTTGGCGCTGTCGTAGCCGGAATCTCCCGGCAGCAACAGCGAAACTCGCTTCCGCAGCGCCGCCCAGTCCGGCGGCCCGGCGGGCGGGGTGACGCTGGTGCTCGGCGGCAACGACGTGCCAGGAGCCGAAGTGGGCGCTTGGGTGGGAGGCGCCGCGGAGCACGCCGAAGCGGCCGCCCCGGCCACGGTCGCGCCGGCGAGCTTGAGGAACGCCCTTCTCTCCAGCTTCATGCCCGTTAGACGCCCGTGAGGCGGGCAGGTTGCGACCCTACGCCCGAAGGTGTGCGCTCACCGGCACGACCAGCGGCGTACCGGACACCGGATCCTCCATGACCTTCGCCGACAAGCCGAAGATCTCGTCGAGGAGCGGCTCGGTGAGGACGTCGGCGGGCGGGCCCTGCGCGACGATCCGGCCGTCGCGCATCGCGACCAGCTTGTCCGCGTACCTGGCGGCGAGATTCAGGTCGTGCAGCACCATCACCACCGTGGTCCCGCGTTCTTCGTGCAGCCGGTACACCAGGTCCAGCACGTCGATCTGGTGCGCGAGGTCGAGGTAGGTGATGGGTTCGTCGAGCAGGAGCAGCCCGGTCTCCTGTGCCAGCGTCATCGAAATCCACGCCCGCTGCCGCTGCCCACCGGACAGCTGATCGACGACCCGGCCGGCGTGCTCTTCCATCCCGGTCAGCCGCAGGGCCCGCTCGATCGCCTCGTCATCGGAGGAGGACCACTGCCGGTACCAGCTCTGATGCGGATGGCGCCCCCGCCGGACCAGGTCCGAGACGGTCAGTCCTTCGGGCGCGGACGGTGTCTGCGGCAGCAGACCGATGATCTTGGCGACCTCACGGGTCGGCAGTTTGTCGATCCGCTCGCCGTCGAGCAGGACCGCGCCCTGACGTGGTTTGAGCAACCTCGCCAACGCGCGCAGCAACGTCGATTTGCCGCAGCCGTTGGGCCCGATGATCGCGGTGACGGTCCCGTCGAGGACGTCGAGGTCGAGCCCGGTCACGACGGGTGTTTCGCCGTAGCCGAGTTCCAGTTCCCGGGCACGCAGTCTCGCGTTCACGCGCGCTCCTCCTTACGGCTGCGGACGAACAAGAAGATCAGGTAGGGCGCGCCGAGGATCGCCGTCAGCACGCCGACGGGGAGCCCGGACAGGCCCGGCGTCACCCGGACGACGAAGTCCGCGCCCACGGTCAGCAGGGCGCCGAGGACCATCGATCCGACGAGCGGCGGCTGCGACGAACGGACGAGCCGCAGTGCGATCTGCGGAGTGGCCAGGGCGACGAAGGTGATCGGCCCGGCGGCCGCGGTGGCGACGGCGGCCAGCGCCGCGGCGAGCAACAGCAGCGTCCCGCGGGCGGCGTCGACCCGGATGCCGAGGCCGCGCGCGGTGTCGTCGCCGAACTGGAGCCCGCCGATGGTGTGCCCGGCGATCAGCGTGATCGGCGCGAGTGCGGCCAGCGCGAGCAGGACCGGGGCGACCGACTCCCAGCCGACGTCGGCGAGGCTGCCCACGATCCACGTCGTCGCCCGCGCCGCGTTGTCGACGTCTCCGACGGTCAGCAGCCAGTACACGAGGTTGTAGCCGACGGCGGAAAGCGCGATACCGATCAGGACCAGGCGGTAGCCGTCGATCCCGCGCCGCCAGGAAAGGGCGTACAGCAGGATGCCCGCGATCACGCCGCCCGCCAGTCCGGCGAGTGGCACGCCCAGCGTGCCAGCCAGTCCGCTGACCTGGCCACCGGTGCCGCCGGCCACGATGACACCGACCGCGCCGACGCCCGCGCCCCAGGTGATCCCGAGGATGTCCGGGCTGGCCAGCGGGTTCCTGGCGATGGTCTGGAACAGCGCGCCGGAAAGGCCGAGGGCCGCGCCGACGCCGAGACCGGTCAGCGTGCGCGGCATCCGCAGGTCGAAGATGATCCCGCGTTCCCGCGCGGTGCCGCCGCCGAACAGCGTCTTCAGCACGTCGACGAGGCCGATGTGGGAGGTGCCGATGCCGATGTTCAGCGCCGCGACCAGCACGAGCGCGACCGCCGCGAGGAGCACGACGGCGAGCGTCCTCGGCCGGACCGGCCAGGCCGCGCGACCGAACGTGATCACCTTGGGTGCCGTCATATCCGTGCCAAGCCCTTCTTGCGGACCAAGTGGACGAACACCGGCACCCCGAGCACCGCGAGCATGATGCCGACTTCCAGGCTGTCCGACGCGACGACGCGGCCGAGCAGATCGGCGGCCAGCAGCAGGATCGCCCCGAGCACCGCCGAGAACGGCACCAGCCAGCGGTAGTCGGGTCCGCTGATCGCCCGCGCGAAATGCGGGACCAGCAGGCCGAGGAACGCGATCGGCCCGCAGGCCGCGACGGCGGCACCGGTCAGCAGGGTGATGGCGGCGACCCCGAGCAGCCGCGTCCGCCCGACCCGCCGTCCGAGCGCGACAGCGACGTCGTCGCCGAGCGCCAGCGTGTTCATCCCCGGGGTGTTGATGACCGCGAGTAGCAGGCCTACTGCCACGAACGGCGCGATCTGGCCGATCATCGCGGGGTCGCGGCCGGCGATCGAGCCGACGTGCCAGAACCGGTAGGTCTCCATCCCGCGGTCGTCGCCGAGCACGATGGCGGAGATGACGCCGTTGAGCAGCGCGCTCACCGCGGCCCCGGCCAGCGCGAGCGTCACCGGGGTGGCGCCGCGCCCGCCGACCGCGCCGAGCAGGAACACCACGGCGCTCGCGACGAGTGCGCCCGCGAAACCGAACCAGATGAACGCGTACAGGTCGTCGATACCGAACACGACCACGGCGAGCACGACCGCGAACGCCGCGCCCTGGGTGACGCCGAGCAGGCCGGGATCGGCCAGCGGGTTACGGGTGTGGCCCTGCATGAGCGCTCCGGCCGCGCCGAGCGCGAGCCCCGCCAGCACACCGAGCAGCGTGCGCGGAACGCGTAAGGAACGGACGATCAAATGATCCGGTGCTCCGGTGGGATGGACGACGGCGTCCCAAACCACACCGAGGGGAATCGATCGCGCACCGAGCGCGATGCTGGCGACACAGATCACAGCCAAAAGTGCGAGGAGCAGCGCTCCCGCTGTCGCCTTCCCAACACGAACTTCCACTGTGGACATCCGCCATCCTATGCTCCGGTTAGGAAAGCCTAACCGCACAGAAAGAGTGACCCATGACCCCACCCCGGCGCGCAGTCCTCGCCCTCGCCGTGACCGCTTGCCTGGCACTCTCCGCCTGCGGTGGCGGCGAACAGGAATCCTCTTCCACCGGCACCGGCCAAAATGGATTCCCGCGCACCGTCGAACATGTGATGGGGTCGGCCAAGATCGAGAAGCAGCCCACCACGGTCGCGGCGCTCGATTCGAGCTACGTCGACGCCACGCTGGCTCTCGAGACGAAAGTCGTGGCGTACACCAAATATCGCAATTACGACAAGCTGCCCGACTATTTGGGCGACGACCGCAAATACGCCGAGGGCGCCAAGGAGATCGGCGCGCTCGAGAGCCCGGACATCGAGCAGCTGTACGACATCAAGCCGGATCTGATCGTGTCCGCGAAGGTGCGCCACGAGAAGTTCTACGCGGAGTTCAGCAAGGTCGCGCCGACGGTGTTCAGCCAGACCACCGGCGCCACCTGGAAGGACAACATCCGGATGCTCGGCAAGGCGCTGGGCAAGGAAGCCTTGGCGGAGCAGAAGATCAAGGCCTACGAGGAGCGTGCCCGCAAGGTCGGTGACGCGATCAAGGCCAAGCTCGGCAAGCCCGCCGCCGTCTCCGTCGTCCGCTTCGTCGAAGGCGAACCGACCGTGCGGCTCTACAGCAGCGCTTCGTTCCCCGGAACCGTGATGGCCGACACCGGTCTCCAGCGGCCGGCCGGTCAGCCGGACAACAAGACGAAGATCTCCAACGACCTGAGCCAGGAAGACATCGGGAAGCTCGACGCGGAAGCGATCTTCGTCGCCAGTTACGCAGATGAGAGCAAGCAGGCCGAAAGCCCCAAGACGAAGTTCCAGTCGAACCCGCTTTGGGGAACCCTCAAGGGAAAGGTGATCGACGTCAACGACACGACGTGGTTCACCTCGGTGAGCCTCCAGGGTGCGCAGGCCATGCTGGACGACATCGCCAAGCAGTTCGGCGTCGACTCGTTCCGGAGCTGATTCAGTACATTTTGGACGGTGTCGTCACAGCCAATGCGGGAGCGGCGGCGCGACACCGTCCAAAGTGGATCCATCGCCGCGACCGGTGATCCACGCCAAGACTTCGCCAGGAGTCCCGGTGAGCGTCACCGGCTCTCCAGCGCCCATTCGCCATTCGTGCCGGGTCCCGTCGGAGCCGACGGCGACCAGGAGAACGGAGGGCAACTCGCCGCCGTACGACCCGATCGCGCCGCTCACGACGACTTCGAACTCTGGGCCGAGCAGTTCGGCGACCCGGCCGAAGTCGTAGCCGAGGTCCAGGTCGGCCAGGTGGATCGAGGCTTCGGACAGCCGCTTGCGCAGCACGCCTTCCCCCGTGATCGGCCTGCCCAGCCGATCACGCAGTTGCGCCGCCCATGCCTCGTCCGGCAGGGACGCGGCCAGGTCCGCGAACCGGTCACCCGAGTCCACGACATCGGCGGCGATCTCCGCGACACTCCGGCTCGCGCCCGCCTCGATGCCCTCCTCGCGCGCCGTGGCCGTGGCGTACATCGGGGTCTCGACGCCGGTTTTCGCCCACTTCAGCAGATTGCCGAGGCCATCGGCGTTCCGCGCGACATGGGACAGCAGGTGTGCCCGGGTCCAGCCGGGCAAGGCGCTGGGGGCGTGAACGGTGTCGTCGTCGAGCCCGCGAGCAAGGTTCGCCCACTCGTCGTGCAGAGAGCGGACCCGGGCCAGCAGAGCGGTTACGCGATCGGATGCGGTCACGCCCCCAACTTACCGCCGCAGCGCCGCGGGCGCGTCCGCCGGAACAGCCGGATTCTTCGGCGAGATCGGCTCTAGCCGCACGTACGGCGAGTCCTGCGGCGGCCTGCTGTCCTGTTCGCCCTTGTTCGGCCACAGCGAGAACGCCCGCTCGGCCTGGGCGGTGATGGTCAGCGAGGGGTTCACGCCCAGGTTGGCGGTGATCGCCGATCCATCCACAATGGACAAACCGGGGTAGTTGAAGACCCGGTGATACGGGTCGATCACGCCGTTGTCCGGCGCCGTGCCGATCGGGGCGCCGCCGATGAAGTGCGCGGTGAGCGGGATGTCGAAGATCTCGCCCCAGGTGCCGCCCGCCATGCCGCCGATACGTTCGGCGGTGCGGAGGTTGGCCTCGTGCCCGGCGGGGATGAAGCTGGGGTTCGGCTCGCCGTGTCCCTGTTTCGAGGTGTACTTGCGGCGGCCGAAGAGGCCGCGTTTGGTGTAGGTGGTGATGGAGTTGTCGAGGCTCTGCATGACCAGCAGGATCACCGTGCGCTCGCTCCAGCGGTAGCCGTTGAGCAGCTTCACGGTCTGGACCGGGTGCTTGACCATGAAGTCGACCGCTTGGCGCCAGCGCGGGACCGCCGAGTCGCCTTCGGTGGCGATGGTCTGCAGCAGGCTCATCGCGTTGCTGCCCTTGCCGTAACGGACGGGCTCGATATGCGTGTTCTCGTCGGGGTGGATCGACGACGTGATCGCGACGCCGCGGCTGAAGTTCCGCTCCTCGTCCACCGACGTGCGGGCGGCGCCGATGATGGCCTCGGAGTTGGTGCGGGTCAGTTCGCCGAGCCGCGGCGAGAGCTTCGGCAGCTTGGCGGTGTCGCGCATGCCGTGGAGCAGGTTCTGCGTGCCCCACGTCCCGGCGGCGAGCACCACCTGCGCGGCGGTGAGCTTGTGGCGGAACCTGCGCGAGGTGGTCCCGGTCTTCTTGACGCTCACCTCGTACCCACCTGCGTTTAGCGGGCTAATCGCGCTCACGGTGGTGAGAGGGATGACCTTCGCGCCGTCCTTCTCCGCGAGGTAGAGGTAGTTCTTGACCAGCGTGTTCTTGGCGCCGACACGGCAGCCGGTCATGCAGGCGCCGCATTCGGTGCAGCCAGTGCGCGCTGGACCCGCGCCGCCGAAGTACGGGTCCTCGGCGCGCTCCCCCGGCTTGCCGAAGTACACGCCGACCGGCGTCGGGTGATACGAGTCGGCGACGCCCATGTCCTCGGCGACCCCCTTCATCACGACGTCCGACGGCGTGACGCTCGGGTTGGTGACGACGCCCAGCATGCGGCTGGCCTGGTCGTAGTGCGGGCCGAGTTCGGACTCCCAGTCGGTGATGTGGGACCACTGCGGGTCGACGTAGAACGGCTTCAGCGGGCGGTACAGCGTGTTCGCGTACACCAGCGAGCCGCCGCCGACGCCCGCGCCGGCGAGCACCATGACGTCCTTGAGCATGTGGATGCGCTGGATGCCGAAGCAGCCGACCTGGGGCGCCCAGACGTAGCGGCGAAGGTCCCAGGACGTCTTCGCGAACTCGTCATCGGCGAAGCGTCGGCCCGCCTCGATGACGGCTACGCGGTAGCCCTTTTCGGTCAGGCGGAGGGCAGCGACACTGCCGCCGAACCCGGAGCCGACGACGATCACGTCGTAGTCGAAGGCGTCTTCAGTGGTGGTGTTACTGGCAGTCACACCTACGACTGTAACCCCGGCCACCTCTTCTGACCAGAGGTAAGTTACCGGCCAGTCACCTTCCACCCGGTTGCGGGAACGCGGTTGGGGGCATCATCGAACGGTGGATACGGATACCCCGGTGACGATCGACTTGACGCGTGACGAGCGCACGGTACTGCGCTGTGGCCTGGCGGAATGGGGTGGGCCGGCCGCCTGCACCGACGCCCTCGCCGTCGCGATGGGCTTCAAGGACGTACCGGACCTCTTCGAACAGGCGCGAAGGTTGCGCGAGGCGCTGGCCAACGACGCACCGCTACGCGCCTCGGAATGGCGCAAGACCCTGATCGCCACCGAGATCGTGTTCGCCAGCGACGTCTTCGGCTCCGGGATGGACTGGTCGATCACCACGGGCTTCTCGGACGAGGAGACCCTCCCGATCCTGCGCGACCTGCAGCGAAAGATCGCCGGCGCGCTCGGCTCCGCCCACTACCGCCCCCGCCGCTGAGCGACTTTAGCGGGCTAATCGCGACACAGGAGGGACGCGTGGGGCTGCTGTGACTCCTGGGGCACGTGGACGCAAAGCGGCCCGGATCGCGTTTAGCGGGCTAAACGCGATCCGGGCCGGGAGCGAGCGTCAGCGGCGGACAGTGAGGCCGACTCGCTGGAACTCCTTCAGGTCCGAGTAGCCCGTCTTCGCCATCGCGCGGCGAAGGGCACCGAAGAGGTTCACGACGCCTTCAGCGTCCGAGGACGGCCCGAAGAGGAGCGTCTTGAGGTCGACGGCGTAGTCCGGCCCCAGCGCCACGCGTGAACGCGGCAGCGACGGGTGCGCGGCGGCCGCCGTCCAGTAGAGCCCCTGCCCCGGTGCCTCGGAGGCGGCGGCCAGCGGCGCACCGAGCATGACCGCGTCGGCACCGCAGGCGATGGCCTTGGCGATGTCGCCGGACACGCTCATCCCGCCGTCGGCGAGCACGTGCACGTACCGGCCGCCGGTCTCGTCGAGGTAGTCGCGGCGCGCGGCCGCGGCGTCGACGATCGCGGTCGCCATCGGCGTCCCGATCCCGAGCACGCTGTCGGTGCTCGTCACGCCGCGAGTGGCCCCGTGACCGACGATGACGCCCGCCGCGCCGGTGCGCATCAGGTGCATCGCGGTCCGGTAGTCGCTCACGCCGCCCGCGATCACCGGGACGTCGAGCCGCCCGATGAAGTCCTTCAGGTCCAGCGGCTCGGCGTCACGCTGGACGTGCTCGGCGGAGATGATCGTGCCCTGCACGACCAGGATCTCGACGCCCGCCGCCAGCAGATCCGGCGTGAGTTCGGCGGCGTGCTGCGGGCTGACGCGCGCGGCTACGGTGACACCGGATTCGCGGACGGTCTTGATCGCCTCGGTCAGCAGGTCCAGCCGGATCGGGGCGGAGTGCAGTTCCTGCAGCTCACGCACGATCGCGGTCGGGTCATCGGTGTCCTCGGCCGCCCGGACGAGGCGGAAGATCGCGTCCTCGACGTTCGGGTGCCGCGCCCAGAGCCCTTCGGCATTGAGGACGCCCAGCCCGCCGAGCTCGCCGACGGCCACCGCGGTACCCGGCGACACGATCGCGTCGGTGGGGTGGGTGACCAGCGGCAGCTCGAAGCGGTACGCGTCGATCTGCCAGGCGGTGGACACGACCGACGACGACCGGGTGCGCCGCGACGGCACGATCTCCACGTCATCGAGGTCATACGCCCGCCGCGCGGTGCGGCCCATGCCGATCTCGACCAGATCCCGCACGTCAAGTCCCTTCTCACCGACGACCGTTACACCCCATTGTCGCTAGGCCGCGTGGGTGACCTGCGCACGGGGCTCCCGAACCGGGCGCGAAGTCACACCAGCCCCGCCTGCCCCACCCGTTTCACGTTTAGCCCGCGAAAGTCGCTCCGGTGGGGCGGCTGGGACTGGAGGGTCAGAAGGAGACCTTCTCCACGGAGTCCGCCCGGAGGACGGATTCCTGCGAGAAGGCCTTTTTGTAGGCGGTCCGGATCTCCTCGATCTCGCGGTTCGCGTCGCGGTCGCTGAACGGGTACACGACGACGATCACCCTCGACTTCTCCCGCGTGATCACCCCGTCCGAGCCGCGCCACTGACCGCGGCCGGTCAGCTCGGTGAATCCGTCCGGGAAGGCCGGGGTGATGGCCTTGTCGGAAAACGCCGTGAACTCCGCGTCACTCACCTCGCCACCGCCGGGCTTCGACGCGCCGAAGTACAACTCGGTGCGCTTCCACGGCTCGCCAGGCGCAGCCTGGGTGTCGGCAGCGCTCGAAACAGGTGCGGCCGAAGCCGCCACCCCGCCGCCGAGCCCGAGGACCGTGGCGGCGAAGACGGCCACCACGGTGCGCCGCGAAAGGGTCAGCGAAGAAGACATCCGGTTCCTCCCAGGAGACTTGATCGGCGGATCAAGTCTCCCGAGAAGGGAACCGGCTGCGTAAGTGTCCGAAAGGGCGGACTACCGGGTGGTGTAGTTCGGTGCCTCGACGGTCATCGTGACGTCGTGCGGGTGGCTCTCCTTGAGCCCGGCCGCGGTGATCCGCACCAGCTGCGCCTCCTGCAGCTCGGGGATCGTCGACGCGCCCGCGTAGCCCATCCCCGACCGCAGCCCGCCCACCAGCTGGTGGACGACGTTCGCGAGCGGCCCACGGAACGGGATGCGCCCTTCGATGCCCTCGGGGACCAGCTTGTCCTCGCTCAGCACGTCGTCCTGCGCGTAGCGGTCCTTCGAGTACGACTTCGCCTGGCCGCGCGACTGCATGGCGCCCAGCGAGCCCATCCCGCGGTAGGTCTTGAACTGCTTGCCGTTGACCAGGATCAGGTCGCCGGGCGATTCGGCGGTGCCCGCGAGCAGGCTGCCGAGCATCACGGTGGAGGCGCCCGCCGCCAGTGCCTTCGCGATGTCACCCGAGTACTGGATGCCGCCGTCGCCGATCACCGGAATACCCGCCGGGCGTGCCGCCTGGTCGGCCTCGTAGATCGCGGAGATCTGCGGCACGCCGACCCCGGCGACGATGCGGGTGGTGCAGATGGAGCCCGGTCCGACGCCGACCTTGATCCCGTCCGCGCCCGCCTCCACCAGCGCCTGCGCGCCGGCCCTGGTCGCGACGTTGCCGCCGACGATGTCGACGGTGTCACCCAGCTCCTTCTTCAGCAGCGCGACCGTCTCGACGACGGCGCGGGAGTGCCCGTGCGCGGTGTCGACCATCAGGACGTCGACCCCCGCGTCGGCCAGCGCCATCGCGCGCTTGTGCCCGTCCGGCCCGACTCCGACGGCGGCACCGACGATCAGTCGGCCGTTGGTGTCCTTGGTGGCGTTGGGGTACTGCTCGGTCTTGACGAAGTCCTTGACCGTGATCAGCCCGCGCAGCTTGCCCGCACCGTCGACGATCGGCAGCTTCTCGATCTTGTGACGGCGCAGCAGCCCCAGTGCGGCCTCGGCGGTGACCCCGACCTGCGCGGTGACCAGCGGCAGCTTCGTCATCACCTCGTGCACCGCACGGGTGTGGTCGACCTCGAACCGCATGTCGCGGTTGGTGATGATGCCCACCAGCGTCCCGGCGGCGTCCGTCACCGGTACACCGGAGATCCGGAACCGCGCGCACAGCGCGTCGACCTCGGCGAGGGTGTCCTCCGGCGAACAAGTGACCGGGTCGGTCACCATCCCGGCTTCAGAGCGCTTCACGACCTCCACGGCGGACGCCTGGTCGTCGATCGGCAGGTTGCGCTGCAGCACGCCCATCCCGCCCTGGCGCGCCATCGCGATCGCCATCCGGCCTTCGGTGACCGTGTCCATGGCGGCGGAGACCAGCGGGATGTTCAGGGTGACGTTGCGGGAGAGCCGGGTGCGGGTGCTGACCGCACTGGGCACCACGTCGGACTCGGCCGGCAGCAGCAGCACGTCGTCGAAGGTCAGCCCGAGCATGGCGAACTTGCTCGGGACGGGGGCGGTGACGCTGTCGCTGGTCATAGCAGGCGAACGGCCTTCCTAGCGGTGACTAATGGGGGCCGCCGTGGCTGGTGGCATCACGGCGAGGGCCTGCCCCTCATGATATCCGGGCCGGGCGGCCGCCCGGCCCGGGTGGGCGCCCGGTAGCGTGCAGGCGTGCCGCATGATGCGTTGCCCCCAGACCCGTTCGCGGATGACCCGGAGGACCCGGCCCGCGCGTTCATCGACGACGCCGACCGGCTGGACGAGCCGATCAGCGACGAGGAACGCACCGAGCTGCTGGCCGACCTCTCCGATCTCGCCGTCTACCAGGCGCTTCTCGAACCGCGCGGAGTACGCGGGATCGTGGTCGACTGCGGAGAATGCGACGAACCCCACTACCACGACTGGCATCTGCTCCGCGCCAGTCTCGAGCAGCTGCTCGCCGACGGACGGATGCGGCCGCACGAACCCGCGTTCGACCCGAACCCGGGTGACTACGTGAGCTGGGACTACTGCCGCGGTTTCGCGGACGGTGTCACCGCCAACGAGAGCGCCTACTGATCGCGTTTAGCCCGCTAAAGGCGACGTGAGTCCGCAAAGCGAAAGGGCCTGGTGAGAGGGATCTCACCAGGCCCTTTCGGCGTTCTGGAAGTACTGGTTCTGGAAGTGCTACGGGTTCTCGACCACGCCGGGCGCCTGTGCGCCGGCTCCAGTCCCCGGCGACGGCTCGTTGCGCGAGCCACCCGGGTCATTGCCCGAGGCGGGCTGCGTCGTCGACGTCGTGGGCGGTGGCGGCTCGGTCGTCGAAGTCGGCGGAGTCGGCGTGGGGGTCGTGGTGCCCGGCAGACTCGTGCCGGGGTTGCCGCCTCCGGGCAGCGATGTCGGCGGAGGGGTCGGCTGCGGCGTGGGCTGCGGGGTCGTCGCCACCGGCGTCTGCGTAGGCGACTGCTGATCCGAGGGCAGCGTCGGCTGGGTGGGGTTCTGCAACTGCGCGCTCAGCTGGCGGTGCTGCTCGATCAGCTGGTCGCGATTTTCTTCATCGGTCACCTGGCTCAGCGCGGCCTGTGCCTCGGCGAGCGCCTTGCGCGCGTCGTCGAGGCGCCCGCCGGCGAGCGCTAGGTTGGCCTTCTCCAAATCGAGTTTGGCCGCGGCAGCGGCCTCGACCGACCGGGCGTGGTCGGCGTAAAGCACCTTGGTCAGGCCCCAGAGAGTGTCACCAGGCTGCGCGTCCTTCGCGGCGAGACCGGTACCGGCGAAGGCGATGGCCAAGACGGCCGCGGCGGCGGCCACCGGGACCAGCAGCCGGCGTCTTCCCCCGTGTTTACGGGCGAGCGCGGCGGTCTTCACGGTGGTGACGGCGGTGTCGACGTCCACCAGTTCCGCGAGCGGTTCACTGTCGATGTCGCGCCGCCAAGCCAGCAACAGCGCGTTGAGTTCCTGATCGCCGAGGTCGTCGGCCATTTGCGGGTCCGAGCCACCGAGGGCATCGAGCAGCGCGTCATCGGCCTGCACGGCCGATAGATCAGCGGCGAACTCAGCCTCGGAGGACGTCAGCCCTCTTTCGAAAGCCGTCAGTTCACGATCGGTCTCAGGGGAGAACCGATGGTCGCGATCGGTCACTCAGATCACCTCCTCAGCGGCCAGAACCTTACGTAGGCGCGCGAGGGCGCGATGCTGGGCCACCCGGACGGCCCCGGGGGTGGACCCCACGGCTTCGGCCGTCTCTTCGGCGGACAAGCCCACTACGACACGCAGGACCACGATCTCACGCTGTTTGTCGGGAAGGACGCGTAGCAGTTGCGACATGCGCTCGTTCAGCTCGCCTTGGAGGGCGCGCTGCTCGGGGCCGACGCCACCCTCGATCTCGTCGGGGACTTCGGCGACCGGCTCGGCGCGGTTGCGGGCCGCGGCGCGATGCGCGTCGGCCACCTTGTGCTGGGCGATCCCGTAGACGAAGGCCAGGAACGGGCGGCCCTGATCACGGTACGAAGGCAATGCCGTGAGCACCGCGAGACACACCTCCTGAGCAACGTCGTCTGCGGAAGCGAACGAACGCTCCTGCCTGCCAACTCGAGCGCGGCAGTACCGCACTACCAAAGGACGGATGGCCGCCAGCAACCGCTCGACCGCTTGAGGATCACCCTCAACAGCAGCGGCGACCGGCTCATCCAGTCCGTCCCCCACATTGGCCATCGCAGACAACAGTCCCAGTGTTACGTATAGGCGTGCAAAGAGTCCGGCGTGTGACTTCGGGTGCCACTACCGGCGACAGCTACCGTACCGCCCGGGTACGCCGCCTTCGTTGACGGCCGCCACCGGCGCGCCGCCCTACCGGCGAACGCGCTGAAACCCGGGTCTTCCTGCGTCCCCCTCGCTCGTGGTCGAACTTTCAACGAGCCGGAACGCGATGAGATACGACGGTCCACCCGGAGGTGGACGCGCTCGGGCAAGAGTGCCTGAGCCGTGTGCAGAAAAGTGCGAAGCGTGACGGGGAACACAGGTACGGGCCAGGGGCTTGCCCCCGGCCCGTTGTCACCCGTTGCGCAATCAAACCAGCGAAATCAAGAAAGCGTTGTCAGGAAACAAGTCCACGGCGGAATCCGTGGGCGACCGCCTGAGCGCGGTCTCGCACGCCGAGCTTGCGGAACAAGCGGCGCGCATGGGTTTTCACGGTGTCTTCGGACAGGTACAGCTCGCGGCCGATCTGTCCGTTGCTCTTGCCCTGGCTCATCCCACGGAGCACCTGAAGCTCGCGCTCGGTGAGCTGGACACCGGGGTCCGACGGCTGACGCGGCGCCGGTACCGAAGTGCTGGCGAGGGTATGCGCCAGCGCGGCGACCAGCTCGGGACGCGAGGCGTCCCAGCGCAGGTAGCCGCGGGCTCCGCCGGCGATCGCGGCGGCGATGCTTCCCGCATCGTCCGGGGCGCCGAACACGATCACGTTCGCTTGGGGGTTCGCCGAGACGAGCCGCCTGGTGGCTTCGACGCCAGTCGGGACAGCGCGCTGGGTACCGACCAGCACGACGTCGACCGGCTGACGGGAGTACCGGGCCAGCAGCTCGTCACCGTGCGCTACGCAGTCGATGCGACTGACCCCTGGGACCGCGGACATCACTCGAGTGAGCCCTTCGCGGACACTGCGTCGGTCGTCGCAGATCAAGACCGTCGTCACGGGGTTTCCTTCCTGCAGCCGGGTGACATTCCACTTCCCCTATCGGACGCTTTAGCCCGAACCTTGACACGATCCGGTGGCTTTTTTTGAAAGTTCTTAGCCCGGTTGCCGGAATGGGCCCTCCAACAGGCTAGACGCCCTCAGCTCGGGACCCACGGAGATTCCCGTGCGAGCCACCTCCCGCAAGCATCTGCGCGCCGTAACACTGCGTGCAACAGTTCGGCACTTCTGAATCGATACTCATCGGCGTGTCCTGCCCCCAGATCCGCCGCGACCAGGCAAGCGACCCACAAAAGTGAATTGAATTCGTATTTCTCGGCGGTGTCGAGAGCGTCCTCGACCAGCGACTTCGCGCGATCCCGCTCAGTGGAACTTCCATTCGCCATCGCCACGGCGAGTACGAGTTGTGATTTGACGACATGTCGGCAGGCGCCATGGGTCCGCGCCGTTTCCAGCGCCATTTCCGCAGGTGCGATGGCCGCCTCGGAAATGTTACTCGCCAGTTCGATTTCCGCGCCCACCCAACCGGCCCTGGTCCGGCTCCGCCAGTTGCCGGTGTGCGCTCCCGCACGGGCCGCCAGCCGCCGGGCGGCGGCCAGCCTGCCGCGCCCGAGGTTGTCCGCCGCGAGACCGAGGAGGGCGTCCGCGCGCGCCCCCTCCGCGTCCAGGCCGTCGGGATCGGGTTCGCCTTGGGGCACCTCGATCACCAGCGCGAGCGCTTCCCCGTCGAGGACGAGCGCCGCCGCGTGCCCGCCCAGCTGCCGTCGATGCGAGGCCAGCGTGCTCGCGGCCAGCGACGCGAGCACCGGGTCCTTGCTCGTCCGCAACCCGCTCAGCACGGTGGCCGCCGCGGCGTACCGACCGCGGGCGCCGAGCCCGATCGCGGCGAGCAGCCGCCCGCGAGGCGAAGCGGGCACCACGAAGGGCGACGGCGGCGGCACGCCGTCCCCGAACGCGGCGGACCGCAAGGACTCTTCCATGCGTCCTTTCTAGCGCCTCGCACCGACAAGAACATGCTCGATCCGGTCGGCGGCCGTCGTCAGTTCGCCGAGCAGTTCGATCTTGTCTGGGAGCGTCGCGGGATCCCAGCCGGGGCCGCAGGCGAACATCCTGGTGCGCTGACGCCCGCGGGACACCCTGGCGAACAGGCGGGGGTCCGCGGTGGCGTTCCGTCCCGACCACAGCACCACCGCGGCCGGGACGCTGCGGCGGACGGTCACCGCCAGCACCTCGGCCGGCAGCGAGGCACCGAAGAGCTGGGCGCCGATCCGGCGGCCCGCGAGTCCCGCGGCGAGCGCGTACATCGGGAGGTTGTCCCGCTCGTCCGGGACACAGGTCAGCAGGACCGGGCGCTGGTTGCGCGGCTCGCGGAGCACCGGCGTCGCGCGGACGAGGGCGGCGTACACGCATTCGGCGAGCAGGTACTCGACCTCGGCGCCGGCACTGACCCCGCGCCAGCGCGCGCCGAGCGCGCTCAGGACCGGCGAGACGACCCCGGTCCAGGCAGGCAGGACGCCGAGTTCGCGGATCGTGTCGGCGAGCATCCGCTGGACCGCGCCGAAGTCCATCGCGAGCGCGGCCGTGCTCAAACGTCTGGCGAGCCGGGAGGGGACGTCGTGATCCTCCGCGGGCGGCGGGGTGGCCTGCTCCTCCACTTGGACTGCGGGGGTTCCCGGGTTCTCCTGGGCTGTCCGGGGCATTTGCTCGAGTGCGTACTTCGCCGCTTCGGCCGTCGAGGCGCCGCGAAGCAACGCGCGCTGCATCAGTTCGAGGCGGCCGATGTCGGAGCTGCCGTAGCGGCGATGGCGGCCGTTGGTGTGGCGGCTCGGGCCGACGCCGTATCTGCGGTCCCAGGTTCGCAGGGTGGACGGTGCGACCCCGAGCCGGCGAGCGACCGAGGCCACCGGCAGGGTGGGTTCTTCACTGCTGATCCGAGATCCCACTCGACCCAATATCCAGGCAGGCCGGGGCCGGGGCAACCGGAACGGAAAGTACCGCTCACACATCCGGGGGATGCCTAACGGCTGAATCGTCTTGAATCGCTTGAACAAGTATTGGCGCGCTTCTAACGTTACCGCCGTTGCACCGAATGGAGTATCCGCAGCGCAGCAGAGCAGGTAAACGCTTCGACCGGATGACGGAGGCGGTCAGGATGGCGGACACACGCAGGCTCCCGGGGCCCAACGCCGATGTATGGGATTGGCAGCTCGAAGGCTCGTGCCGAGGCATGGACAGCGCGTCCTTCTTTCACCCTGACGGCGAGCGCGGGCCGGCCAGAGCCCGCCGTGAGGCGAGGGCCAAAGCCGTGTGCCTGGCATGCCCGGTGCTGGCCATGTGCCGGACCCACGCGCTCGCCGTGCACGAGCCGTACGGGATCTGGGGCGGGCTGTCGGAGTCGGAACGCGAGCACATCATCAAGGCGGACAAACGCACATTGAGCATGTCGAACGGCTGATCCGGCCGAGTCGGCACCGCGGAAGGGCGGCATCCGGGTGGGGTGCCGCCCTTCCGCGTCTCCAGCTCCAGGCCCGCCCTCCCCGCCCCGGGATCGCGATTAGGGGGCGAAAGTCGCTCTTGCCAGGCCCAAGGCTCCCCGCAGCCGGATCGCGGTTCGGGGGCGAAACGCAGGTCGGGGCACAAGAAAGCGGGGCGGCACTCCGGGTGGAGTACCGCCCCGCTTCGGGGTCGAACGGTGGAGCTAGTGCGCGTGGCCGTGGCCACCCGCGGCGGGCTCCTCTTCGGCCGGCTTCTCGACGACGGAGCTCTCCGTCGTGAGCACGAGCCGGGCGATGGAGGCGGCGTTCGCCACCGCGGACCGGGTCACCTTGACCGGGTCGACGATGCCGGCGGCCAGCAGGTCGGTGAGCTCGCCGGTGGCGGCGTTGAAACCGTGCCCCCAGCTCTGCTCCTGGACCTTGTTCACGATGACCGCGCCCTCGTGGCCCGCGTTGGTCGCGATCCAGAACAGCGGGGCGGACAGCGCATCGCGGACGATGCGCACACCGGTCGCTTCGTCGCCTTCGAGGCCGAGACCACCGTCGAGTTCCTTGACGGCGTGCACCAGAGCCGAGCCACCGCCGGGCAGAATGCCCTCTTCGACGGCCGCCTTGGTCGAAGCCACGGCGTCCTCGATGCGGTGCTTGCGCTCGTTGAGCTCGGTCTCGGTGGCCGCGCCGACCTTGATCACCGCGACACCGCCGCCGAGCTTCGCCAGCCGCTCCTGCAGCTTCTCGCGGTCCCAGTCGGAGTCGGTGTTCTCGATCTCCTTGCGGATCTGCGCGACACGCGCCGCGATGTCGTCCTTGGTGCCGCCACCGTCGACGAGCGTGGTGTCGTCCTTGGTGACGACGATCCGGCGGGCGTTGCCCAGCTGGGCCAGCGTGGTCTCGGACAGCTTGTGCCCGATCTCGGCCGAGATGACCTCACCGCCGGTGACGACCGCGAGGTCGTCCAGGAACGCCTTGCGGCGGTCACCGAAGAACGGCGCCTTGACCGCGACGGCGGTGATCGTCTTGCGCAGCGAGTTCACCACGAGGGTGGACAGCGCCTCGCCGTCGACGTCCTCGGCGATGATCAGCAGCGGCTTCTTGGCCTCGACGACCTTCTCCAGCACCGGGAGCAGATCGGCCAGCGCCGAGATCTTCTCGCGGACCAGCAGGATGTAGGCGTCCTCGAGGATCGCCTTCTGCTCCTCCGGGTTGGTCGCGAAGTGCGCCGACAGGAAACCCTTGTCGAACTGCACACCCTCGGTGATCACGAGCTCGGTCGCCAGCGTGGACGACTCCTCGATCGTGATGACACCGTCCTCGCCGACCCGCTCGACGGCCTCGCCGAGCAGGGCGCCGATGGCCGCGTCACGCGAGGTGACGGTGCCGACCTGGGCGATGTTGTCGCGACCCTTGACCGGGGTCGCCTTCTCTTTGAGGATCGCGATGACCTTCTCCGCGGCGGCCTCGATGCCGCGGCCGATGGCCGTCGGGTTGGCACCGGCGGCGACGTTGCGCAGGCCGACCTTCACCAGCGACTGGGCGAGCACGGTCGCCGTCGTGGTGCCGTCACCAGCGACGTCGTTGGTCTTCGTGGCGACGCTCTTGGCGAGCTGGGCGCCGAGGTTCTCGAACGGGTCGTCGAGCTCGATTTCACGAGCGACGGTGACACCGTCGAGGGTGATGGTGGGGCCACCGAACTTCTTGTCGAGTACGACGTGGCGACCGCGCGGGCCGAGGGTGACCTTGACCGCGTCGGCGAGCTTGTTCACCCCGCGCTCGAGCGCGCGACGAGCGTCCTCGTCGAAACTGATCTGCTTGGGCATGGCCTTTTCCGCTTACCTTCCAGTTTTTAGCTTGAAAACACGAACGCCCCGTTCCCCGGCAATGCGGGGCCCGGGGCGTCATGCGCTGAGAGCGGACGTCAGTTGATGACGGCCAGCACGTCGCGGGCGGAAAGGATCAAGTAGTCCTCACCGTTGTACTTCACTTCGGTGCCGCCATACTTGGAGTAGATGACGACGTCGCCGACAGCCACGTCCAGCGGGACGCGGTTGCCCTTGTCGTCGATGCGGCCCGGGCCCACGGCCAGAACCTTGCCCTCCTGGGGCTTCTCCTTGGCGGTGTCGGGGATGACGAGGCCGGAAGCGGTCGTCTCCTCGGCCTCACTCGTCTGGACAACGATCTTGTCCTCGAGCGGCTTGATGTTCACGCTCACCGGGTTGACCTCCACGGTCGTCGAAAGCGTTGGCAGGATGTATTACGGCTCCTACCACCCCCGCCGTCGCGGGTGCCGGGGCGTGTTCGGGCCGTGCAATTAGCACTCTAGCCATGTGAGTGCCAGCTTCGCAAGGAGGGTCCGCTCACTCTCCGAAAACTCGGCCCGCGAGCGTCTGACCGGCCCTTTTGTTCCGTGGGGTGTCGCGCCCGCTCTCCATCGCCCTCGACTGCCCGCCTTCACCGGCGGCGTGCCGTCAAGTCGCGTTTAGCCCGCTAAACGCAGGTCGGGGGTGAGCCTCCCCGGATCGCGATCAGGGGGCGAAACGCAAGTCGGAGGGACCTTACGGAAGGGGCCCGTTTCTGGTTAGGTTCCGACCATTGGGGTCGGTCCTGTACAGCAGACCTAGTCACTGGGGGTTTACGCCCATGCCGCGTCCCTTCCATCCCGCTGCCCTCGAACCGCTCCGGCGCCGGTCCAGACGGACCGCCGGACTCGCGGTCCTCGCCCTCGCCGCCGGACTCCTCGCCGCCGTCCCCGCCGAAGCCGCCCCGGCGGATCAGCAGCGTCAGCGGGACTTCGCCGCCGCCGCGCGGGAATTCGGCGTCCCCGAGAGCGTCCTGCTCGGCGTCTCCTATCTGGAGTCACGCTGGGACTTCAACGCCGGTACGCCGAGCACGTCCGCCGGCTACGGCCCGATGCACCTGACCGACCTGCGCGAAGCGGGCACCGGCACGCATCACGACGAAGGTGAGGAGGATCCGCGCGGCGACGACGCCCGCCAGGCGAAACTCCCGGCGACACCGGCGCCGAAACCTCCCCCGCCCGGCCTGCAGACCATCGACGAGGCGTCCGCGCTGATCGGCCAGGACGTCGCGACACTGCGCACCGACACCACGCAGAACATTCGCGGTGGCGCCGCTCTGCTGGCGAAGTACCAGCGCGAGACCGGCGACTGGAAGGCCGCCGCCGCGCGCTACAGCGGCGCGAAGGACGCGGAGGGAGCGCGGTCCTTCGCCGACGAAGTCTTCGACACCATCTCCAAGGGCGTCAGCCGCAAGACCGACGACGGTCAGACCGTCACCCTCGCCGCCACGCCGATGAGCCCGGTGCGCGAGCAGGCCGGCACGTCGAAAGCCGACACTTCGAAAGCAGAGTGCCCGAAGAAGCTCTCGTGCCTTTCGGTGCCGGCGCCGTACCAGGAGCTGCCGAACAACGACTACGGCAACCACGACAAGGCGGATCGGCCGAAGAGCCAGAAGGTCGAATACATCATCATCCACGACACCGAGGGCTACTGGGACACGGCGATGGACCTTGTCACCGACCCGACGTACGTGAGCTGGCACTACACGATCCGCTCGGCCGACGGTCAGATCGCGCAGCACGTCCCGACCAAGGACGTCGCGTGGCACGCGGGCAACTGGTACGTCAACGCGAAGTCCGTCGGCATCGAGCACGAGGGCTTCGCCGCGAAGGGCACTTGGTACACGGAGGCGATGTACCGCACCTCCGCGAAGCTCGTCGGCTACCTCGCGCGGAAGTACGACATCCCGCTCGACCGCGCGCACATCCTCGGCCACGACAACGTCCCGGGCACGATTCCGTCGACCATCAAGGGGATGCACTGGGATCCGGGCCCGTACTGGGACTGGGCGCACTACTTCGACCTGATGGGCGCGCCGCTGTCCGGCTTCGGCCGTCCCGGTTCGCCGCTGGTGACCATCACGCCGGACTTCGCCACCAACCAGCCCGCGTTCACCGGCTGCGAGACCGCGGGAAAGCCTTGTCCGGCAAGGGGATCCGGATCGGTCGTGCTGCGCAGTGAGCCGAACGACTCGGCCCCGCTGCTCAAGGACATCGGCCTGCGCCCGGACGGTTCGGTCAGCACGATGGCCGTCTCCGACATCGGAAGCCGCGCGGAGACCGGCCAGCGTTACGTGGTCGCCGAGCGGCGTGACGGCTGGACGGCGATCTGGTACCTCGGCCAGAAGGGCTGGTTCCGCGACACGCGTACGACGAGCCCGGCGTTCGGCCTGGTCGTGACCCCGAAGCCCGGTCTGGCGACGGTGCCGGTGTTCGGGCGCGCGTACCCCGAGGCCGAGGCCTATCCGGCGAACGTGCCGGTGCAGCAGGTCGTCCCGCTGCCGTACACGTTCTCGGCCGGGCAGCGGTACTCCGTCGGCAACCTCCTCGGTTCCGAGTACTACTCGGCGACGACGTTCGACCCGGCGAACCACGTGGTCGTCAAGGGCAAGACCCGGTACGTCCAGATCCAGTTCGGCCATCGGATCGCCTTCGTGAAGGCGGACGACGTCCGGATCCTGCCCGCCGCCTGACCTGCTCCCGGAACCCGCGCGGATCGCGTTTAGCCCGCTAAAGGCGATCCGCGCGGGGCCGGGTCAGGAGTCGAGTGCGACCTTGACGCCGGGGGCGTGCTCGGTGTTCCGCCGCGTCTTCGCCCAGCCGTTCCGCCCGCGCACCAGGCGGAACAGCGCCCGCCATGACGTGATGTAGAACGTGTAGATGTACAGCGCGTAGGCGAAGCCCATCCCGAGTCCGCGCAGGAGATTGCGGCTCTTCAGGCATTTGAACTGGTAGATCGGGCCCCACACGATGAACGGCAGCAGCCCGAACGAGCCGTAGATCGCGAACAGGATCCACGCGCCGTCGTCGGCGAACCAGGTCCACACCTGCGCCGGATCCCCCGCGGTGCTGAACAGCAGCAGGATGAACGGGATCGGGTACAGCAGCGAGCCGAGCAACTGCATCCACGGCTGCGCGAGGTAGTACATCATCTCCGCCGCGCCCAGCGTGCTCACATGCGGTGAATCCCAGATCCGCCGCAGATACCGCGAACACTGCATCGTGCCCTGGCCCCAACGGGTGCGCTGCACCAGGAATCGGCGCAGGCTGTAGAGCCCTTCCTGCTTCACGTGGGAGTCCGGCGTGTAACCGGTCCGCCAGCCCGCGGTCAGCAGGTGCACGCCGAGTTCGAAGTCCTCCAGCAGCGAACCGCGCCACGGCTGCTCGTCCTCACCGGCGATCGAGTCCAATGCGGACAGTCGCGTGAACTGACCGTTGCCGCCCATGGAGATCGTGCCGGTGAACCCGCGCGAGGTCTGGATCGCCGCGATGGCGGTGCGGAACTCGAGGTCCTGCATCTGGGCCAGCTTCAGCCCGAAGGCACGCGAGAACCAGTTCTTCCCCGGCGGACGGCTGTCGGCGTTGCCCATCCAGACGTCGAGCTGCACCGCGCCGATCGTCTCGTCGCCGAACAGGTGGTCCGCCGCGCACACTTCGAGGCAGTTCTCCGCCGGACGGCCGTCCGCGTCGACGACCACGACGACCACGTCGTCACGGCTCGCGTCCGGGCCCATCCAGTCGTTGAGTGCCTGGTAGGCGGCGTTGAGCGCGTCGCCCTTGCCCGTCCTCGCCTCCGGACGGCGGCGGGGAACGAGGTGCAGGTACGGGTCGAAACCGCCGTTACGCCGCCAGATCGAGCGCACCACCCTGGCCGTGCGGTCCTCGGAATCGTCGTCGACGACCCAGACGTGCGCGTGCCGGAACGTCGAACGCAGGTACCGCACCGTCTCGCGGATGACGGTCTGTTCGTCCCGGCACGGAACGAAGAAGTGCCAGGTGTAGTCGGCGGCGTCGCCGACGGGCGCGGGTTTGCGCCGCAGGTACGGCACGACGATCACGACGACGTAGACGATGAACGCGACGCTCATGGTGAGCGCGAACGCCTGGGTGATCGCGAGCAGGATCTTGATCGAGCCGCCGCCCATCAGGCGGCCCCGCGCTCGGTCCGTGACTTCCGGGTGCTCAGCCAGACGAACAGCACGAGCGCGATCGCGCCACCGATGACGCTGACCATCGAACCGAGCAGGGTATGACCCCAGTAATAACCTTCGTCCACACCGAGCCAGTTCACCAGGCCCACAATCGCCAAAACCCTCAGCTGATTGACAAGAACGACCACTATCGCGGAAATGACCAACGAAGAGAACAGCCTCTTCGCATTTTTCGGACGGAAATACAACATGACGGCCGTCACCAACAAAAGCGGCAGCAACATGAAGACCGAAGAGCATTCCGGCGTCATTCTCAACCCGAGTGGAGTATCGCCGGACAACCCAAAGTAGACAGTCTCGCGTTCACTGGCGACGTAGACACCCGATGTGGTGATAACGCTCAGTATCAGCCCCGACATCTGCACTTCGAACACCCGGTACAGGCGTTCGGCCAGCACCAGGCCGACCGCGACGGCGATCACCGCGACCACCGCCATACGCAGCGGAAACCGGCTTGAACCAGGCAAAGGAGCACTTGCAACGGCCACGGTGACCCTCTCCGGAAAGGCGCAGCAGACGACGGATGCGGCGAAGTGGACGGGGACCTCGCCGACGAGAGTAAGTCAGCGGGAGCCGGTCCTTTCGTCCGGGGTTCTCATTCTTAACGTGATCACGGGCCCTTTCGGCACGATCGTGGAGAAACTGACTAGTCCGAACGAGTGACCTTATCCGTGACCTGCGGCAAATGTCCCCAACGTCACCCGATCAGGTGGTCCTCGGCTCTTTTCTGTGCAATTTCGGAAACACTCGCCGATAGACGATCCGCTAGCCGAATCGGGCCAGCTGAGGATTCGTCCGACGGTCGTGCCCATGCGCCGACCGCAGATGAGAGAAAACCCCCACGAATCAATTCGGAGGACCAGTTGAAGAACACGCACCTCTTGCGACGAGGCGGATTGCTCGCCGCTGTGGTGGCGAGCGTGGCTCTCGCCGGTGCGGCGCCCGCGTCGGCGGCCCCCGGTGACGGCTCCGCGTATGGCGTCAAGGTCGATGTGAAGCTCCTCGGCCTCGACGCGGTGAAGGCCGGGCCGCTCGCCGAAGCGAAGACCTCCGGCCCGACCACCAACAGCCTCGCGAAGGTCAACCTCACCGGTGTGCTCACCGCGGGCGCGATCAACACCGAAGCCAAGCGCGACGACAACTCCGGTGCCGTGACGGCCAAGGCCAGCACCGCCGACGTCGGCTTGCCGCTGCTCAAGGGCGCGCTCGGCGACGTCGGCGTCAAGGTCGTCGAGGCCACCTGCAACGCGACTCAGAAGGGCGTGCAGGGTGCCACCACCCTGGTCGGCGCGAACCTCGGCAGCGCGGGCGCGGTCGACTCCACGCCGGCGCCGAACACCCAGGTCAAGGTCGGTCTCGGCAACGCGAACGTCGCGACGATCATCCTGAACGAACAGATCAAGAACAACGACGGCAGCCTGACCGTCAACGCGATCCACGTGAAGCTGCTCGGCCAGGCACTCAACCCGCTCGGCTCCGGCGACGTGATCATCTCCTCGGCCACCTGCGGTCCGGCCGGCCTGCCCGTGCCGCTCGCTTCGGGTGCCGGACTGTGGATCGGTCTCGGCCTGCTCGGCGCCGTCGCCGTTCCGGTCGGTATCCGCATCGTCCGCGGCCGTCGTTCCGCGACCACCGCCTGACCTGGGTGAGGTGAGGTCGAGATGTACAAGTTGCCTGGCGCCGGAGTCGGCGTCGCCGGCGGCGGAGTGGGTGCCCTCGCCGCCACCGGGGCCGATGTCGGCTGGTGGCTGGCGGTCGGCTTGATCCTGCTGGTTCTCGGGACCATCGCGGTCATCGCCGGCTACCGCCGCACGAAACGGCTCGGCAAGGTGGGGAGCTGACGCTCCCCTGGCAGGACGGCCGCCGGCGTGGGCCCCTCGCACGCCGGCGGCCGTCACCGGGTTTCTCCGGGACACTCGAAACCGTGGATGAGGAGCGCGAACGCGTGGATGTGATGTTGCTGGCCGGGACCCGGCCGGAGGCGGTCAAACTAGCGCCGCTGGCACTGGCGCTGGCGGAGCATCCGCGCCTACGGCCCCTTGTCGTCCACAGTGGACAGCATCAGGGCATGGTCGAGCAGGCGTTGATCCCGTTCGGCCTGCCGGTCGACGCCTGGCTCGACACTCCGCCGCGGGCCACGGGCTCGCAGGCGGAGCTGGTTTCCGGGCTGCTGCCGGCACTCGATCGGTTGCTGCGCCAGGTCACCCCGGCGGCGGTCGTCGTCCAAGGCGACACGACGACCGGCCTGGCGGGCGCGCTCGCCGCGTTCTGGCTGGGCATCCCGGTCGTGCACCTGGAGGCGGGGCTGCGCACGCACGATCTCGCGGCGCCGTTCCCCGAAGAGGGCACCCGGCAGATGATCTCGCGTATCGCCGCCCTGCATCTCGCGCCGACGCCGGGTGCCGCGGCCGCGCTGCGGACGGAAGGTGTTCCGCGGCAACGGATCGCGGTCACCGGCAACACCGTCGTCGACGCCGTCATCGCGATCGCCGAACGTGATCTCCCGGCCAGGGACACCGCGCTCGCGTTGCTGGAGATGGAAATCGCCGAGGCGAACGAACGCCTCGTCCTCGTCACGTCGCACCGGCGCGAGTCCTGGGGCGAGCCGCTGAGCCGCACGCTCGCGGCCATCGAACTGATCGTCGCGGAGCACAGCGACGTCCAGGTGCTGTTCCCGGTGCATCCCAATCCGGCCGTGCGGGAGCAGGTTTTGACCGCGCTCGGCGGGACGCCTCGGGTGACGATCACCGAGCCGCTCGAGTATCCCGATCTGGTGCGCGCACTACGGCTCGCCGAGCTGGTCCTGACCGATTCCGGTGGTATCCAAGAGGAAGCGCCGACGTTCGGCACGCCCGTCCTCGTGCTCCGCGACGTCACCGAGCGGCGCGAAGCCATCGAGGCGGGCTGCGCCTGGCTGGTCGGGACGGACACCGGGCTCATCGCCGACACCGCGGCCAAGATCCTGCGCGGCGATCTCCATCCGACGCACGCCGGAAACCCTTACGGTGACGGCAATGCCGCCGCGTTGACGGTGGCAGCGCTGGAAGAGTTGCTCGACCTCGCGCCCGTGCCGCGCACCGCCGCCGAATCGCGTTAAATCGACACGATCTGGACCGGAAGCGCCGGGTTCGCGGAGAAGTCGAGGGTGGACCGCGGCCGTCCGGCGGCGACCACATGCGCCCCGAGCGCGGCGATCATCGCGCCGTTGTCCGTGCACAGCCGCGGCCGCGGGACCCGCAGGTGGATCCCGGCCTCGGCGCAGCGCTCGGCGGCGAGTTCGGAAAGACGCGAATTCGCCGCCACGCCACCGGAAATCACCAGCGTGTCCACGCCGTGTTCCTTGGCCGCGCGGATCGCCTTTATGGTGAGAACGTCGGCGACGGCCTCCTGGAACGAAGCCGCGACGTCATCGACGGGGATCTCCTCGCCGCGGCGCTCGGCGGCTTCCACCCAACGTGCGACAGCGGTTTTCAAGCCGGAGAACGAGAAATCGAACTTGGCGTCACGCGGTCCGGTCATCCCGCGGGGGAACGCGATGGCCGCGCCGTCGCCGTTCTTGGCGGCTTTGTCGATGGGCGGGCCACCCGGGTAGGGCAGGCCGAGGACGCGGGCGACCTTGTCATAGGCCTCACCAGCGGCGTCGTCCACAGTGGACCCGAGTTCGGTGATTTTTTCCGCGATGTCGTCCACCAGCAGCAATTGCGTGTGCCCGCCGGAGACGAGCAGAGCGAGGCAGCGTTCGGGCAACGGCCCGTGCTGGAGGGTGTCGACCGCGATGTGCCCGGCCAGATGGTTGACGCCGTAGAGCGGGATGTCGAGCGCGGCGGCGTACGCCTTGGCCGCGGCGACACCCACCAGGAGCGCGCCGGCGAGACCGGGGCCGGCGGTGACCGCGATCGCGTCCACATCGGACAGTTTCAGCCTGGCCGTGGCGAAGGCGCGTTCGACGGTCGGGACCATCGCTTCCAGATGCGCGCGGCTGGCGACCTCGGGGACGACGCCGCCGAAGCGGGCGTGCTGGTCGACGCTGGAGGCGACCTCGTCGGCGAGGAGTTCGACCGTGTTGTCGTCGTGCAGGCGAACGAGCCCGACACCGGTCTCGTCGCACGAACTTTCGATGCCCATGATGATGCGTGGCATCAGCCAGCCACCTCGTCTCGGACCTGGGCCCGCGGGCGGGCCATCGTGTAGGCGTCGGCGCCGGAGGGCTGGTAATAGCGCTTCCGGAGGCCGACGCGTTCGAAACCGTGCCGCTCGTAGAGCGCGATCGCGGCGTCGTTGTCCGTACGGACTTCGAGGAACACCGGCGCGACGAGTTCGTCCGCGCGGTCGAGGAGCGCCTTCAGCAGCGCGGTGCCGATCCCGTTGCGCTGCCAGGCCGGGTCGACGCCGATCGTGTGGATGCTCGTCTCGTAGTCGCCGCGGCGACCGACGATGGCTAGCCCGGCGTAACCGATGACCTCGTCGCTTTCGTCCGGACGAGCGACGAGGTAGTGGCCGCCCGCGTCGAGTTCCGCGTGGAAGGCGTAGGCGCTCCACGGCGAATCCCCGGGAAAGAGGATCTTCTCTATCTCGACACAGCGGCGGATATCCTTGCGGTGTAAGGGTTCCAGCCTCACGGCGTGGTCACCTTCTTGCGCGCGGCCGGCTCGACGGCGTCCGGGCGGCGGAGGTAGAGAGGGGTGAGCGGGGCGGGCTCGCTTCCGAAGTCCTTGCGAGCGGCCTTGACCAGTCCGAGGGGTGACGGGAAGCGCGGCTCGATCGGCTGGACGCCGAGGGCGTCCGCGTAGAGAAGGGCGCCGTCGCCCGCCGCGACCTTGACGGTGGTTTCGAGCTCGGCCGGGCGCTGGACGTGCGGGCCGTCGGTGCGGGACCCGTCGGCGGCGTACGCGGCCCAGTAGACCTCGCGGCGCCTCGCGTCGGTGAGGACGAGGAAGGGCGCTTCGCCGGGGACGACTTCGGCGGCGATCGCGTCGAGACTGCAGACCGGGTGGGCCGGGATGCCGAGGGCGTGGGCGAGCGAGGCGGCGGTGGCCATACCGGCGCGGAGGCCGGTGAAGGGGCCGGGGCCGACGCCGCAGACGATGGCGTCGAGGTCGCGAAGTGTGACCCCCGCGGCCTTGACCGCTTCGAGTGCGTGAGGCGTGATCAGCTCGCCGTGCGCGCGGGGGTCGACCGTGACGCGGTCGCCGCGGGATTCGAGCACGTCGCCGTCCAGGGCGACGAGGCCCGCGGTGACCGCCGGGGTCGAGGTGTCGATGGCCAATACCAGCACGGTTACCAAGCCTACGACCAGGACCCCGAGTCGCGTTTAGCGGGCTAAACGCGCTCCGGTGCCGCGCCGCTTCCCCCGCCGCCGGATCGCGATTAGGGGGCGAAAGTCGCTCCCTGGGTCCTGGCACCAGAGCGACATTCGCCCCCTAATCGCGATCTGGGGCGGGGTGTGAAGCGGGTCGCAGGGGTGGGGGCGGGCAGCGCGGTACGGTCCAGCGAGGGGTCCACGCGCCCTGGCCGGTGGAGTCGAGCAGGAGGTCACACGGTGCCCGATCGGTTGTTCCCCACGCTGGCGAACGGTGGCGACAAGGAGGCCCTCCGCTTCGGCGGCACCTCCCTGACCTACGCCGACCTCGCCGCCGTCGCCGGCACGCTCGCCCGTGACCTGCCGAACGGCCGCGTCGCCGTTTGGGCCACACCCACCGTGCACACCAGCGTCGCCGTGATCGCCGCCCTGCTCGCCGGCGTCCCCGCCATCCCGCTCAACCCGAAGATCGGCGAGCGCGAACTCGCGCACATCCTCGCCGACAGCGAACCCGACCTCGTGCTCGCCGAGCCGGACGCCGACCTGCCCGCCGGTCTCGACGGCCTGCCACGACGCGACATCACCCTCGAAGGCACGGCCGTCGATTTCCCCGCGGAACCGGATGCCGAAGCCCCGGCGCTGATCGTCTACACCTCCGGCACGACCGGCCCGCCCAAGGGCGTCGTCCTCCCCCGCCGCGCGATCACGACCACCCTCGACGCGCTCGAAGACGCCTGGGAATGGACAGCCGACGACGTCCTGGTGCACGGTCTCCCGCTGTTCCACGTGCACGGCCTGATCCTCGGCATCCTCGGACCGCTCAGGCGCGGCGGCTCGGTCCGGCATCTCGGCCGGTTCTCCACGGAAGGCGCCGCACGCGAACTCGCGACCGGGGCGACGATGATGTTCGGCGTCCCGACCATGTACCACCGCATCGCCGCCGAGGTCGGTGACAACCCGACGCTCGCCGAGGCGCTGAGCGGCGCCCGGCTGCTCGTCTCCGGGTCGGCCGCGCTGCCGGTCCACGACCACCAGCGCATCACCGCGGCGACCGGCCAGCGCGTGATCGAGCGCTACGGGATGACCGAGACCTTGATGAACACCAGCGTCCGCGCCGACGGCGAGCGTGTCCCCGGCACCGTCGGCGTTCCGCTGAGCGGCGTCGACCTGCGTCTCGTGGACGAAGCCGGAAAGCCTGTCGAGGAGATCGAGACCGTCGGAGAGATCCAGGTCCGCGGGCCGAATCTGTTCACCGAGTACCTCAATCGCCCCGACGCGACCGAAGCCGCCTTCGACGACGGCTGGTTCCGGACCGGCGACATGGCGACCCGCGACGCGGCCGGATACGTGAAGATCGTCGGCCGGAAGGCGACGGATCTGATCAAGAGCGGCGGTTACAAGATCGGCGCGGGTGAGATCGAGAACGCGCTCATGGAGCATCCCGGCGTGGCGGAGGTCGCGGTCACCGGCGAGCCCGACGAGGACCTCGGCGAGCGCATCGTGGCCTGGGTGGTGCCCGACGGGGAACGCCCGACGGAGTCGGAGCTCGCAGACCACGTCTCACGCCTGTTGTCGCCGCATAAACGGCCTCGGGTGGTCCGCTACCTGGAGGCGTTGCCGCGCAACGACATGGGCAAGGTCATGAAGCGGGCCCTCGGGTGAGCAGGCCTTCCGCGCGGTCCGTCGTCAAGGAGATCGCGACCGGTTTCGAGGAGCTGGACGTACCGCGTTCCGGCGAACCGGACGACGGGCCGATCGGCTGGCCGGGCTACCGGGCAGCGCGTGAGGCCGCCGCGGCCCGGTCAGGTGAGGACGAATCGGTCCTCTGCGGAACCGCCAGGATCGGCGACGTCGAGGCGGTCGTGATCGCCTTCGAGTTCGGGTTTCTCGGCGGATCGATCGGTCAGCGGACCGGTGATCGCGTGGAGGCGGCGTTCGCGCGGGCGGTGGAGTCGCGGCTGCCGGTGGTGTCGCTGATCGCGACCGGCGGCAGCCGCATGCAGCAAGGGATGCGCGCGCTTTCGCAATTGCAGCGCATCGCGTGGGCGGCGGCCGGTGCCCGATCGGTGCCGCAGATCTCGGTGCTGCGCGATCCGACCACGGGCGGTGGCTGGGCGACGCTAGGGGCGAGCGCCGACGTCATCCTCGCCTTGCCCGAGGCCCAGGTCGGTTTCGCCGGGTCCCGGGTGCGCCCCGCCGACGCGCCCGCGGAGGCTTATACGGCCGAAGCGAAGCTCGCGTGGGGCCAAGTCGATCAGATCGTGCCGCCTGCCGACCTCCCCGCCGTGCTGGAACGCTGGTTGCGGTTGCTGACTTCGCCGACGCCGGAGGCTGCTGAGCCGCCCGGCGCGCTGGGGTCGCTGGAGTTGCCCGACACCGGGTGGCACGCCGTTCAGGCGGCGCGCTCCGCTGATCGACCGAGGGCGGCTGAGTACCTCGATGCGTACTTCGATTGGCGCGAGGAGGTCTCGGGCGACAGGTGCGGAGGAGTCGACGGCGGCGTCCTCTGCGGCTTCGGCAGGCGAGACGACCGGACGATCGCGTACGCGGCACAGTGCGGAACGCCGACGCTGCCCGCGGGCTTCCGGACGGCGGCACGTCTAGTGCGGCTCGCGTCGAGGCTCGACATCCCGGTGCTCACTCTCGTCGACACCCCTGGCGCGGCGAACGACGCGGCGGCCGAGCGGGACGGCGCCGGGTCCGCGATCGCGGAGTTGTTCGAGGCTGTCGCGAGCGCGGCCGTGCCGATCACGACGCTGGTGATCGGGGAAGGCGGTTCCGGTGGGGCGCTCGCGTTCGCGGCGCCGGGGTCGACCTGGGTGACACCCGACGCGTACTTCTCGGTCACCGCGCCGGAGGCGGCCGCGGCGATCCTCAAGCTGCCCGCCGACGAAGTCCCCGCCCTCGCGGACCGACTGCGGCTACGCCCCCAAGACCTGGTCGACCTGGGAATCGCGCGCTCCGTCGTCGGCAGCCCAGATCGCGTTTAGCCCGCTAAACGCGATCTGGGCTGCCGCAGCGCTCCCGTTGCTTAGCATGCCTACGCGTCGCGATTAGGGGCTAAAGTCGACTTGCCGCAGGTGGAGCAGGTGAAGGTGATTGAAAAATCATCGATACCTTCCGTGTTGTCGTGGCCCGTGACCATTCGGCGCGGAATGGGAAACGGCAAACGGTCGAAGATCGGCGCTGAGCGGGCACGATGGATCGATCACGGCCATCTGCATGTGCGAATGTCGCGGCCGAATGTCCGCTACCGAACAATTATCTCCGCGCTAATAACGACGTATCACTCGATAGCGTGAACGCGAACCACTCTGAGTAGACTCAGCTCTCGCCATTTGCGCAATGAGCTGCTGCCTCACGTCCGCAACTACTCTTTCGAGTTATAGAGGCACAATCCGATGACCCGGGGTGAATTACGCCGACCGCTCACCGCAGGATTCAGCAACCTTTCACTTACCGCCCCGTAGGTTCGGAAAGTTCGTCCACAATGGCTTGTGTTGCGGCTCGGCAACGACCGAAGCACCGCACATAAGGAAGCGGCTCCCCATGCCGGGGGAGCCGCTTGAAGTTCAACAACTCCATCAACCCGGAAAAGTTCTATGGAGGCGTCAAACATGCCCAGCGTAGCGCCGTGTTCCGGCGGTATGCCAGAGGAGCCACCCCAGCCGAGGGCGATGATCCCGGATACGAACCAGGATCACCACGGCGAGTGTCACCCGGCAGAAGTCAGTCTCGACGAATTACTCGATTTGGCAGGCGAACCGGCCGGCATGGTCACCGACCCCGCCTGCCGCCGCGTCCAGTTGCGTACCCCGACCCACTGGCCCGATTTCTGGCGAAGCACGTTCTTCGGCAGCCGGGAAAACACCAGACGCGTCCTGCTCTACTGGTTCGCCCTGATCACCGCACTCCTCGCACTGGCCGCCGTCGCGACACCGGCCGCGCAAACCGGTGTGATCGGCCTGTGCGGACTGTGGTGGCTTCACCATCGGCGCGGCCGAAGCGGCCCGGCCCCGGCCGTCTAGGCGCGGCCTGACCAGACAGGGTGCGCATGCCGCTGTCCGAACCAGCGGCATGCGCACCCCGAGCCCCGCTTGGGGCAGGAAGGGGACGCTCCGCCGGGTCGGCCCTGATGCGGCATCCGGGTGAGATCGCCTTTAGCGGGCTAAACGCGCTCCGGCCCGCCCACCGCGCAGATCGCGTTTAGCCCGCTAAACGCAAGTCGGGGGTGCGGGACTCCCAGGTGCCGTGCGGTTCCAAGGTGACCACCCGGACATCGTCGTCGCGACGCTCCAGGCGTACGACGAGGTAGTCGTCGGAAAGCCGCTCCGCGGCACCCTCGCCCCACTCGACGACCAGCGCGGACCGCTCCAGTTCGGTGTCGAGGTCCAGATCGTCGAGCTGCGAGAGGTCGCCGCCGAGCCGGTACGCGTCGACGTGCACCAAAGCGACCCCGGCTTCGCCCGCCGGATGCACCCGGGCCAGCACGAACGTCGGCGAGCTGACCCGTCCGCCGACGCCGAGCCCGTCCGCGATCCCGCGGGTCAGCGTCGTCTTGCCCGCACCGAGCGGCCCGGCGAGCAGGACCAGATCGCCCGCGCGCAGGGAACGCCCGAGCGCACGCCCGAAGTCCATGGTCGCCTCGGGAGTCGGGAATGCGAAGTTCATCAGCGTTGCCACCACCACGTTCGCCGGTCGGAAGTTTCACCATCGGTGCCCGTGCACCGTTGCAGGAGGTCGATCAGGTGGCTGTTCACCAGTTCGGGTTGTTCCAGCTGCACCATGTGCCCCGCGCCGCGCACGCGCACCAGCTCCGCGTCCGGCAGCTCCGCCGCGATGCGCTCGGCGTGCGCGATCGGCGTGAACCGGTCGGAATCCCCGCCGATGACCAGCACATGCGCGTGCTTCAACCCGGCGAGCGCGGCATACCGATTATGGCTGCCCAGCGTGTCGACGAAGTTCACGAGCCCGCGCACCGGCGTCACTTCGAGCATTTCCAGCATGAAGTCGACCAGGCGCGGCGACACATCCCGGCTGCCGAAAGCCAGCCTCCGGACGGCCTGCCTGGTCAGCTGCCCGCCCGCCGCCCGCACGAACTCGACCAGCCCCGGCTGCCAGCCCGCCAGCCCGCCGACACCGCGGGTGAGCGGGTTGTACTTCGAAAGCAGCGACCTCGGCAGCCCACGCGCGCCGACCTCGCCCGCGGCCGTCGCGATGAACGCGACGCCGCACACCCGGTCGTCGAACAGCTCAGGGTGTTCCGAGGCGAGCTCCATGATCACCATGCCGCCCATCGAGTGCCCCATGAGCACGATGGGTCCCTCCGGCGCCACCGAGCGCACGACCATGTCGAGGTCGCGCGCCAGCTGTTCGATGGTGCTGGTTTCGGCGTTCGCGGCGCCGGAAAGCCCGTGCCCGCGGTGGTCGTAGTAAACCTGCCGTACCCGCGGCAACTTCAGCGACGCGAGGTCTCGCCGCTGGAAGTGCCAGCAACGCTTCGACAACGCGAACCCGTGCACGCCGACGACGGTCAGCTCCGGTTCGCCCCCATCGACCGGATCGATCTCCTCGACCGCGAGCGGCGTGCCGTCCTCCGCCGCCACGGTCGAGGTCCGATCCGGTTCAAGATCCCCCAACGGCTCGTCCACGAATGGATCCTCACTCTGCCGCCGCTGCTGTGCGGCGACGGCGATCGCGGCGGCGGTGCCGGTGGCCACCGCCCCGACCCCGCCGACGATGGCCAGCAGTCGTCGTGAAGGTGTCACGAGCCTGCCTCCAGATACGTCCGGTGAATGCGCGGGCGATACATCGAAGTCACGATCTCGTAGTCGATCGTCCCCAGCTTGTCCGCCCATTCCCGGGCGGTCGGCTCGCCAAACGTGCCTTGGCCGAACAGGATCACTTCGCTGCCGACTGCGGGCTCGTCGTCTCCGCAATCGACGATCAGCTGGTCCATGCAGACGCGTCCGACCACCTGACGGCGACGTCCGCCGAGCCAGACGTCCATCCGGCCGGACAGCGACCGCGGCACACCGTCGGCGTAACCGACCGGGACCAGGGCGAGGGTGGTGTCACGCTCGGCGGTCCAGGTGTGGCCGTAGGAGACGGATTCGCCGGACGCGATCCGCTTTGTGAGGACGACCGACGATTTGAAGGTCATCGCCGGGCGCAGATCCTCGGCGGTGGGCACCGGGTTCAGCCCGTAGATCGCGATCCCGGGGCGCACGAGGTCGAAGTAGAGATCCGGCCTGGTCAGGATGGCGGCGGAGTTCGCGAGGTGACGCATCGGGTGCAGACCGGCCGCGCGGGCGATGTCGTAGGCCTCGTCGAACCGTTTGGCCTGCGCGTCGATGGAGGGATGGCCCGGCTCGTCGGCACAGGCGAGGTGCGACCAGATCGCGACGACCTCGATGAGCGGCTTCGCGGCGGCCGCCGCCTTCACCAGCGCCTGCCATTCCGCAGGTGGGCAGCCGTTTCGGGAGAGCCCGGTGTCGATCTTGAGATGCACCCTCGAGGTCGCGATTAGGGGGCTAAAGTCGCGCGCCCGGCGCGCGCCATCGGCCACGCGAGCGAGTTCGTCGAGGGAGCTGACAGCGACGTCGATGTCTTCGGCGACAGCGGCCGCGAAGTCGGCTTCGGGAGTGTCGAGCCAGCTGAAGAGCCGGACCCCGATCCCCGCGCGGCGCAGCGCGATCGCTTCGTCGAGGGAGCAGGTGCCCAGCCAGGTCGCCCCGCCCTCGACGGCGGCACGCCCGACCTCGAGCGCACCATGCCCGTAGCCGTCGGCCTTGACCACGGCCATCGTCTGGGCACCAGGGGCGCGGGAAGCGAGCAGGGCGACATTGTGCCGGATGGCGGAGAGGTCGATCACGACTTCGGCACGCGGGAAACTGGCGGTCATAACGACCACCAGTTTCCCACGAACCGGGCTCAGGACAGGCGCGCCCCGTCAGTGGCGGAGAACACGTGCAGCTCGTCGGGACGGATCCGCAGGTGCAGGGTGTCGCCCATGACCGGCGGCTTGCGCGGGTCGACCCGGGTGACGACGTTCGACTTCGTGCCTTCGGCGTCGGTCTCGGCGAGCTTGCCGTAGACGTACGCGTCCGAGCCGAGCTCCTCGACGAGGTCGACCTTGACGGGCACGGTGCCGTCCTCGTTGGTGGTCACTTCGAGGGACTCGGGCCGGAAGCCGAGAGTGACCGTGTCACCGTCGGCCTTGGCGAGGATCTCGCGGGACAGCGGCACCCGCGCACCGCCGAGCTCGGCACCGTCCGCGGTGAGCTTCGCGGTGACGAGGTTCATCGCGGGCGAGCCGATGAAACCGGCGACGAAAGCGTTCGCGGGCCGGTCGTACAGCGCGCGCGGGGTGTCGCACTGCTGGAGGAGACCGTCCGAGAGGACGGCGACCCGGTCACCCATCGTCATGGCCTCGACCTGGTCGTGCGTGACGTACACGGTGGTGACGCCGAGGCGGCGCTGCAGCGCGGCGATCTGCGTACGCGTCGAAACACGCAGCTTGGCGTCGAGGTTCGACAGCGGCTCGTCCATCAGGAAGACCTGCGGCTCACGCACGATGGCGCGGCCCATCGCGACACGCTGGCGCTGGCCACCGGAGAGCGCCTTCGGCTTGCGGTCGAGGTAGTCCTCGATGTCCAGCAACTTGGCCGCGTCAAGCACCTTCTGCTTGATCTCCGAAGCCGGACGGCCGGCGATCTTCAGCGCGAAGCCCATGTTCTGGCCGACGGTCATATGCGGGTACAGCGCGTAGTTCTGGAACACCATCGCGATGTCGCGGGCACGCGGCGGCAGCTGCGTGACGTCGCGGTCGCCGATCCAGACGGCGCCTTCGTCGATGTCCTCGAGGCCAGCGAGCATCCGCAGGCTGGTGGACTTGCCGCAGCCGGAAGGCCCGACCAGCACGAGGAATTCGCCGTCGGCGATCTCGAGTTCGAGTGCGTCCACGGCGGGCCGCTCGGAACCGGCGTAGCGCCGGGTCGCCTTGTCGTAGGTGATCGTGGCCATCGGTTCAGTCCTCTTTCGGTTTCGCGGAAATGCCGTGCCCGAGTTCGCGGGCCTCGAGATGCCGTTGCTGGATCAGGTGTCCCTCGGCGCGGTCCGCCTCGGTCGGCTCGGCCAGCTCGAGCCGGGTCTTGCCGTGGTCTTCCTGCCAGCGGGGAGGTTCCGCGCCGGAAGCGAGGGCCCAGGCCGCCTGCCGCGCGGCACCGACCGCGACGTACTCGGCGACCTCGGGGATGACGACGGGTACGCCGAAGACGATCGGCGCGACCGCGCGGACGGCGGCCGACTGCGCGCCGCCACCGATCAGGAGTACGCGGCGGACCTCGAGCCCCTGTTCGCGCAGGGCGTCGAGGCCGGCGGCGAGGCCGCACAACATGCCTTCGACGGCGGCGCGGGCGAGGTTCTCCGGCGTCATGTTCGAGCGGGTGAGGCCGAAGAGCGTGCCCTTGGCGTCCGGAAGGTTCGGCGTCCGTTCACCGTCGAGGTACGGCAGGAAGGTGAGACCGCCGGAGCCGGGAGCGGCGGCGAGCGCCAGCTTGTCGAATTCCGCGAGTTCGACGCCGAGCATCGCGGCCGTGGCGGTGAGCACGCGGGCGGCGTTGAGGGTGCAGGCGAGCGGGAGGAACCGGCCGGTGGCGTCGGCGAATCCGGCGACGATGCCACTGGGGTCGGCGCTCGCGGTTTCGGAGACACCGAAGACGGTGCCGCTGGTGCCCAGCGAGACGACGACGTCGCCGGGGACGAGTTCGAGCCCCAGCGCGGCGGCCATGTTGTCGCCGGTCCCGGCCGAGACCAGGATCCCGTCCGGCGTGTGGCCCGCGGCCTGCGCGGGGCCGATGACCTTGGGCAGCTCCGGGGTCCGGCCACCGAAGGCGTGCGCGAGGAGGTCTTGGCGGTAAGTGCCGGTGGCGGGCGAGAAGTACCCGGTGCCGGAGGCGTCGCCGCGGTCGGTGCTCGGCTCGGCGCCGTCGCCGAGCAGCCGCCAGGTCAGCCAATCGTGTGGCAGCAGCACGCGGGCGACGCGATCGGCCAGCTCGGGCTCGTTCTCCGCCATCCAGCGCAGTTTCGTGACGGTGAAGCTGGCGACCGGAACCGAGCCGACGGACTTCGCCCAGTTCTCCGCGCCGAGTTCGCTTCCGAGGTCTTCGGCCGCCTTCGCGGACCGGGTGTCGTTCCACAGCAAGGCCGGGCGGACGACCTCACCGGCTTCGTCGAGGGTCACCATGCCGTGCTGCTGACCGCCGATACCGATCGCGCCGACGCCGTCGAGCAGGCCGCCCGTGGCCTCGCGCAACGCGTCCCACCACGCCGAGGGGGCGATTTCAGTGCCGTCCGGGTGCGAAGCGCGGCCAGTTCGGACGATTTCGCCGGTGGCCGCGTCGCAGACGACGACCTTCGTCGACTGGGTCGACGAGTCGATTCCGGCGACCAGCTCAGATTTCATATTCCGGCCCCTCTGGGTCGCACTCGACCTGCTCGATGGCCGTACCCGCGTTCAGCGCGGCCTCGATCTCCTCGGTCGGTGTCAGGTCGTCGGTGATCAGGAGGTCGTAGTCGCCGATGTCGCCGTGCGCGAACGTGGCGGTGCGGCCGAACTTGGAGTTGTCGACGACCAGGATGTTGCGGCTGGCGGTACGCAGCGCGGCCTTCTTGAGCGCGGCGTAGTCCTGGACGGGGTGGAACAGGCGGCCGACCGCGACCGCGGCGACCGAGACGAACGCGATGTCGGCGTGGGTGCGCTCGAGGAACGCGAGGACGTCCGGCCCGGCGCACGAATCGAACTCGTGGTGATAGCGGCCGCCGGCGAGAACGACCTCGACACTCTTCGCCTGGCCGAGGATGCGGGCGGCTTCGAGCGAGTTGGTGATGACGGTCAGGTCTTCGATCGCGCCGAGGCGGCGGACGAGCGGGAAGAGCGTTGTCGAGTCGTCGACGAAGACTGTCTGGCCGGAATGGACGTGAGCCGCGGCGGCCTCGCCCAGCGCGTCCTTCGCGGCCTGGTTGAAGGTGTCGCGGAAGCGGGCGGCCGACTCCATGGTCGTCGCCGGGTAGGCCTCGACCTTGCCACGCAGTTTGCGGAGGAGGCGGCGCTCGGCGAGGTCGTCGAGGTCACGGTGCATCGTCATCAGGCTGACACCGAACCGCGTGGTGAGGTCGTCGATGCGGACCTCGCCGGCGGCGATGACGTGATCGAGGATCTCCTGGCGCCGGTGCTCGACTGCGGCGTCCGATGGCCTGGTCTTAGACATGGGCGACACCGTTCACGACCCGGACCATCGCGGTCCCGGCGGGGTGGGTGTCGGCGCTCACACCTGCTTCTTACCAGATTATTCGCCCGGAGTTAACACGTAACTCGATAACTCTCGCATTTCCCCTCGTCTCCCCCCTTCGGCCCGCCCGGTCGACTTTCGCCCCCTAATCGTGCTCTGCGGGCGGGTGCCGTCAGAGCACGATTAGGGGGCGAAAGTCGACCTGCGGCCCTGGTCAGAGGGTGTGCGACCGGATGGACCGGATGGCATCGGGGACGGCGCCAAGGATGCCGGAAGCCGAGGTGGGAGCGCCGCCGGCGGCCATCGATCCGGCGAGCGAGTGGACGTGGGCGGCGGCTCCGGCGGCGAGCAACGGATCGAGTCCGGCGGCGAGCAACGCGCCGACCAAACCGGAGAGGATGTCCCCGGAACCGGCCGTCGCGAGCCACGACCCCCGCGGTGTGTTCACCAGCGCGCGCCCGTCCGGCGCCGCGACCACCGTGCAGTGCCCCTTCAGGAGCACGACGGCGTCGTACTTCCGCGCGGCCGACCGCGCCGCCGCCACCCGGTCCGCTCCCGGCGGCGAACCCATCAGCCGCTCGAACTCCCCCGCGTGCGGCGTCAGCACCAAAGGTGTGTCCGGATCGCGCGCGTCGAGCACATCGGGGGAGTGCGCGATGATCGTCGTCGCGTCAGCGTCCGCGCACACCGGCACACCCCGACCGAGCACAAACCGCAGCACGTCGCGCCCCTCGTGACCGGTGCCGATACCCGGCCCGACGACCCACGCCTGTACCCGGCCGGCGTCCGTCACCGAGCCCGTCGCGATCACCTCGGGCCATCGCCCGCGGACCACATCCGCGGCGTGTCCGGCGTAGCGCACCAGCCCCGACGTCGCCCGCACGGCGGCACCGGCCGCGAGCACGGCCGCGCCCGGGTACGTCGCGGATCCCGCGGCCACCCCGACCACGCCTTGGCTGTACTTGTCGTCGCCCGGCCCGGGGACCGGCCACGCCGCGGCGACGTCGGCCGTGTCGAGCCGTTCCAGGTCGGGATCGCCGAGTTCCGGTCGCAGCCCGATGTCCACTAGGGCGACCTCGCCGCATGACGCGGGTGCGAGGGCGTGCACGGGTTTGAGCGCGCCGAAGGTGACCGTACGGTCGGCGACGACGGCGGGACCGTCGACAGCGCCGGTGTCCGGATCCACCCCGCTCGGCAGATCGACGGCCAGCACCGGCGAACTCACGTGCTCCAGCAGCGCGGCGGCGTCCGCCCGCAAAGGCCCTCGCGCCGAGATACCGACGATCCCGTCGATGACGAGGTCCGCCCGGCCGATCCACTGTGGACCGTCCTCAACGGACACGATCTTGCCGCCGGATCGCTTCAAAGCGGCCAAACCCTGAGCATGAGCGCGTTCGGGCTTCAGTAAGATCGCCGAGACGGCCACGTTGCGACGGCGCAGGAACGCACCGGCCCACAAGGCGTCACCACCGTTGTTGCCCGAACCGACCAGCAGGGTCACCCGCCGCCCGGACACCGAACCCGTGTGCTCGGCGAGCATCTCGGCGGCATGCACCGACAGGCCGAAGGCCGCGCGTCGCATGAGCTCGCCGTCGGCAGTGACGGCGAGCAACCGATCCTCCGCCGCGCGAATCCGTTCCGTGGTCCAGATTCCCTGCACGACGCCTCCGGTCCTTACTCGACGGTGACCGACTTCGCCAGGTTACGCGGCTTGTCGACGTCGTACCCGCGCGTGCGGGCGATCTCGGCGGCCAGCACCTGCAGCGGCACCGTCGAAACCAGCGGCTGCAACAGCGTCGGCACGGCCGGGATCTCGATCAGCTCGTCGGCGAACGGGCGGACGGTCTCGTCGCCCTCCTCCGCGATCACGATCGTGCGAGCGCCGCGCGCCTGGATCTCACTGATGTTCGACACCAGCTTCGAGTGCAGCACCGCGCGTCCCTTCGGCGACGGCATCACCACGACGACGGGCAGGCCTTCTTCGATCAGCGCGATCGGGCCGTGCTTGAGCTCACCGGCGGCGAAACCCTCGGCGTGCATGTACGCCAGTTCCTTGAGCTTCAGCGCGCCTTCGAGGGCGACCGGGAAACCGACGTGGCGGCCGAGGAACAACACGGCCTTCGAGTCGGCGATCCGGCGGCCGAGGTCACGGACCTGGTCCACAGTGGACAGGACCTTCTGCACCGCGGCGGGCATGGATTCGAGCTCGGCGAACTCACGGGCGACCTCGTCCGGGTACTTGGTGCCGCGTGCCTGGGCCAGCGCCAAGCCGACCAGGTAGTTGGCCGCGATCTGCGCGAGGAACGCCTTGGTCGAGGCAACACCGATCTCCGGACCGGCGTGCGTGTAAAGGACGGCGTCGGACTCACGGGGAATCTGGGCGCCATTGGTGTTGCAGACGGCCAGGACGCGGGCCTTCTGCTCGCGCGCGTGGCGGACGGCCTCGAGGGTGTCCGCGGTCTCGCCCGACTGCGAGACGGCGACGACCAGGGTCGCGCGGTCCAGCACGGGGTCGCGGTAGCGGAACTCGCTGGCCAGCTCGACCTCGACGGGGAGACGGCACCAGTGCTCGATGGCGTATTTGGCGACCAGGCCGGAGTGGTACGCGGAACCACAGGCGACGACGAAGACCTTGTCGACGTCACGCAGGTCCTGGTCGGAGATGCGCTGCTCGTCGAGGATGATCCGGCCGCCGTCGAAGTGGCCGCGCAGCGTGTTCGCCAGCGCCTCCGGCTGCTCCTCGATCTCCTTGAGCATGAAGTACTCGTGGCCGCCCTTTTCCGCGGCCGAGAGGTCCCAGTCGACGGTGAACGGCTTGGCCTGGGCGGCGTCGCCGTGGAAGTCGGTGACCTCGTAACCCTCGCGGGTGATCACGACGAGCTGGTCCTGGCCGAGCTCGACCGCCTCGCGGGTGTGCTCGATGAACGCGGCGACGTCGGAGGCGACGAAGTGCTCGCCCTCGCCGACGCCGACGACGAGCGGCGAGGAGCGGCGCGCGGCGACGATGGTGTCCGGCTGGTCGGCGATGGTCACGACCAGGGTGAACGCACCTTCGAGACGACGGCAGACCGCGGCGACGCTGGCCGGGAAGTCGCCCTTCGTGTCGCCCTCGGTGTAGGCGCGGGAGATCAGGTGCGCGGCGGTCTCGGAGTCGGTGTCGCTCGCCATCTCGACGCCGTCGGCCTCGAGTTCGGCGCGCAGGGCGGCGAAGTTCTCGATGATGCCGTTGTGCACGACGGCGACCTGCTGGGAGGCGTCGCGGTGCGGGTGCGAGTTGCGGTCGACCGGGGCGCCGTGGGTGGCCCAGCGGGTGTGGCCCATCCCGGCGGTGCCGGTGAAGGCGTCCCTGCCGACTGTGTCGAGCTGGGTCTCCAGGTTGGCCAGGCGGCCTGCCTTGCGCTCGACGTTCAGCGCACCGGAGCCGTCGAGGACGGCGACGCCTGCCGAGTCATAGCCGCGGTACTCCATCCGCCGAAGGCCGCCGATGACGACGTCCAGGGCCGGGCGATGTCCGACGTATCCCACGATTCCCCACCCGCCCACCCACCGAACGGGGAACTTCCCCCCCCCTCCCCTGTCCCCCCCCCCCCCCCCTTCCGCGGGCCAACCCCGCCGTGTCCCCCCCGCGAAAGGCGAACGCCGGGGCGGCGCGCGGGCTGGACGGGGGTACGGGCAGTAAGGTCACGAACATGGCCAGCAAGCCCAAGCAGCTGCTCGCGGAGCTGTCCCACCCAGGTCCGCACGAGGTTCTGCGCGGCAACCTCGCCCTGGTCGGGCTCCCCGGTGTCGTGTTCACGCCCCGCTCGGGGCTCGGTCTGCCCGCGATCGCGTTCGGGCACGGCTGGCTGCAGCCAACCGGGAGCTATCGGCACCTGCTCCGGCACCTCGCGAGCTGGGGCATCGTCGCGGCGGCCCCGGCCACCCAGCGCGGACCGCTGCCGTCGCACCGACTGCTGGCAGGCGACCTCCTCACCACGCTCGACCTGATCACGACGGTCCGCCTCGGACCGGACGGCATCAGTGTCGACCCGGCGAAGCTCGGCCTCGCGGGGCACTCGACCGGCGGCGGTTCGGCCGTCCTCGCGGCTGCGCAGGCAGCCGACGAAGGCTCTGATCGGCCACGGATCCAGGCTGTCGCGACCATCACTCCCGCACAGACACTGCCGCCGGCGACGGTGTCCGCCCGGTCGGTGACCGTGCCCGGTCTGCATCTCGCGGCGGGCAAGGATCTGGTCGCGCCGCCGGTCGGGCACGCGGAGGCCATCGCGGACGCGTGGGGCGGGCCGGTGCAGCTGCGGACGCTCGGGAAGTCGTCGCATCTCGGCGTCACGGAGGGCAGGCACTGGAGCCAGCTCCTGCTGCACGGGAAGCCGCACCGCGGGACCCAGCAGCTGACGAGGGCGCTGTTCACGGCGTTCTTCCTCACGCACCTGACGGGGACGACGAAGTACCAGCCGCTGCTGGACGCCGACGTCAAACGCGCCCCCATCGAGCTCCAGGACGAACCCGCCGCCTGACCCGACCTGCGTTTAGCGGGCTAATCGCGATCCGGCCCCCTGGTTACTTAGCACCCCTACGCGTCGCGGTTAGCCCGCGAAAGTCGACCTGGGCCGGAGCGAGAGGCCGGGCCGCCAGATCGCGATTAGGCGGCGAAAGTCGACCTGGGCCCCGCAGGGTGCACCGCCCGGCGGATCGCGATTAGGCGGCGAAAGTCGACCCCGGGCCGGGCAGGCGAAGTGGGCAAAGAGAAGGGCCCGGCTCTGGTGAGCCGGGCCCGAAGTGCGTGAAGCGGGTCAGTCGACCATCCACGAGTTGTTCGAGAAGTCGTCGTCGTCGAAACCCTTGTCGTCGCGGGCGTGACGACCTCGGCGACGCGTCGGCGCGGCAGGTTCCTCAGGCGCCGCGCCACCCGGCGCGGGCGCGGGCGTGGGCACCGCGGGCGGGACGTCCACCGTCGCCGGCATTCCGGGCACCCCCGGCGCGACCGGAAGCGGCGGCGGCGGAGCGACCGGCCGCGAAGCGTCGAGGCCAGGTCGAGCACCGAACTCGGCGAACCGGGCGTCCGGTTTCTCGTCGTCCTCGATGTCGAAGCCCATCGTGTGGCTGCGGTCGGCGGTCGTCTTGCCGGTCAGCCAGCCGCCCGCCTCCTTGCTCCGCTTCCCCAGTTCCTGCATGTGGGCGGCGTACTTGTCGTGGACGGCCGCGTCCTTCTGCATGGTCTCCATCGCCTGAGCCTTGGCGTCGGCGAGGTGCCGCTCTCGCAGCCCCCGCTGTTCCAACTGCTCCGTGATGGCGGCGTCCTGCCTGGACATGGCGGCCGCCAGCCGGTCAACAGCGCTCATCGGTCCTCCCTCGTTCCCCGGCTACCGATCATCGCTCGTAGCTGATCGAACGGTCGCCGCCCTCGTCGTCGAGCGACCCGCTGATCCGGCCACCCGCGCCACTGGTCTCGAAGATGCCACCCTCGACGCGGTACTGGCTCGACCCGCGTTGCGTGTCACCCCCGCCACCACCGGCCGCGCCGCCCATGGCACCCATTCCGCCCATCATGCCGCCCATTCCGGCACCCCCGGACGCCCCGCCGGCACCGGCACCCGCAGGTGCCGGGTCCATACCGCCGGGCGCCATCCCGAGTCCGCCGTCGGTCCCGGCGGGCTGCGCACCGCCACCGGACTGCATGCCTGGCTCCAGTGAACCGGCCTCGTTCAGCGATCCCGCCGAACCACCCTCGCCGATACCGCCAAGCGCGCCTTCGAAGCTGCCGCCGCCGCTGGCCGTCGGCACGGTGCCTTCTCCACCGGCGCCCGACACGGCGCCACCGGAGGCCTCGGCCCCCGCGGACACCGTGGCGGTCCCTTCGCCACCACCGGCTCCACCACCGACACCGGCACCGACCTCGACGCCACCCGGAGCGCTGAAGCCTCCGCCGCCCGCCATACCGGCATCGGCCGGTGCGGGCATCGTGCGCACGTCGTCCATCCGGCCCGGCTGCGGGTTGCCGGGATTCCGGTCGTCGAGACCGTTCTTGAGGTCGTCGGTCGGGACGACGTCGCCGGGCTTGAGTTCCTTCTTCTCACCCTTTTCGTCGAGGGTGTAAGTCGTCGGCTCGCCCTTGCCGTCGTCGACGGTCACCACGGTCGGGCCGTTCGGGCCCTGCGGCTGCTCGGCGGTGATCTTGAGGTTGCCGTCCTGGATGTGGATCTTGCCGTCCGGACCGGGCCGGTAGACGCCGTCGGCGCCGGGCTCGCCTTCCTTGACCGCGCCCTGCGGGCCGAACTCGCCGTCTTTCTTGCCGTCCTTGCCCTCTTCGCCGGGCTTGCCGTCTTCGCCCTTCGGGTCGTCGAAGTCGAGCTTGTAGTCCTTCTCGTGGCCCTTGCCGTCGTCGACCTTGATGTCCATCTTGCCGTCTTTATCCGGCTCGGTCATCTCGATCTTGTTGTCGCCCTTCTGGACGGTCATGGTGTCCTGACCGTCGAGGCCGTCCTTGATCGCTTCGCCCGTCGCCGGGTCGATCGGGTACGGCTTGCCGGTTTCGGGATCCAGCTCGAGCGGCTTCCCGGTGACCGGGTTCATGCCGTCAGCGGGCTTGTCCTCCGGCTTGGGCGCCTCGGGAACCGTCGCCGCCGGCGGTGTGCCGCCACCTCCGCCGGGCGGGGTGCCACCCCCGCCGCCGGGCGGCGTTCCGCTGCCACTTCCGTTCCCATTCCCATTCCCATTGCCGTTTCCGTTGCCATTCCCCTTGCCGTCGTCGGCGGGCGGCTTCTCGGCTCCGGGCGCGGGGAACGGATTCGTGTAGTCCTCCATGAACCGCGAAAGCTCGTGATATTGCGCGTTGATCGTGTCGGTCGCGTTCTTGCAAAGCTTCTTGAAGTTCTCGTACCGCTCGCCGAACTCAGTGGCGAACGAGCCCTTCAGCCACTGTTTCGCGGCTCCGATCGCGTATTCCTTGTTCCCGTCGTTCAGATCGCAATCGTCGTGACGCAGCCGTTCGGCGAGATTGTTGCCAGGACACGCGGCGTCGAGCCAGTACGCGACGTCCATAAGCTTTTCTTTGGAATCGACCTTGCCGTTCGCGATCTCGACGACCTGCTTCGCGATGTACAGCGGCGCCGTGGCGACCTTGTCGACGCGGAGCTTCAGCGTTTCATCGACCTTCAGCTTGAGCGCGCTGTAGATCTTGTCGACGGTCGACGGCACCAGTTTGATGACGCCGTCCATCTGCGCGATGAGTTCTTGCGCGTCAGGCTGGATCCGCTGCTCGTATTTGACCTTCGCTGCCGTCGCACCCTCCCCCTTCCAATCATGGAAGAGCGTGGTCAGCGCCGTTGTCGCGTCGGTCCTGGTCTGCTCGACGGCTTTTTTGGCATCGCCGAGATCCTCGACCTCGTCGAACATTTTCTGGAAATTGATCTCGCGGTTCTCGTGGAATCGGTCCCAGATGTCGGTCTTGTAGTTGATGTCGGACGGCTTGTCCGGCATCTTGTTCCAGACCTGGTCGGACCATTCGGAAAAGAAGTCCAGCGCCGGGTTTCCGAGGTCGAGCACCTGGTCGGATTTGGTCGTGGAACCACCCGCGGCCGGGCGGGCCAAGGAGTCGAGGTCCTTGTCCGCCTTTTCGGCGGCGGCCTTCTGCTTCTTGTCCCCGGCCGCGTTCGCGTCACGCTCGGCGACGGCCTTCTTGTACGCTTCTTCCCGATTGACGAACGGGTTCAGCAAAGCGTCCTTGGTGCCCTGCGTGATGTAGGGGTCGTTCAGGATTTCCTTGATCTGAGCGGGCGTCGGTTTACTCATTACTGGGCCCCCGCCTTGTTGGCAGCCGCGGCGTTCGCCTGGTCGGATGAGGTGTAGCGGGTCGACGCGGTACTGACGCCACCGGCGAGCTGCGTGAGCTGACCCGCATAGCCCTTCATCGCGTCGGAAATGGCGAGGATCCCGGTGGCGTAGCCCTTCTGGTAGTCCTTGTGCACCCGGCCGAAGTCCGCGGGTTGCACCTGAGTCGGCCCTACCTTCCCCGCCTCGGACGTCGTGTTCTCAGCTGCACGCTCCAACGACGTCGACGCCGTGAGCATCGCCTCTGAATCGGCTTTGTAGCCCCCGTCCGGCATGACCGGTGCCCCCTTCGTCCCGCTCTATCCGCCTCGTTGTCCTACCTACGACGCACGCCGGCGGCATCAGGTGCCATCGCATATGCACACAAGAATGTACCCACCGGTCACCGAAGCCGCAGGCACATTCACACCTTTGCTAACTCAAACGGTTCCGGCGCAAGAAGCCTGGTAGACCGCGTTTTCGCGGCTTCGCGCCCGCTTCCACGGCCTCAGCGAGAACGGTCGCCGCACTCCGGATGTCGACCAGGCGATCGAGCTCGTCGAGGTCGATGTCGATCCCGAACTCCACCTCGACCGTCGCCAGGAGCCGGACCCGGCGCCGGGAGTCGACACCCATTTCGGCGAAGGGCGTGTCTTCATCGATAGTGCCCGGATCGACGTCGAAGGTCTCGCAGACGAGGGCCTTGATCTCGTCGACGTACTCGCTCCCGTCAGCTGCCATGAGGGGATTCTGTCCCATCCGTCGTCCAGTATCGCGTTCTGGCCGCGGAACGCGCGACCTTGCCGCTGGAGGTTCGCGGCAGCCCGCCGGGTTTCACCAGGAGGAAGGCCTTGAGCCGCACGTCGTGCCGTTCGGCGACGGCGCGGGTGGCCGCCCGTGCGACCTCGTTTTCGTCGAAGTCGGACGCCTTCCGCGCGCGCTCGGCGACCACGACGACGCCCTCGCCGTCGTCCAGATCGACCGAGAACGCGGCGACCCGCTCGGGTCCGAGAAGGGGGTGAGCGGCGGCGACGGTCTCTTCGATGTCGTGGGGGCTGTGGTTGCGGCCGTCGATGATGATCAGGTCCTTCAGGCGTCCGGTCACCGAGAGCCTGCCGTCCCGGATCCGTCCCAGGTCACCGGTGCGGAGCCAGCCGCGCTCCCCGTCGAGTTCGGCGTCGAACACCTCGGCGGTCAGCTCCGGACGTCGCCAGTACCCGGCCCCCACGTTGGGCCCCTTGACCCAGATCTCGCCCGTGTCACCTTTAGCGGGCAAAACGCGATCCGCCGGGGCGACGACGCGGACCCGCTGACCCCGTGGCCAGCCGATCTCGACGATCTCGCGGCCGTCCACCTCGGTCACCGATGGTCCGCCGGAGTCTCCGCTGGCGACGTAGACCGTCGCCTCGGCAAGCCCGTAGGACGGCCTGAACGCGCCCCTCGGGAAGCCGTGGGGCTCGTAGGCGGCGAGGAAATCCCGGACGGTCGCCGCCCGGACCGGTTCACTGCCGCTGAGCGCGATCGACACCGTCGACAGGTCGTACTCGGCGCGCTTCGACTCGGGCACGGCCTCGGTCACCAGGTCGTACGCGAAGTTGGGGGCCGCCGTGAGCGTGTTCGGATACGCCGACATCAGCAGCAGCCAGCGCTCCGGGCGCCGGATGAACTCCAGCGGCGCGATGAACACCGTCCGGCCGCCGGAGTGCATCGTCCCCGCGATCAGTTGCGCCAGCCCCATGTCGTGGAAGAACGGGATCCAGCCGACACACGTGGTGTGTTCGTCGACGTCGTAGGCCTCGCAGATCTGCCAGCATGAGGCCGAGAGGGCCCGATGCGTGATGATCACGCCGGCGGGTGATCGCGTCGTGCCGGACGTGTACTGAAGGTAGGCGGGATCTTCGGGAGAGACCGGCGACGGCGACGAGCGGTCCGCCGGATCCAGCGGCAGGGTGTCGACGGCGAGGATCTCGCGCGGCGCTGGAACCGGCTCGGACTCGGCGAACTCCGTGAGCCGTTCGACCAGGGCGTCCGACGTGAGCCAGATGTCGGCGTCGCAATCATTGAGGACGCCGACGAGCCGCTCACGGTGCGCGCGGACGTCCGGCGCGGACAACGGCACCGCGACGGCTCCGGCGTACAGCGCGCCGAAGAACGCGACGATGTACGAAAGGTCCTGTCGCGCCGTGATCGCGACGCGGTCTCCAGGCTGGATCAGCTCACGCAACTTCGCCGCGACCGCACGAACGTGGACGAGGAGCTCGGCCCAGGTCACCGTGTCCTCGACCGGTTCGTGCCGGTTCGAGCAGTCGAGGTGCGTGTACGCCGGGCGCTCGATCTCGGCGCGCTCGAGCAAGCGGTGCACCAGCGGCGTCCGCAACACTTCCTCGGGCACTTCATTTGGGGGCACTCGCACATCCTCCGGCCGCGGCATGGGCATCATACGAACGTGGACGACTTCTTCGTGCTGGACGACCCGGCGGACCGCGTCAAGGCCCTGCGTGACCGCGAGCTCAGCTCGAATCCAGGCGGTGCCGCCGCCGAGACCCCGAACCTCCTGCTGATGGACGGCGCGGACCACCGGCGGCTGCGCGCGGTGGTCAAGGAGGTCATCGCCCTGGTGGAGCCGCTGCCGGAGGAGGTGCTCGCCGACCTCCGCGTCACGATTAGGGGGCTAAAGTCGCGCGCTCGGTTCGACCTGGTGGCCGACTTCGCCAGGCCGGTGGCGGCCAGGGTGACCGAGGCGGTACTCGGCACTGTCGAGCCGCTTGACGAGCAGCTGCTGACGAACCTCTCCGAGACGGCCGCGAACCTGGACGTCTGGTCGGGCGGACCGGCCGGAGCGGATACCGCCGCGCTCAGGGTGGCGATGTTCTTCCTCAAGGCGACGGCCGTCGAAGGCGGCGGGCTGGCGCTGCTCCGCGAAGCGCACGAAGCAGGCCGGATCACCGAAGACGAACTGATGATCACACCGGTGATGCTCGCCCACGCCGCGTACGAGAACTCCATGAACTTCCTCGCCCTCGGCGGCCTCGAACTCCTACGCCGCCCAGACGTCCTGGACGACGTACGCGGCCTGATCCACGAAATCGCCCCGACCCGCTTCGCCGCCCGCCGTGTGATCGCGCCGTTCTCCTTGTCCGGCAAGGACTTCACGTCGGGAGCCAAGCTGGCTATCCCACTGGGGCCCGACGCCGAGCTCGCGTTCGGCCTCGGCAGGCACACCTGCCCCGGCTCCCGAGTCGCGGTCGCCGAGGGCGAAGTGGCGCTGCGCGCCCTCGCCGAGATCCTGACTCCCGACCACGTCGCCGAAGACGTCCGGTACAAGACGCACGCCGTCTTCCACGGCGTCGAGCGGGCCATCGTGACGCAGCGAACCTGACGGCTCAGGTCGCCAGCCAGTCGGTGTTGGCGAAATCGTCGTCGTCACCCCGCGCGGCGGCCGCCCGCCGATGCCGCCCGGCCGGACGCTCTTCCGGGACCGGCGCCGGAGGCGGCGGGGCTGGCGGCGGCGCCGACGGGGCAGGCGGCCGGTACGCGATCGGCGGCTCCTCCGCCGTCCGGTACCCGGCACGGCGCTCGTTCTCGGTCTCGTCCTCCTCGAACCCGAAATCGCCGTCGTCTTCGACCTTCTCGGCCAGCGTCGACTCGGTCGCCCAGCCGCCCGCGGCCTTGGCCTTGCGGTTGCGCTCCTGCAACCGGACGATGACACCGCCCTGGATCTTCGCCTGCTTGTCGAACTTCTCCTTGGCCTCGGCGAGCGCCTCTTCCCGGCGTTTGTCGAGCAGAGCCATCCTGGCCGAGTTCTCACTCTCCAGACCCGCCAGTTTGCTCTTCATCGCGGCGAGCGCGTCCTCGGAACTCACGGTCAGTCCTCCCCTCGCTGATGCCGGCCGCTAACGGAACCCGATGACGCCGTCGTCGTCGAGAGAGCCGCTGATCCGGCTGGTCGACGTCGCGGTGTCGAAGAGCCCGCCGTCGACGCGGTAGCCACTCGAGGTGCGCTGCTGGTCCTCGCCGCCGCCGCCCGCTCCGGCACCACCCATCATGCCGCCGCCCATCATCCCCATTCCACCGCCCATGGCCGCGGCGGATTGATCGACACCCCCACCCGGCGCCGAACCGAGCCCCGTGGTCGAGGAAGTGGGCGCGCCGCCCCCGGCACCCGCCGGGTCGGAGGCCTCGTCAAATCCATCGTCACCCAGGGGGTTGCTCAGCGACTGTGGTGACGTCGAGTCCGAAGCCGCTGCCGGTGCGGTCTGCTCAGTGGCGGCTGCCGGGACTTCGACCGCGCCGGAAACCGGAACCTCGTGCGTTCGCACGGCCTGGTCCCCACCGTGCGACACCGGCGCCGGAGCGCTCTGCGCTGTCGCGTGTTCCCTCGCCGCCGCTTCCACCGGCTGACCGGGAACGTGCTCGGCGGCGTGCCTGCCACCCGGAACCGCGGCGTCCGGACGAACTTCGGGACCGCCGCCACTGGCTCCAGCGGCCGTCTTGGCGGTGTGGGCCTCTTCGCCGAGGGTGTACGTCGTCGGCTTGCCACTGCCGTCGTCGACTGTCACTCGTGTGGGGCCGTCAGCTCCGTCGGGCCGCTCGGCGGTGATCTTGAGCCCGCCGTCCTCGATGTGGATCTTGCCGTCGGGGCCGGGTTTGAACGCCTGGTCGTCGGTGTGCGGCGCGTCCGGCCGTTGCGCGGTATCGCGGTGGATCGCGCCGCCCGCCGCGTCGCCGCCGGGACCGCGGTTCGGGGTGTCGTCCGGCAACGGGCGCGGGTCACCGAAGTCGAGCTTGTAGTCCTTCGGGTGCCCTGTCCCGTCGTCGACCGAGATCCCCATCTTGCCGTCCTTGCCGGGCTCGGCCATGGAGATCTTGTGGTCGCCCTGCTCGACGGTGACGGTCTCCGGTCCCTCCGGCTTGACGGCTTCGCCGGTGCGCGGATCGATCGGGTACGCCTCGCCGGTCTCCGGGTCGACTTCGAGCGGCTTGTCCGTGACAGGGTTGACGTTCGGGTCCGGAGGGCTCGGCGGTGCCGGAGGGGCTGGTGGCTTCGTGTCGCCGATCGGCGTGGTGTCGCCACCCCCACCGCTGCCGGGCCCCGAGCCGGGGCCGCCGGTACGACCGCCGCCGCTGTCCTGTCCTCCTCCGGTCTTGAACCCGCCGTCCGAACTCCCGGCCGCCGCGTCGAGATTGACGAAGGGGTTCTCTTCGAGCTGGCTGAAGAAGTCGGTCAGACCTTGCCAAGCCCCGGCGACCGCGGTGTGGGTGTTGGCGCACATGGTCTTGAAGTCGGTCAGGTACTTCGAGTAGAACGTGTTGAAGGTCCCCGACAAGTAGCTTTTGACCTGGTCGATGATGTGATTGATCGTCTCTTCGTCGAGGTCACAGTCATCGTCGTTGATCATGTCGCGCGACTGCTGGTCGAGGAACTTCGAGCAGTGCTTGAAATCGTCCTGGCTGGCGTTGTTGCCGAGCTCCGCGATGCGGATGATCCGGTCGAGATCCTGGGCGGTCACCTCACCGAGCCGGTCGCACGAGGCCTTGATCATCCAGTCGGCCTTGTCGCGGCAGAACTTGGCGACCGAGGCGGCCGCCGTCATCATCGCGACGGCCGCGTGCTCCGCGCCGTCGGCGACGACCTTCGTCTTGGCCTCGTAGTTCTGCTGATAGGTCCGTGCCTGATCGGCGGCGGCACCCTCCCAGCCGCCGAGGTTCTTCTTCATCTCCCCGGAAACGTCACCGGAGGAGGTCGCGACCGCTTCCTTCAGCTTGGTGAACTCGTCGGCACCGGCCGCGAACTTGCCGAACGGGATCTTCCGCTGCTGGTCGTACAGCTCGCGCAGCTGGTTGATATCGGCCGGAGCACCGGAATGCACCGCCGCGACGGAACGGTTGTAGAGCGGGACGAAGATCTCGATGTTCCGGAACGACGGCTTGCCGAAGTCCAGGATCTGATCCGAGGTTTCCGCCGCGGGATTGGTCGCGGTCGCCTTGGCGGCCATCTGGTCGAGGCCGGTCCTGGCGTCGGCGTTGGCCTTCTGATTCGCCTGACGGCCTTCTTCGGCGAATTTGTCCACATAGCCCTTGGCGTTGCCATAGGCGACTTGGACACTGTCTTCGAGGCTGTTGATCAACTGGGTGTCGGACAGCATGCCGCCCCAGAGGTTGTTCCCGTTGAGATCGCCTTCGCTGATCTTCATCTGCGCCTTTACGGCGTCACGGAAACCGTTCTTGTCCTCGTCGCTGGCGAAGCCGACCTCGTCGGGGTCTTCGTCCTCGATGTAGTCGATGTACTGAAGGGCGAGATCACGCCGAACGTCCCACGGGATCCGCTCGTCGTTGATGATCTGCTCGACCTCAGCGCGGGTGGGGAGGTCGTCTTCTTCCTGGGCGGTCACCGGCCGCTCGCTTTCACGGACTGAGCGGTGTCGGCCTCGTTGGCCTCGTACTTACCACCCGAGGCGTTCAGCTTCTGCGCGAACAGGTCAGCGGCCTTGAGGTAGCTGTCGGCCATGTTGGCCAGCCGGGTGACGGCGGGCCGGTACGGACCGTAGCTCTCCTGGTGGCCTTGCCCGAAGTCCATCGCGACCAGCCGAATGTCCTTGACCGCCGCCAGCGGCTGTTCCAAAGCGTGCTTCGGAATGTCGCTGAGTGCCTTGGCCGCCTGCGTCAGCGCTTGCGGATCGACCTTGTGGCCGCCAGCCATGTCTCCCCCTCATCCTGGGCAACGATCTGCGTCGGAGATCAGACGTGGCCCAAGCCCTCCCGGTGCCGTTCCTTGCACACGGAATGTACCGGGCCGGTAACCCGGGCGCAGCGACTTGGGAAGAACGTGAGAGGGCTTACGAGGCCGAGGAGACGACCCCGGCGAGCCTGTCGGCGGCCGCCTGTGCGGTGTCGTGCGCGGTGGCTTCGACCATGACGCGGACCAGTTGTTCGGTGCCCGACGGGCGCAGCAGGACACGGCCTTCTTCGCCGAGTTCGGCCTCGACGGCGCCGACGGCGTCGCGGACGGCGGCCGAGACGGCGACCGCCGCCTTGTCCGCCACGGGGACATTCACCAGCACCTGCGGCAGGCGGTTCATGACGGCGGCGAGTTCGGCGAGCGACTTGCCGGTGGACGCCATGCGGCTCATCACCCGCAGCGCGGTGAGCAGGCCGTCGCCGGTGGTCGCGTACGCGGGAAGGACGACGTGACCCGACTGCTCGCCACCGAGCGCGAACCCGCTCGCTCGGAGTTCCTCGAGGACGTAGCGGTCGCCGACGGCGGTGGTGACGAGGTTGATGTCGTGCGCGCGCATCGCCAGGTGCAGGCCGAGGTTGCTCATGACCGTGGCGACCAGGGTGTTCTTGGTCAGCTCGCCGGTCTCGGCGAGGGCGAGCGCGAGGACGGCCATGATCTGGTCGCCGTCGACGAGCTCACCCGCGGCGTCGACCGCGACACAGCGATCGGCGTCACCGTCGTGCGCGATCCCGAGGTCGGCGCCGTGCTCGACGACGGCCGCGCGCAACGCGTCCGGGTGATTCGACCCACAGTGTTCGTTGATGTTCACGCCGTCCGGGTCGGCGTGGATCGCGATGACCTCGGCGCCTGCCTTGCGGTAGACCTCGGGGGCCGCGAACGACGACGCGCCGTTGGCGCAGTCGACGACGACGCGGAGACCCGCGAGCGGATGCGGGGTGGCCGACAGCAGGTGCTGGATGTAGCGATCACCCGCGTCGGGGACGTCCTGGACGCGGCCGACGCCGATGCCGGTCGGGCGGGTGACGGGAGCGTCGAGACCGGCCTCGATCTCGTCCTCGATCCCGTCGGGAAGCTTGTGGCCGCCTGCCGCGAACAGCTTGATGCCGTTGTCGGGCATGGGGTTGTGGGAGGCGGAGATCATCACGCCGAGGTCCGCTTCGAGCGCGCCCACCAGGTAGGCGACGGCGGGCGTCGGGAGGACGCCGAGGCGGAGCACGTCCGCGCCGGCGGACGTGAGGCCTGCCACAACGGCGGCCTCGAGCATCTCGCCGCTGGCCCGCGGGTCGCGGCCGACGACCGCGACCGGACGGTGCGAACGGTCGTGGGCGGCGAGAACGCGCGCCGCGCTGGCGGCGAGCGCGAGCGCCAGCTCCGGGGTCAGCTCCTCGTTGGCGAGGCCACGTACGCCGTCGGTACCGAAGAGACGTGCCATCTGTCGACCTCCTTGAAAAATCACCACGACAACCTAGCGAGTGCCCAGGCCTGTCTCCCCGCACCCCCGATTTCGCCTTTAGCGGGCTAAACGCGACGCGCGCGACTTTAGCGGGCTAATCGTGATACGGGTGGGGCGCGTGGGACTGCTGTGACAACGGGCCCGCGGGGACGAAAGGACCCGGGAAACACGGAAGCGCCCATCCGAGAGACGGATGGGCGCTTCCGCGGGTTGCGCCAGAGGCGCGATCAGCGCTTGCTGTACTGCGGAGCCTTACGGGCCTTCTTGAGGCCGTACTTCTTCCGCTCCGTGGCGCGAGCGTCACGGGTCAGGAAGCCGGCCTTCTTCAGGGCCGGGCGGTCGTCGGCGTCGACCTCGACGAGCGCGCGAGCGATCGCGAGGCGGAGCGCACCGGCCTGGCCCGAGATCCCGCCACCGTGCAGGTTGGCGAAGATGTCGAACGAGTCGGGCTTGTCGACCGTCACCAGCGGCTCACGGATGAGCTGCTGGTGAACCTTGTTCGGGAAGTACTCTTCGAGCGTGCGGCCGTTGAGCTTGAACTCACCGGTACCGGGAACGACGCGCACCCGGACGACGGCCTCCTTGCGGCGGCCGACGGTCTGGGCGTTGCCACCCGCGGCACGCGAGGGGCGCGCACCGGCCGGGGTCTCGCTGGTCGCGACGGCGTCGCCGACCGCAGGGGTCTCCGTGGTCGCGACGGCCTCAACGGCCTCCGTCGCGGTCTCCTCGGTGCTGGTCACAGACTGTTCCTCACTCACTGCGCGACCTGCGCGATCTTGGTGATCTCGCGCGCCTGCGGCTGCTGCGCGGCGTGCGGGTGCCCGGGGCCGGCGTAGACCTTGAGCTTCTTCGCCTGGGCGCGGCCGAGCTTGTTCTTCGGGAGCATGCCCTTGACGACCTTCTCGAGCAGGTGCTCGGGCTTGGTGTCGAGCAGTTCGCCGAAGGAGCGCTTACGCAGACCACCGGGATAACCGCTGTGCCGGTACGCGAACTTCTGCTCGCGCTTGTTACCGGTGAGCGCCACCTTCTCGGCGTTGACGATGATGACGAAGTCACCGGTGTCCACGTGCGGGGCGTAGGTCGGCTTGTGCTTGCCGCGCAGCAGCGTGGCGACCTCGGTCGCGAGCCGGCCGAGCACGACATCCTCGGCGTCGATCACGTGCCAGGCACGAGTGACGTCGCCGGGCTTGGGGCTGTACGTGGGCAAGGGTCTACCTCGTCGTCAACATTGCGTGTGGGTTCTGTGCGGGCCTAGCGCTTACGCGCCGCAGCGCACAACGACATATGAAGATACCCCCACGCCCGACCCTACTGCGAAGCGGGGGTCGGTCCGGGGTCCCATACTAGGACCGGCGCCCGGCGGGCGCCCCACAATCGTACCCCGCCGGTGTGGCGGAACCGCCCACGGCATCACCTTCGGCGGGGGAGGATGAGACGATCCGGTCGCGCACCGCGCGCGGGGACTCGATTCAGGGGAACGGCGATGAACAAACGGCCAACGATCATCTTGTGCGTGCTGGGCGCCGTGCTGGCACTCACCACCGCCTGCGGCCAGGCCAGGGCGGGCAACGCCGTGCCGAAGGGCGACGACGCCGCGACCTACGTCGGCACGAAGTTCGAAGCGGCGATGAACAAGCTGCAGGAAACCATCGGCGACCAGCGGGACGTCACGAGCGAATCGGGCGCCTACTTCCGCTTCGACGAGAAGTACATCCGCAGCACGATCTCCTCGGCCCGCACCGGTTCCCCGGAAGGCCGGGTCAGCCGCCAACGCTCACAGAAGAACCCGGACGACAGCATCGACTGGTACACCCCGGCCGACGGGACCGTCGAATACGTGTACCTCGGGCCGGTCTACAAGAGCCTCGCCCCGACACCATGGGTTTCGATGCCGAAGTCGGAGGCCGGGCTGACCATCCCCTGCGCCTGGGTCGGGATCATCACCGCCTGCAAGATGGCCGACGCGATCGCCGTGGCCTACAACGCGGACAAGAAGATCGTGAAGGGCGCGAAAAGCCTTCCGGAGAACCGGATCGAGCTCACCGCCGACGTCCCGTTCGGGAAGTTCATGGAACGACGGGTGGAGATCCTGCCGCCGTCGATCAGCGGGGCGATCACGGCCGAGATGAAGAAGGCCCCCGTTCGGACGACCGTCTCCCTCAACTCGGATGGGACGCTGAACCAGATCGTGATGGACGCCAAGATCGAGGGCGGCGGCCACAAGATCGAGCTGCGCTACGACTTCCGCTTCACCGGCAAGGCGAGCGCACAGGACCTGCCGAAGCTGCCGGACGCCTCGCAGATCACCGTGCTGCCGGACAAGGCGGCCAAGGATGATTTCAACCGCCGGTTCAGCGAGCTGAAAGGCGTCTGAGGCATGCCCGAACGCCGTTTTCCCGACGCCGTGAAATTCTCGATGTCCCGAGGTGACCACCGATGAGCCAGCCGCCCGAACAGCAGCCGCAACAGCCGCAGCAGTGGTGGCAGCCGCCGGCGAATCCCGGGAGCCAGCAGCAGGGCTGGCAGCAGGAAGGCCAGGCGACCGGACCGCATTCCGGGCAGTGGCAGCAAAGCGACCCCAGTGCCGCGACTACCGGCTCCTACACCGGGCAGTGGCAACAGCAGCCCGGCGTCACCGGCTCCTTTTCCGGGCCCTGGCAACAGAACCCCGCCCCCGCACCGGCCACGGCGTGGCAGCAACCACAGCAGCAGCCGGTGCCGCAGCAGCAGGACTGGCAGGCGCAGCAACAGGTTCCGGGTTCTCCCCCGCAGGGCCAGTACGGCGGCGGCTTCCAGCCCGCGCAGTCGTCCCAGTACGGCGGACTCGGCGCTTTCGGGACGGAGCCCGCGAAGAAGCCGAAGGTTTCCAAGAAAACGTTGCTGATCGGCGGAATCGCCGCGGCCGTCGTGGTCGCGGGCGGGGTCGGCGCTTGGCTGCTCGGCGCTTTCGCGGGAGACAATCTCGATCAGAAGTCGGTCCAGGACGGTGTCGTCCGCGTGCTCAACGAGCATTACGGGGAACCGGACGTGAAGAACGTGGCATGTCCTTCCGGCCAACCGGTGGAGAACGGCACCACGTTCGACTGCTCGATCGATCTTTCGGGAAAGCAGAAGAAGGTCACCGTCCGGGTGCTGAACACCACGCCGGAATTCGAGGTCGGCGCACCGCACTGACCGACGCCGGACACGGAAAAGCCGCGACGGATCCCATCGCGGCTTTTTCCTTTGACACAAACGAAACGGCGGGCTCGGCATCCGAAGATGCCTGCCCGCCGTTGCTCGTTCGGAGCCGGGAGACTCAGAACAGGCCGGTGACGCCCTGTTCCGTGGCCTGGTAGCCGTCGGCCAGCTGCGGCAGCACGCCGGCGACCTGCGCGAGCAGCTGCTTGAGCTCCTCGAAGCTGTTGTCCCACTCCTGCTGAGCGGCCATGTACGCGACCTTCGCGTCACCGTCCCAGGTGTTGACCAGCGGGGACAGGTCGCTCTTCAGCTGCCCGAAGAGGGACTCCAGCTCGCCACCGGTGTTCTTGCAGTCGTCGGCCGCCGCGTGGATCGTGGCGTAATCGACCTTCATCTCGCCCATAAGTTCCTCCAGTCAGAAATAAGAAGTCTTGGTTTTGGTGTGGTGTAGCCGAATCAGCCGAGGACGCCGAAGCCCTGGTTGACCGACTTGATGAGCTCCTGCTGCTGCTGCTCGGTCGCGTTGTACTTCGAACCGGCCTGCTCGAGCAGGTCACCGATGTTCTGGAGGGACTGGTTGAGCTTACGGCCCGCACCGTCGAAGCGGGTCATGACGTTGTTGAACGCGAGCGCCGCGTCGCCGGTCCAGCCCGCACGAGTGGCTTCGATGTTGTCGCGAAGCTTGCTCAGGTTCTGGTCCATCGAGACGCGGACCTCGGTCACGCGCTTCTCGGCCTCGGTGAACTGCTCAACTGTCCCGGTAAATCCGCCAGCCATGGGAGGTACCCCCTTCGTTCGTGGTTTATCCGTACTTGGTGAAGTTCGTTTGGTACGGACCTACGACGGAGACACTGCCACGTCTGGTTCCCTCTTGTCGCTCGTTGGTTTCAAGTAGTTGCTTGCGTTAACGCTCGCGGTGGGAACCGGCCGCGGGAACCCGGACGGCACGCTGCGAATCGCGTGCGGAAAAGGGCTTGCACCACGCGATTTAGCAAACGCACAGGGGCCGCTCAATCGCCTCGGCTCATGATTCGCGACTGCGAAAAGTCCTCGTCGTCGTCACCCACACGTGGCCTTTTGGGCGCCGGTTCTGGCCGAAGGGGAACCAAGTCTGCCGCCGAGGGCAAAGCGGGGACCGGAAGACCGGCGCCGGCACGGAACCGTTTCGCGGCGTTCCGGACGACGCTCGGGGTCGGGGCGGTCTCGCCGCCCGCGAGCCGTCCCTTGCCGAATTGCTTCGCCAGTTCGGCGTTTTCGCCCCGGCGGCGTTCGTAACGCGCCTTGGCCGTGCGGGCGACCTGCCGGGCGTAGGTGACCGCGTCACGCCCTGTGCGCGCGAAATGCTCAGCGGCGGTCTCGGGTTCGGGTGCCATCTGGCTCCCCCTTCAGTTGACGACCACCATCGTTTTGACGACCTGCTCGCAGGCCGCGCTCACGCGTTGTTCGAGCGGTGAGCCGGTGCCGTACTGGCAACCGATGTGGACGCGGATCTTTCCCTGTGCGACGACGTACCAGTCGACGCGCGCTCTCGGCTTGGTCTCGCGGTAGTAGATGACGGTTTTGCCGGCATAGTTCGCGGCGCCGTTGAAGCCACTGTACTTCTGGGGATCCGCGTTCGCCCCGGAACTGATTTCGTCGACGAGCTTCTGTCTGTCGGCCGTCGCGTCGTAGTCCATCACGTACTCCTGGGCGACCACGAGGTCGTCCCCGGTGAGGGAATCGCTCGGATGGATCACCACCTGACGCTGGGCGACCCGGTCGTCGGTCTGCGTCCAGTCCATCGGCGCGATGAAGCGGTAGTCGTACTGGGCGAGCGTCCGCCCTTCCGGTTCGTCCTCCCCGCTGTTGACCGCGAAGAGGACACCTCCGACGACCGCCGCCACGGCCACTACGGCCGCGGCGATGATCCAGGGTGTCTTCTTGCTCTTCCCGCCGCGCTCGGCCGGTTTGGTCTCGGGGGAGGGCGCCCCCGGTCGCCACGGCTGCGGTGCCGCTATCCCCTGCTGTCCCATCGGCAGCGACGGCGGCCCCTGCCGCGGCGCGTTTAGCGGGCTAAACGCGCTCTGCGGGGGCGGGGCGGGCTGGTGTGCGCCAAGCGGGAACTGGGGGCGCTGGACGTCGGGGCGCCGGTCGGGGTGGGACGGCGCGGGCGCACCGGCCGCGCGGGAGACCGCGGAGCCTGCCAGCGATCCCGTCCGGTCCGGGTCGATCAGCACCGCGCGCAGGGCGCCGCGGGCGACCACGGTCTCCGGCTGGTCGAGGGTCGTGGGCACGACACCGGTCCGCTCGTGCACGAGCCGCGACACCATCGGGATCCGGCTGGACCCGCCCACGAGGAAGATCGCGGTCAGCTGTTTCGGCCGCAGCCCGGAATCGCCGATCGCGGCCACCGTCAGCTCGACCGCGCGCCCGAGCGGGCCCGCGATGAGCCGCTCGAGGTCCTCACGGGTCACATGAGCGTCAGCGAACGGCGGTGGCATCGGGACGTCGGTGTACGCGTGCCGCGACAACGTCTCCTTCGCACCGCGCACGTCCTGCCTCAGGACGCGGCGCCGTCGCCGGTCGGTGAGTTCGCGGCCCTCGACCAGCTTCCGCCATTCCGGCGGATCGACGGACGACACCAGTGAACCGACGTGCTCCAGGAGCGCCTGATCGACGTCCGCCCCGCCGAAACTCGGATCCCCCCGGGTGGCCAGCACCTGGAACCCGGCGCGTTTAGCGGGCGAACTGCGATCCGCGGGGCTGCCGGGCATGCGCTGGACCACGGAGACGTCGACCGTGCCACCGCCGAGGTCGAGTACCGCGAGGGCGTCGCCGGGACGACCGCTGAACTCGACGGTGCGTTCGGAGTTGAGGTCGGCGGGAGCGAACGTCGCCGCGTGATAGACCGCCGCGGCGACCGGCTCCGGCACGAGGGCGACCTGGCGTGCGAGCCCGTTCGCCGCCTGCCGGAGCAGGCGGGTCCGGGTCGCACCCCAATCGGCCGGGTGGGTCAGGACGAGCAACTCGACCTCGGAGTCACCGCCGAGGCGGCGCGCCTCGGTCACCGCGCGTTTCAGCACGGCGTGCACGACGTCGGTCACGCGGAGGACGTTGTCACCCAGCAGCAAGTCGCCTTCGTCGATCCGGCGCTTCGGGTTCGGCTCGTACCGCGACGGGTCCACCGCCGCCTGCCGTTCCGCCTCCTGGCCGACGAACAGCGTCCCGTCCGGCGCGGCGTAGACCGCGGACGACATCAGGGGCTGCCCGTCCACCACGACGACCTGCGGCTCGCGGCCGTTGATCGAAGCGACTACGCAGGTGCTCGATGTCCCGAAGTCCACCGCTACCCGCACTGTCACAAGCCACTCCCGCAGATCATCGTCGTCGTCACCCCATGCCCAGCCCGTACCTCACCTGGTTCCGCGGGAGGTCAGTCCGGCTGGATCCACGAGACCTGCATGAGCTGCTTGCCGTGCTTCCGGGTCACGAGGTTGCCTCGGCCCGGCGGCATCTGGCTCGGCTTCACGTTGCCGACGAGGTTGCCCTCGTCCCGCGAGCCGTTCATGACCATACCGGGCGCCGCGATCTCCCTGAGCTTGCCGAGGATCGGGTCGAACATCGCCCGGCTCGCGCCACCGCTGCGGCGCACCGCGATGACGTGCAGACCGACGTCCTTCGCCTGCGCGAGGAACTCGGCGAGCGGCTTCAGCGGGTTGCTCGTCTGCGTGGCGACCAGGTCGTAGTCGTCGACGATGATGAACAGCTCCGGACCGGTCCACCAGGACCGCGTCTTCAGCTGTTCCTGCGTGACGTCCGGACCGGGGAGCCGCCGGGTCATCGACCCGTGGACGTCCTTGACCATGCTGTCCAGCTGCGCGGCCGAAACCGCGTAACCGAGCAGCTGGTCTCCGCCGATGAAGCCGAGCATCGTGCGCCGGTAGTCGACGAGGATGATGACCGCTTCCTGCGTCGTGTACCGCTCGGTGATACCCCGGGTGATCTGGCGCAGCAGGTTCGTCTTGCCCGATTCACCGTCCGCGAACGCGTAGAAGTGCGAGTCGGCGGCGAAGTCGAGGTAGATCGGCTGCAGGTCTTCCTCGTTGACGCCGATCGGCACCAGCTTCGTGTTGCGCTTGGTGTCGATGCTGAGCACCTCGTCGTAGGTGACCATCTCGGGCAGCAGGCGGACCTGCGGCGCCGGGCGGCCACGCCACGCGCCCTTGATCTTCGCCACGGCGTCGGCGACACCGGCGGCGACGTCGTCGGCGTTGCTCGAGCCGTCGATCCGGGGAAGACCGGTCAGCAGATGCAGCTTGTCCCTGGTCAGACCGCGACCGGGACGACCGGCCGGAACGTTCACCGCGACCCGGCGGTCGATGTCGGATTCGCTCGGGTCACCGAGGCGGAGCTCGAACCGGGTACCGATCATGTCCTTGATGGCCGGGCGGATGTCCGCCCACCGGTTCGCCGCGATGATGACGTGCACGCCGTAGGAAAGACCCTGGGTGGCGAGCTTGGTGATCGAGGTTTCCAGCTCGTCGAAGTCGTCCCGCAGCGCCTTCCAGTTGTCCACGATCAGGAAAGCGTCACCGAAGGCGTCGTCTTCGGGCTTGATCTCGCCGCGCCGTTTCCGGTTGCGGAACTCGTTCATCGAGTCGATGCCCAGCGCGCCGAACCTGCCTTCCCGCTCGGTGAGCAGGGTGGTCAGCTCGGCGACGATCCGGCGGGCCTTGTCCGGCTCCCGCCGGGCGACGGCGACGCCACCGACGTGCGGCAGGCCCTGGAGACCGGCCAAGGTACCGCCACCGAGGTCGAGCGCGTAGAACTGCGCCTCTTCGGGGGTGTGGGTCAGCGCCATCGACATGATCAGCGTCCGGAGCATGGTCGACTTGCCCGACTGCGGGCCGCCGACGATCACACCGTGCCCGGCGCCACCGGAGAAGTCGGCCCAGAGCAGGTCACGACGCTGTTCGTACGGGCGGTCGACGATGCCGAGCGGCACCTGCAGCCGTCCGTTGCCGAAGAACCCGACCGGGGAAAGGCCGCGGTCGTCGGTGGGATTCAGGTTCGGGAGCAGGGTGTCGAGCGAGTTCGGTTCCTTGAGCGGCGGCAGCCAGACCTCGTGTGCCGGCGGGCCCTGGCCGATCAGCCGGGACACGATCACGTCGAGCTCGCTGGGCTCGACGGCTTCCTCCGGCTTGGCCTGCTCCACCGGGGCGGCCTCGATCTGCTGCGGCTCCGGCTCCTTCGGCAGTTCGACGAAGTCCGGGACGAACAGCTGCGGGCGCTTGTCCGCGCGGACCACGGTCGCGACCGGGCCCGCCGCCTTGATGCCCGCGGGCCGGTACGGGCCCGAGACGTACGAAGCCTTGAAGCGGACCAGCGTCGAGGTGTCGTACTTCAGATAACCGCCACCGGGGACGGACGGCAGCTCGAACGCGTCGGGCACGCCGATCGCGGCACGGGACTCCGCGGCGGAGAAGGTCTTGAGGCCGATGCGGTAGGAAAGGTGCGAGTCGAGACCGCGCAGCTTGCCCTCTTCCAGCCGCTGCGACGCGAGAAGCATGTGCATCTGCAGCGACCGGCCCAGCCGTCCGATGGCGACGAACAGGTCGATGAAGTCCGGCTTCGCGGCCAGCAGCTCGGAGAACTCGTCACAGACGATGAAGAGCGCGGGCAGCGGGTCGAGGTCGGCGCCGTTCTCGCGGGCCTTCTCGTATTCCCAGACGTTCTTGAAGTTACCGCCGTTCTTCAGCGCCTCCTGGCGCCGGTTCATCTCACCGGCCAGCGCGTCCTTCATCCGGTCGACCAGCGTGACCTCGTCCGCGAGGTTGGTGATGACCGCGGAAACGTGCGGCGCGGCGTCCAGACCGAGGAACGTCGCACCACCCTTGAAGTCGACGAGGACGAAGTTCAGCGTGCTCGACGAATGCGTCGCCAGCATGCCGAGCACCAGGGTGCGGAGGAACTCGGACTTACCGGAACCGGTCGCCCCGATGCACAGGCCGTGCGGGCCCATGCCCTCCATCGCGGCTTCCTTGATGTCCAGCTCGACCGGCTGGCCGTACTCGCCGACGCCGAACGGGACGCGGTAGCGGTCCCGCACCGGACGCGGCCGCCAGGCCTGCTGGACGTCGAAGGTCATCGGGTCGCCGGGGATCCCCAGCAGTTCGAGCAGACCGGGGTTGGACAGCAGCGGCTCTTCCTCGGCGGCGTCCTGCGCGGCGGTGCCGACGCGGTACGGCGCGAGCAGCCGTGCCAGCGCTTCGGCCTCGACCACGCTCAGCGTGTCCGGACGGCCGAACCACTCGACGCCGCCGGCGCTGCGCGCGCCGAGACGGTCTTCCTCGACGACCAGCCGCAGACCACGACGGGCCGCGAGGTTGCCGATGGAGTCGGAAAGGTCGATCAGGGTGACGCCGACGAGGCCCTCTTCGAGGATGATCTGTTCCTCACGGGTGACCTCGGCGTCGTCGACGATGATGACCACGTGCGGCTGATCCGGGGCGGGCGTCGCGTTGCGGGAGAACCGCTGGCGGTCACGGAGTTCTTCGTCGAGCCACTGCTCGATCTGCGCGAGGGAACCCGCCATCATGCGCAGCTGGCCGATGCCGTCGGCGAGCGCCGGGTGCTGGGCGTGCGGCAGCCACTTCGCCCACTCCCACTCCTCCTTGGCGCGGCCGGCCGTCGCGATCGCGATGAGGACGTCGTCGGGGCTGTGGAAGGTGACCAGCTGGGCCAGCATCGCCCGGGTGAGGCCGCGGGTCAGGCCCCGGTCGCCCTGCATGCTGACCGCGGCGAACCCGCGGAGGGTGATCTGGGTCGGCAGATCCGGGACGATCGAGTGCGCGCGGACGAACCGGCGCAGGGCCAGCGTCGCGATCGGCTCCAGTTCGTCGACCGGACCGGTCTGCGGCGGCACGAGCCGCGTCGCGAGCCGGTGCGAACTGCGGCCGACGCGGAGGTGGAGGAAGTCCTGGTCGTTCTGGCGGCGTTCCCACATGCGGCGGCTCGCGGCCAGCGACCACAGCGTCTGCGGGTCGGGGTGGACCCACTCGAGCGCGGCGCGCTGGTCGACCATGGCCTCGCGGGCCCTGTCACGCATCTGGCCGAGGTAGCGCAGGTAGTCCTTGCGGTCCTCGTCCATCTCGGCCTTTTTGGCGCCGCCGCCCTTGCCCGCACCACCGGCCATCATGCCGACGGTGCTCAGCACCATCATGCCGCCCATCATCATCATCATGGGGTTGCGTCCACCGGTGGTGAACATGAAGACCATCATCCCGAGGGAGGCGACGATCATCACCGCCGGAAGCAGCTTCATGACGATGTTGCCCGGGATGGTGCGGGGCACCTCAGGCGGCGGTTCGAGATGCACCTCGCCACCCGGCGGCCGCGGCGCCGCCAGGCGCGGTGACTTCTTGAACTGCAGCGTGCTCATCGAAGGACCCCTCTTCAAACTCGACGATGGCGGCCACCGTTGGTGCGCGTACTGGTGCGCGAGACAACCTATCGAACGTGGCCGCGGAAAATCCGGACAACGCCGAGAACGGCCCCGACCGGGGCCATACGCATGTCGGGGAGTGTAGGGCGCGGGACCGACAAGACCCAACGAACCCGCAGGCCCCGCCCGGCCCACGTCGACTTTCGCCGCCTAACCGCGATCCGGCGGCCACGGCACCCGCTCAGTACTTAGGAAGGCTAAGCGTCACGGTTAGCCCGCGAAAGTCGACGTGCCCGGCCCATGGCGAGAGGACCGTGGAGGTCGTCTCCCTTACTTTTGCCGGTCTTTTTCCGACAGTCGATGATGTGCGCACCCGGGTTCGGTATAAGTTCCCCCGGGAGCAGACTCTCAGGGCAGGGGGAAGGCAGTGGCAACGGGCACGACGGTATTCAGCAGGGTGACGGTGGTCGCACCACGCACCCGGATCGACGTGGCTTTGCCGGCTGACGTCGCGGTGGCGGACCTGCTGCCCATGCTGTTGGAGATGGCGAAGGAGGCGACGCCGGACGGCGGCGCCCGCCACGGCGGCTGGGCGCTGGCGAAGCTCGGCGACGCGCCACTCGACCCGAGCCGGACCCTCGCGTCCCTCGGCGTCGTCGACGGCGAACTGCTGCAGCTGCGCAAGCGCAACGAGAACCCGCCTCCGCCGCTGTACGACGATGTCGTCGACGCGATCGCGGAGTCCTCCCCGGACAGCTTCCGTCCGTGGACCAAGGAGACGGCGCGCCGCTTCGGACACATCGCGGGCGGCCTGGCTCTGTTCTTCGCGGCCCTCGCGCTCTTCACCAGCGGCTCGTTCTACGGCGGCAATGCCCTCGCCGCCGCCATCGCCGGTGGCGTCGGCGCGATCGCGTGCGTCGCGATCGGCGCGACGCTGGCCAAGGCGTACAAAGCCGAGGCGACCGGAGTCCTGATCGCCGCGACAGGCGGCCTGCCGCTGGCCTTCGTCAGCGGGTTCTACATCGTGCCGGGGCTGTCCCTGTGGGCGAACCTGCTGCTCGCGAGCACCCTCGTGATCATCGTGGCCGCGGTCTGCATCCTCGTCATCGGCCACGGGATCACCACCTTCATCGCCGCCGCGACGACGGCCACCATCTCGGCGCTGACGTTCCTGGCCGCGACGCTCATCGACACCCCGATCGCCGGTGTCGCCGCCGGCGCGACCGCGTTCTCGCTGGCCTGCATCTCGATCCTGCCGCGCGCGACGATCAAGCTCGCCGCCCTCCCGACCCCGCACGTTCCCGGCAGCGCCGAAGAACTCAAGGAAGACTCGGGCTTCCCGGACTACCGCGCCATCGAGCGCCGCACCGCGGTCGCCCACGAGTACATGACCGGCCTGCTGACCGGCTGCGGCGCGGCCACCGCGCTGTTCGCGATCATCGCCTCGACGTCGCCGTCGATCTTCGGGCCCATCCTCGGTGTGATCGCCACGCTGGTCCTGCTCCTGCGGGCGCGGGCGTACGCGAACGGCGCGCAGGCCATCGCGCTGCTGACCACCGGCATGGTGTCGGGTGCCGGCATCCTGCTCGGCTGGATGTGGTCGGCGAGCCCGCTGAACCGCGTCCTGTTCGTGTTCGGCGCGCTGCTGCTGATCGGCGCGGGCGCGCTCGTCGTCGGCGTGATCTTCCCGAACCAGCGTTTCTCGCCGCCGCTGCGGCGCACCGTGGAGATCTTCGAGGCCGTCTTCATCGCGACGGTGCTCCCGCTGGCGCTCGGCGTCATGGATCTCTACACGACGCTGCGCCACCTCAACTTCAAGTGACGACCCGATCGGATGATGCTCTGATGGCTGCAGCGCGGAAGTCCAGGGGGACGCGCGTCCGCCACCTCGGCCTCGCCGGACGTACCGGAACGGTGCTGCTGGCGGCCGGTATCGGTGTTCTCTCGCCGGCGTCGGTGGCGCTTCCCGCGTGGGCACAGCAAAGCAGCGTCCCCTCGGACGCCGGTGGCTACTACGCGTCTCCGCCTCCGGTGGACATGTCCAAGAAACCGGTGGACGAAAACAAGCCGGACAAGAACTACGAGAAGAAGACCGAGTGCGTCCAGCGCAGCAAGCTCGGCGGTGACCAGGTCGACATCAAGAACCGTCCGTGGGGCCAGGAGTACCTGCAGATCGAAAAGGTGCACCAGCTGATGCGCGGCGCCACCCAGTCGATCGGCGGGGGTATCAAGGTCGCCGTGATCGACACCGGTGTCAGCGCGCACCCGTACTTCGGTGGTCGCGTCGAATCCGGAGGCGACTATGTCGCGCCTCCCGGCGGTGGCAAGGCACCGGGCCTCGAGGACTGCGACGGCCACGGCACCGAGGTGGCGGGGATCATCGCCGCGGACCCACCGGACACGAGTATCGGGTTCCGTGGGGTCGCGCCGAACGCGACGATCCTGTCGATCCGGCAGTCGAGTCAGAACTACGAAGAGACGGAAAAGAAGCCGGAACCGCCGCCGGCGCCGCCCGCCAGCTCCGGACCGCCCGCTTCTTCGAACAACCCGGGATCACAGCTTCCGCCGTCCTCGCAGGGCAACGGCGCTGTCGGTGGAGCGGCGGACGGGACGGCGCCGGGCCAGAACAAGGGCGGACGGCAGCAGGAACAGGGCAAAACAGCCGGGACGCTGAAGACGCTCGCGCAGGCCGTGGTCCGCGCCGTCGACAAGGGCGCGCAGGTGATCAACATGTCGGTCGACAACTGTCGTCCGGCCACCGGCGGCATCACCGATGGCGAGAAGCAACTGCAGGCGGCGGTGCACTACGCCGTGGAGCGGGACGTGGTCGTCGTCGCGGCGGCGGGCAACGTCGGCGACAAATGCCCGCAGAACGACCAGCCGGATCCCAAGAACCCCAAGATGATCGTCACGCCGCCGTGGTTCGCCGACGACGTGCTGTCCGTCGCGGCGATCGACGAGACCGGCGGTGTCGCGCAGTTCAGCGTCAACGGCCCTTGGGTCAGTGTCGCCGCCCCGGGAACCAAGATCATTTCGCTGGATCCGGCGGAAGGGTCGAACGCCCTGGCGAACCTGACCATCGAGGGCGGCGGAGACCCTGGCCCCATCCAAGGGACCAGCTTCGCCGCACCGTACGTCGCGGGTGTGGCCGCACTCGTGCGCGCGAAGTTCCAAGGCCTGAGCGCGCGTGAGGTGATGAACCGGATCAAGGCGACGGCGCAGCACCCCGCGGCGCCGGGCGGGCGGGACAACTTCGTCGGCTTCGGGGTCATCGACCCGATCGCGGCGCTGACGGCGATCGTGCCGTCGGAGGCGGACAAGGCCAAGCCGGTTCAGCTGCCCGCCAACCTGCCGCCGTCGAACGACCGGGACTCTGCCCCGATGATCGTCGCGCTCGCCGGAACCGGCGGGGGTCTGGTGGCGCTGCTCATCACGCTGTTCGTGGTGCACTCGGTCCGCCGCAACCGGCCGACCGCCTCACCTGGCCGTAAAACCCCGTAGGACTTGCGTTTCGCGGGCTAATCGCGATCTGTGCGGGGCTCACCTCCGAGCCGCCCAGATCACGGTTAGCCCGCGAAAGTCGCTCCGCCCGTGGGGCACCTACTTGGCGGGCTTGGGCTTCGGGCCGGGTTTCGCGGGGGTGTCGTCCTCGCCGATCACGGGCGGGACGACCTGGCCGGGCTCGCCGACCACGTCGGACGGCTTCGAGGCGGGCCGGGTCTTCGACTGGTGAGCCGACTGGCCTCCCCCGCCCATGCCCATGCCCATCGGCGCCATTCCCATCGGCATCATCGCGGTTCCCGCCCCGGCGGCGGCCTGGCCAGGAGCCGGTGAGGCCTGCACGGGCGCGACCTCCGGGATCGGCGCCTGCCCTTGCTCGATCAGCGGTTCCTGCGATCCGGTCTTCCGGCCCTCGCCGGGATCGGCCGCGGACGGCGACGTCGACTGCTCCTCGGAATCAGGCTCAGCGGCTTCCGCCCCGTCGCCGTCGTTTTTCTCCGGCGTCGGCGCGCCTGCCGCCGCGGCCTCGTCATGGAGCTTGAACTCCTCTTGCGGGAACCGGTGGGCGATCTCGATGCTCCGCGAAGCCGCGTCAGGATCGTCGACGCCGTCGCAAAACCTCACGAAGCCCTCGAGCACGTCGCGTGCGGCTTCGAAGAGCGCCTTGGCCGACTCCTGCGCTTCCTCGAGCTGTGTTCGCGCCCGCCCGACGCCGCCGACCGGCAGCATCGCGGTCTCGGAGGTCAGTTCGGCCGTATCGACCAGAACCTCGACGAGGTCGGTCAGGATGCGGCGGATCGACAGCACCAATTCATCCAGCGAACCCGCCAACGTGGTGAGCGCGTCTTCGACATCAGTGCCCGCGATGTTGATGTCCCGGATGTACGCGACGAAGGCGTCGGCGTCCTTGCCCGACCAGCCGGCATCGAGGCGGCCGAGATCCTCCGACAGTTCTTTCGAGACGGTGCCCGCGGTCTTCGCCGCTTTCCGGAGCCGGTCGGCCTCGTCCTTCAGGTCCTCCCAACGTGCCGCCAGCGGGGTCAGGTAGGCCTCGACCGGGTCGATCAGCCCCAGATGGCCCGACAGCTCCGTGAGAAAGGCGAGATGCGGCGCTGCTGCCTCGACCAGGTCGTCGTCTCCCGACCCCGTCGCGTTTAGCGGGCTAAACGCGCTCGGGGCCGCCACCGGAGCGGCAGGGCGCGCGGACGCCATCGGGTGCGGGATGGAATCGGTCGGGTTCTCCGACTCGGCGATCATGCGGCTCAGAGCTCCACGGCGTGCTTGATCATCTGGGCGGCCTCGTCGTCGTGTCCGGCGTGCCGCGAGGTCACCGTGTGCAGGGCCTCCGACGCCGACCGCAGCGCGGCCGCGCCTTCCACCAGCTGACGTCGGATGGCCTCCGCCGCACGTCCGTAAGACGCGCCGAGTCCCAGCTCCTCCCCCAGCGCGCCGTGGGACTCGACGGTGACGCCGTCCCCGGTCACTTCGGCGGCCGCCAGCTCGAGCTCTCCGGCGGCCGCGTCCACCCTCTTCGCATAGTCACCGACGACGGTGCCGTCGATCTTCAGGCCGGCCACTGCACCCTCCACTCACCCGATAGTGCTTGGGCGTTGAGACGCGCGCGCCTGCCCAGGGGTTCCCGGGATCAGTTCCCCGCCGGAGCCTGCTGCGACTGAGTCGCGACCGAACCCGCCCTGTCGTCGATCGGCACCGTGTCGAACGTACGAAGCACGTCCTGCGTGTTCAGCGACGCGCCGACCGGCAGGATCCGGACGATGGCTTCCGGTGCGGGCACCCGCTTGTTGAGCCCGATCGAGTCCGCCGTGACCGCGTCCGGGACGCCGTACCGGATCCCGCGATCGGAGATCAGCTGGATCGGCCCCTTGTCGAAGGTCTCCTTGCCGGTCGCCGACTGGACGACCGCCGCGAAACCCGGCTCCATGTAGAAGCTGTTGATCGGCGCGCCGACCGGGCCGGGGGTACCGATCTTGACCCCGGGAGCGGAACCGTCGGCGTTCCTGCCCTTCGGCAGCTTGTCGTCGACGAACACCGCGGTGTGCCCGTCCCGGTTGGCGCCGTCGCCGACGATGGACCAGCTCAGGCAGGAGACCCGGGATCCCTGGGTCGCGTTGAGCACGGTGGGCACGGTCTGGGGGTACGCGTCGAGGTCGACAAAGCCCGCCTGTCCGGCGGTCACTCGCGTGACGTTGCGGATCTTGCCCAGTGCCACGGACATCACCGAAGTGCTGCCGTCGTTCTTCCCGGTCTGGACGATGTCCGCGACGGCCGGGGAAATGGGCTGGATCCCTTCCTTCGTGATGAGGTAGAAGTCGAGTTTCCCGCCGGCCTGCTCGGTGGAGAAGACGTCTCCGACCTTGAGGCCGTCGATGTCGAAGTTGGGCGTCCCGCCCTTGCCCTCGACGTCCGGCAGCTTCAGCTCCGGCACCTCGGGAATCGCGTCCAGCAGACCCTGGGAGATACCGCGAGGCTGATCGGGCAGCTTCAACGCGGACAGGACGGCGCTGGCGTCGGGCTTGATCTCGGCCTTGACGGCGTTCGCGTTCGGGAGGTTGGGGTTCGACGCCAGCCGGTAGATCAGATAGGTCCGGCCATTGGCGGCCTTGGCCAGCAGTGCCTCGTTCTGGCCGAGCTCACGGTTTCCCAGCTGCTTCACACCCGCGTAGACGGTCGTTTCCGTTTTCGTGAGATCCGGCCTCGGCACCGACGGGTCGTACATGACCTCGTCGCATACGCCCCACTCCGGGGCGACACGCTGGCCTTCGGTCGGCATCAGCTGCGGGCCGTTGGGAATGCCCATGAGCTGGCCGCGGGGAATGTTCTTCAGCTGTTCGTCCGAAACGACTGTGGGGTTCTTCACCTCGGAGGCCTGTGTGGGCCCGGAAGGCTTGTTTCCCGCCTGCTGCGCCCCCTGTTTCGACTGAGCGATGATCAGCAGCCTGGCGGAGGCGAGGTTGAAGGTCGGAATCAGTTTCTTGGGGTTCCCGGCGACGACGTAAACCGTTCCGGACTGTTCGCCGATGACGATGTTTCCCGCATCCGGCACGGAAGGCTTCGGGCTCAGGAGTCCCCAGATCACGAAGACCAGGACGCCCAGCGCGGCCAGCACGACTCCCACGATGGTGGCGCGCGTGTGCGTGCGCATCGGGTCGTGGAGCATGACGGCGTCGCGACGGACCAGCGCGGATTGCATCCGGCGCAGGACGAACTGATAAGCCTGAACTTGAGACTTAGTAGTCGGTGTTGATGGCATTCTCGACCTACAGTCCTCCCCGTCGCGGTACGGTTCCGCAGGATAGCCGTACGGGGACCGTCTGGTGTGGGGTTTCTACCAACTCCAGCTAGGGTCGAGTTCCTCGGGACCGGCTTTCCGGGTACGCAGCACGCACGAGGGGAAGAGAAAGCGCGGATGTCCGTCACCACTCCTCCACGTCCGCCTGGCCCTCCGGGGTCTCAACCTCCAGGCCGCCCGCCGGGGCCGCCGCCAAGGCCCGGCAGGCCGGGCGGTCCGGGTGGCCCCGCCGGAGGCCCGGGAGGCCCCGGTGTTCCTCGCGGACCCGGTGGCCCAGGAGGGCCAGGAGGCCCTGGCGGACCGCAGGGTCCCGGCGGCCCCGGTCCAGGAGGGCCTGGTGGGCCCGGCGGACCTGGTGGCCCGGGAGGCCCTGGTGGGCCCGGTGGCCCGGGCGGTCCTCCGTCCGGCGGCCCCGGCCCGCAGTCCGGTCCTCCGCCCACCCCGGCGGTGCGGATAGCCGCGCCCGCGCGGCGCCGGACCGGCGGGATCAACCTCGGCCCGCTGCCCGTGGCGAACCTGGTCGTGCTCGAACTCGGGCTCGCGATCGGTCTCGTGCTCCTCGCGATCGACATGAAGCTGAAATACGTCGCGATCGGCGTCCTCGTGGTCGCGATCGTCATCGCGTTCCTGCGCTGGGGCGGCCGCTGGTTCACCCAATGGGCTGGACTCACCACGCGGTACATGCTCCGTTCGCATGATCGTGTGGCGACTCCGCTTCCGCCGAGCAGCATCGAGACGCTCGCCGCCGAAGAGGACGCGGTCACCGGCCCCGACGACGCCAGGGTGAACCTTCTTCGCCTCGCCGTTCCCGATCTCGTCGTCGCGCACGGCGTCGACCACGAACGCCAGCAGGTCGGCATCGCGTGGAACGACGGGACGTGGACCGCCGTCCTGCTCGTCGAGCCCGCTCCCGCGCTGATCACCCAGGCCGGTGGCGCACCGAGCCTGCCGCTGTCCGCGCTCGCGCCGTGTCTCGAAGACCGCGGTGTGGTCCTCGACTCGATCCAGATGATCTGGCACTGCTACCCGGGTAGCGCGGCGCTTCCGTCGGACTCGCCGGCGCTCAGCTCCTACATGGAGGTGCTCGGCCCGCTTCCCGCGGCCGCACGGCGGACGACCTGGGTCGCCATCCGGCTCGACCCTCGCCGGTGCCCGGCCGCCATCCGCGAACGCGGTGGCGGCGTCGTCGGTGCGCACCGCGCGCTGATCGGTGCGCTGTCGCGGGTGCGCAACGCCTTGGAGTCCCAGGGCGTGCCGACCCGGCCGCTCGATCCGGACGAGCTGCTGCGGTCCAGCATTTCGGCCGCCGAGCTGACCGCGGTCGCCGGTTCGCCCGCGAAAGTCGGTCTGCAGGAGCGGTGGACCGGCGTCACCGCGGCGGGTATCGGACACGCGAGCTACGCGATCACCAGCTGGCCCAAGGGCAAGATCAGCGGCAGCCTGAACGCGCTGACCAGTGTCCGAGCGTTGTCCGCGACGGTGGCGATGTCGATCTCGCCGTCCGCTGACGAAGGCAAGATCGGCTTGCGGGGCATCGTGCGCCTGAGCGCGCGGAACCCGCGTGAACTTGATGCGGCGGACCAGCGGCTCCAGGGCATCTCGGACCGGCTGGGCGTGACGCTGACGCCGTTGCGCGGCCTGCAGATATCCGGGTTCTCCGCGACGCTGCCGATCGGAGGCACGGCATGAGCACCCGAATGCGTGACGCCGGCCAAAACACCGGGGTCGCCCCGGAATTCACCGTCGACCCCGCGATGCTCGACGCGATCAGCCCGTCCGGCGACCGAGGCGGAATCGTCCTCGGCTCCGGGCTCAAGGGCGAACCGCTGACGATCTCCGCGCTGCGCTCGACACCGACCCGGATCGTGCTGGTCGGCGGCCTGTACCTGGCTCGCCAGGTGGCGCTGCGGGCGATGGCCGTCGGGGCGTGGGTCGTCGTGGCGACCGGACGTCCGGCCGCGTGGCAGGTTCTCCCCCAGGCGGCGGGGAATCAGCCCAACGGCAGGCCGTCGCCGCTGGTGCAGATCCGGCGGCTGTCGCCGGTGGACCTCCCGCGCCCGTCGGAGGACGCGCCGCTGCTCGTGGTGACCGACGGCGGCCCGACGCCACAGGACCTGTTCCCGCCGCGTTCGCCGTGGCAGACGACGGTCTACGTGCTGCCGTACCTGCACCCCCAGGCCGGGGCGACCGCGAACGCGGCCGATCTGGTGCTGATGCAGCGGCTCCCGCCCGGGCAGGCCGAACTGGCCGCGCGGATCTGGCGACTCCCGCCGCAGATGATGAAGCAGCTCACGACGTTGAAGGACGACCAGGTCGTCGCACTGGGACGCAACCTGTGGCGTCCCCTTCGCCTGGTCACGACGGCCAAGGAACAGCAGATCCTGGGCCCCGTGCGCCGCGGCGACTAACCCGCCCGCGTCGACTTTAGCGGCCTAAAGGTGCTCCGCGGGGGCACTGTCCACATCGGACAGTGCCCCCGTTTTGCGTCCCGCCCCAGAGCGCGATTAGGGGGCGAAAGTCGACCTGGGCCGGGAAGCGGGTCGCGCGTTGGTCGGTCAAGAGGCAATCGTGACGGCTGTGGATAAGCCGGGGGTTGTGGATAAGTCGGCACCGCGGGGGCGGTGAGAGCCATGGGTTGTCGGTCTTGTCGATCACCGTGTCGGCATGACCAAACCATTCGATTCATCCCATCTCCCCGACGTCTTCCGCGGCTCCGAGGCACGCAAAGCGGGTCTCATCACGGCGAGCCGATTACGCGGTCCCAGCGTCCGAAGGCTGTTCCAGGACGTCTACACGCGCGCTGACGTGGAAGTCACGCACGAGCTGCGCTGCCGTGGCGCCGCGTTGCTGGCACCGCCGGAAGCCGTGCTGACCGGCCGATCGGCCGCGACCGTCCACGGCATCGAGCTGGCAAAGCCCAACGACCCGGTCGAGATGGTCGTGCCGGAGAAGCACCGCTTCGGCCCGATAGTCGGTATCAAGGTTCGGCGGACCGAAGTCAAACCCGAAGAATCGAAGCCGTGGAACGGCATTCGTATCGCGAGGAAAAGCCGGATCGCGTTGGACTTGCTCCTCCGGCTTTCTCCCCGTAAAGCCGGGTGGGTGCGACGGCTCCGCACCGGCGTCCCGGATCTGGATCAGTTCATGAGAGCCGAGAAGCTGACTGATCTGCATCTCAACCGAGAGTTCTATGGCCGCCGTAATCGGGGGATCCGCCTGGCCAGACATGCTTTGCGGCTGTCCGATCCCCGCGCGGAGTCGCCCCGGGAGTCGGAACTTCGAATCGTGTTGGCCGCCGGCGGCATCAAGACGACACCTCAGGTCGAGGTTTTCTCCCGGACGGGTCATTTCATCGCTCGCCTGGACCTCGCGGACGACGAGGCCAAAGTCGCCATCGAATACGACGGCCGTTGGCACAACACAGCGAAACAACGAGCCCACGACCGCAAACGCCGAAGACGCGCGGAAGCCGAGGGCTGGCGGTTCGTCATCGTCACCGCGGACGATCTGGCGACCGACTTCGAAGGCGTTGTCGAGGCCGTCCGGCGGGCCCGCCGGAGCGCGGTTAGCCCGCTAACTGTGCCGCGGCCGGGTCAGGAGGGAGTGCGCATGGCGCGCGTTTGATCGGCACGGGCGGCGAGTTCCGTGTCCGGCGGATAGTCGACGGCCATGAGTGTGAGGCCGTGGGCGGGAGCGACAGCGCTGTCGCGCGTGCGGCTCTCCAGGACGTCACCGGGCCAATCCAGCGGACGGCGGCCATCGCCGACCAGAAGCAGTGCCCCCACCAGGCTGCGCACCATCGAGTGGCAGAAGGCGTCGGCAGAGACGTCGACCTCGACCGCATGCGGCCCGGTACGCCGCCAAACGAGCCTCTGCAGCTCTCGGATGGTCGTCCCACCTTCGCGCTGTTTACAGAAGGCAGCGAAGTCCTGGAGCCCCAAGAGGGACGCTGACGCCTCGTTCATCGCGTCGATCGAGAGCGACCGGCCCCAGGCCAGGGTGTCATGGCGCCTCAGAGGATCCACGCCCCACGGCGCGTCGGAGACTCGGTAGCGATAGTGCCGCCGCACGGCGGAGAACCGGGCGTCGAAGCCAGCCGGCGCCACGCGAGCGCCCAGTACCCGGACGTCACCCGGCAGATAGCGGTTCCAGCGGTGACACATCCGCCCCAGGTCAGGAATGCCCTGCTCGTCCAGTTCCAGACGACCGGATCGCGTTTTGCCCGCTAAAGGCGACACGTCGACGTGGACCACCTGGCCGGCGGCGTGCACACCGGCATCGGTGCGGCCGGCGACGACGACGGACTTCGGGACCGAGGCTCCTGGAGGCTGCTTCGCGAGCGCCTCTTCGAGGACGCCCTGGACCGTGCGCCGTCCAGGCTGCCGCGCCCAGCCGGAGAAATCGGTGCCGTCGTAGGAAACGTCCAGACGCAGACGAACGAGCCCGCCCTCCGCAGTGGGAGTGGCGGGCTCGTCCGGGGTGTTCGGTGCCGTCAGGACGTCAGTCCTTCTTGCTGTCCGCGTCCGCGGCGGGGGCCTCAGCGGCCTCGTCGGCGGCAGGAGCCTCGGTGGCCTCCGGAGCCTCAGTGGCGGCCGTGTCGGCAGCCTCAGTGGCCTCGGTGGTCTCCTCGGCGGCCGGGGCGGCAGCCTTCGGCTCGTCCTTGGCGAACTTCGTCTTGCGCGCGGCCTCGGCCTCGGCGGTGACGGTCTTCTCGGCCACCAGCTCGATGACCGCCATGGGGGCGTTGTCGCCCTTGCGCGCCATCGTCTTGGTGATCCGGGTGTAGCCACCCGGACGCTCCGCGAAGAACGGACCGATCTCGGCGATCAGCTTGTGCACGACGTCCTTGTCGCGCACAACGCGCTGGATCTGACGACGGTTGTGCAGGTCGCCCCGCTTCGCCTTCGTGATCAGCTTCTCGGCCAGCGGGCGCACCCGCCGGGCCTTCGCCTCGGTCGTCGTGATCTTGCCGTGCTCGAACAGCTGGGTGGCCAGATTGGCCAGAATCAGCCGCTCGTGCGCGGGCGACCCGCCGAGACGGGGTCCCTTTGTGGGGGTGGGCATCGGTTCTCCTCGTTCAGCTCACAGCTGGAGGCCGTCGCTCCCCCACCCTACTGGTGTGAGGGAGCCGTAGCTGGCCTTACAGCTGCTCCGTCTCTGCGTAGTCCTGGCCATCGTCGTGGCCATTGTCCGAAATTCCGTCCGTGATGCTGTCGACGCCCTCGGACCAGCCTTCACCGTCGTAGCTGGCCGCGGCCGCGGTCGGGTCGAACCCGGGCGGGCTGTCCTTCAGCGCGAGGCCGAGACCGACGAGCTTGAGCTTGACCTCGTCGATCGACTTCGCACCGAAGTTGCGGATGTCCAGCAGGTCGGCCTCGCTGCGCGAGACCAGTTCGCCGACGGTGTGGATGCCCTCGCGCTTGAGGCAGTTGTACGACCGGACGGTGAGGTCCAGGTCCTCGATCGGCATCGCGTAGGCGGCGATGGTGTCCGCCTCCTGCGGCGACGGGCCGATCTCGATGCCCTCGGCGTCGACGTTCAGCTCGCGCGCGAGACCGAACAGCTCCACCAGCGTCTTACCTGCCGACGCGACGGCGTCCCGCGGCGTGATCGACGGCTTCGTCTCCACGTCCAGGATCAGCTTGTCGAAGTCGGTGCGCTGCTCGACACGGGTCGCCTCGACCTTGTAGGTCACCTTCAGCACCGGGGAGTAGATGGAGTCGACCGGGATCCGGCCGATCTCCGCGCCCGCCTGCTTGTTCTGCAGGGCCGGAACGTAACCGCGGCCGCGCTCGACGACGAGCTCGATCTCGAGCTTGCCCTTGCCGTTCAGCGACGCGATGTGCAGATCCGGGTTGTGCACGGTGACACCGGCCGGGGGCACGATGTCGGCAGCCGTGACCTCACCGGGGCCCTGCTTGCGCAGGTACATGGTGACCGGCTCGTCCTCTTCCGAGGAGACCACGAGCTCCTTGAGGTTCAGGATGATGTCGGTGACGTCTTCCTTCACCCCGGGAACGGTGGTGAACTCGTGCAGCACGCCGTCGATGCGGATGCTCGTCACGGCCGCGCCCGGAATGGACGACAGCAGCGTGCGCCGCAGCGAGTTGCCGAGCGTGTAGCCGAAGCCGGGCTCCAGCGGTTCGATGGTGAACCGGGAGCGGGTCTCGTTGACCGTCTCTTCGCCGAGAGCCGGCCGCTGGGAAATCAGCATCTTTCCTAATTCCTTTCCAAACGGCGCCCGCCATATGACACCGAAAGGGATGGCGAAACGGCGGCGCACTCCGGGCGCCGCCGCCCGTGCCCACACCGGGCCGGGGAAACCCCGGCCCGGTGATGGATCACTTCGAGTAGAGCTCGACGATCAGCTGTTCCTGGACGGGAACATCGATCTGAGCGCGCTCCGGGAGCTGGTGGACCAGCACACGGAGGTTGGACGGAACAACCTGGAGCCACGCGGGAACGGGACGCTCGCCGAACGACTCCTTGGCAGCGACGAAGGGCAGCATCGAGAACGACTTCGGCCGCACGTCGATGATGTCCCACTTGCTGACCTGGTACGAGGGAACGTTGACCTTGACGCCGTTGACCACGAAGTGGCCGTGGCTCACCAGCTGACGCGCCTGACGGCGGGTGCGGGCGATGCCGGCGCGGTAGATCACGTTGTCGAGACGGGACTCGAGGATCTGCAGCAGGTTCTCACCGGTCTTACCGGGACGCCGGACGGCTTCCTTGTAGTACCGGACGAACTGACGCTCGAGAACGCCGTACGTGTAACGAGCCTTCTGCTTCTCCTGCGACTGCAGGAGGTACTCGGACTCCTTGATCCGACCGCGGCCGTGCTGGCCGGGCGGATAGGGGCGACGCTCGAAAGCCTGGTCGCCGCCGATGAGGTCAACCTTGAGGCGACGCGAAATACGCGTCGCGGGGCCGGTGTAACGAGCCATTTCTTCTTACTCCTCCCCGTTCCTCAGACCCGGCGCCGCTTGGGCGGGCGGCAGCCGTTGTGAGGCTGCGGGGTCACGTCCTGGATGGTGCCGACCTCGAGGCCGGCCGCCTGCAGCGAGCGGATCGCCGTCTCGCGGCCCGAACCCGGGCCCTTCACGAAAACGTCGACCTTCTTCATGCCGTGCTCGGCAGCCTTGCGGGCGGCGTTCTCGGCGGCCATCTGCGCGGCGAACGGGGTGGACTTACGCGAGCCCTTGAAGCCCACGTGACCACTCGACGCCCACGCGATCACGGCACCGGTCGGGTCCGTGATCGAGACGATGGTGTTGTTGAAGGTGCTCTTGATGTGCGCGTGACCGTGCGCGACATTCTTCTTTTCCTTACGGCGGACCTTCTTGGCCCCCGCCGCAGTACGAGACTTCGGTGGCATGTTTTGAGGGTTCTCCTGTTAGCGCGCGTTCTCTTGGTGAGCGGCGACCGCTTCGGCCTGGCCGCGCCGGATGATCGAACCGGCGTCGGTGTACAGGTTCCGCAGCGCCATCGGGCGGGCGTAGAGCGCCTTGGGCGAGACACAAGCCGAGCCGCGACGGTGAACGCCGCCCATCTGCACGACCTTCTTGCCCTGGACGCTCACTTCTTGCCAGCCTTCTTCTTGCCGGCGACCGTCTTCTTCGGACCCTTGCGGGTGCGGGCGTTGGTCTTGGTGCGCTGACCACGGACGGGAAGTCCGCGACGCCAGCGAAGGCCCTCGTAGCACCCGATCTCGATCTTCCGACGGATGTCGGCGTTCACCTCGCGGCGAAGGTCACCCTCGACCTTGAAGTTCTCTTCGATGTAGACCCGCAGCTTGGCGAGGTCGTCATCGCTCAGATCCTTGACGCGAGTGTCCGCGTTGAGCTCGGCAGCCGCGATGAGCTGCTTCGAGCGGGTACGGCCGATGCCGTAGATGTAGGTCAGCGCGATCTCCAACCGCTTTTCGCGGGGGAGGTCTACGCCAGCGAGTCGTGCCATTGGCGTTGATGCTCCTTCATAGAATTCATCTTCAGGTCTGCTCCCCGTCCGGTCCCGGGACCGACTCGCCTGTCGTGCCCTCTGCTTGCGCTTCGGGTGTCCCGGCCTCGGCCTGAAGTCCGAGGGTGAACCGGGCCGTTCGCACGGCCCGGCAGGTGCGGGGAGATTGTGTAGCCGTCAATCCACTCTGTACGAGTGCGAGTGATCAGCCCTGCCGCTGCTTGTGCCGCAGGTTCTCGCAGATCACCATGATCCGGCCGTGACGGCGGATCACCTTGCACTTGTCGCAGATCTTCTTGACGCTCGGCTGGACCTTCACGTCTCCTGCTCTCCTGCTTGTGCTAACTCGTCGTGATCACTTGTAGCGATAGACGATGCGACCACGAGACAAGTCGTAGGGCGAGAGCTCCACGACAACCCTGTCCTCGGGCAGGATGCGGATGTAGTGCTGCCGCATCTTGCCGCTGATGTGTGCAAGGACCTTGTGGCCGTTCTCCAACTCGACGCGGAACATCGCGTTGGGGAGCGGCTCGACTACGCGGCCTTCGACCTCGATGGCCCCGTCTTTCTTGCCCATGTCCTCCGCATTTCCTGTCGCTACGCTGTGTTATCAGTCAGAGCTTGAGTGCTTGGCTGGGTGGTGCTTCGGCACACTCCTGCCCGGCTCCAATGTCCGTTCGCGAGAATTCACGAGCGCGCAGGATCCGGGCGCGATGAGTACACCGACTTGACAGTGTACGCAACCCGTGTCGTGAGCCCCAAACGGGGGGTAACTGTGTTAGATGACCCCTGTGCCCGCCGGTGACGACTGCCTCCATCGTACGCCTGCGCCGACGTGCGTTTCGCCCCCTAATCGCGCTCCGGTGGGCTTGTGACCTGGCGCGCCTCGGCGGGGCCGAAGTCCACCCGATGGGGGCAAGGCGCGGGCGCCTCTGCGGCGGGCCTCGGCGCTATGCCGGACGGCGGGCGGACTCGCGTTTAGCGGGCTAACTGCGCTCCGGCGCCCACGCGACTTTCGCCCCCTAACCGCGCTCGCCGGGAGCGCGATTAGGGGGCGAAACGCAGGTCAGGGCGCACTTGCGTTTAGCGGGCTAAACGCGATCCGGGCGAGGGGCTGGGTCAGGCGTCTTCGGGGGCGGTCAGCACCCAAGGGCCGTCATCGGTGATGGCGACGGTGTGCTCCCAGTGCGCGGCCCGCGAGCCGTCCGCGGTCACGACGGTCCACCCGTCGTCGAGTTCGACGGTCTCACCGCCGCCACCGGTCAGCATGGGCTCGATCGCGAGCGCCATCCCGGTCTTGAGCCGCGGGCCCTTGCCCGGCTTGCCCAGGTTCGGCAGGAACGGGTCCATGTGCATCTGGCGCCCGATGCCGTGACCGCCGTACTCGACGATCATCCCGTACTCGATGCCGTCTTCCCGGCTCGCCTTCTCGGCCGCGGTCTGCACGGCGTGCGAGATGTCGGTGAGCCGGCCGCCGGCCGACACAGCGGCGATCCCCGCCCACATCGCCGCCTCGGTGGCCGCCGAAAGCGCGAGATCCGCCTTCGACACCTCACCGATCGCGAGGGTGACCGCGGAGTCGCCGTGCCAGCCGTCGAGGATCGCCCCGCAGTCCACGGAGATGATGTCGCCCTCGTTGAGGACCTGTGTCTTCGACGGGATGCCGTGGACGATCTGCTCGTTCACCGAGGCGCAGATCGACGCCGGGAAGCCGTGGTAGCCCTTGAACGAGGGCACGGCCCCGGCGTCGCGGATCGTCTGCTCGGCGAGTTCGTCGAGATCGGCCGTCGTGGCCCCCGGCTTGGCGATCTCGCGCACCGCGGTGAGGGTGCGCCAGACGACCAGACCGGCGGCCCGCATCGCCTGTAGCTCGCCAGGGGTCTTGAGCTCGATCATGCGCCCACGACGAAGTCGTTGCAGTACACGCAGTCCTCCGAGATTCACGTGCGGTCGCGCAGCGCTTCCAGCACGCGGGCGGAGATCTCGTCGACCGTGCCGACGCCGTTGACCGTGACGAGGATGTCCGCGTAGTACTCGAGCAGCGGAGCCGTCTCGGACACGTAGATCTGCTGACGACGACGGATGACGTCTTCGGTGTCGTCCGAGCGGCCGCGCGAAAGCAGCCGCTCGACGACGACGTCCTCCGAAACCTGGAGCTGGATGACCGCGTTGAGCTCGGTGTCGGCCTCGCCGAGGATCTCACCGAGGACCTCGGCCTGCTTGGTGTTGCGCGGGAAGCCGTCCAGCAGGAACCCGACCTTGGCGTCCGGCTCGGCCAGGCGCTCGCGCACCATTTCGTTCGTGACCGAGTCAGGGACGAGCTCACCGGAATCCAGGTAGCGCTTGGCCTCCTGGCCCAGCGGCGTCTGCTCGCCCACGTGGGCGCGGAACAGATCGCCGGTCGAGATGTGCGGGATCCGGAGCTTCTCCGACAGTGCTACCGCCTGAGTACCTTTGCCCGCGCCAGGAGGGCCAACGAGAACCAGGCGCGTCACTTCAAGAACCCTTCGTAGTTACGTTGCATCAGCTGGCTTTCGATCTGCTTCACGGTGTCGAGACCGACACCGACCATGATCAGCACAGCCGTGCCACCGAACGGGAAGTTCTGGTTGTTCCCGCTACCGGTGACGGACAGGAAGAAGTTCGGAAGGATCGCGATGATGCCCAGGTACAAAGAGCCCGGCAGAGTGATCCGGCCGAGGACGTAGCTGAGGTACTCCGCGGTGGGACGGCCCGGGCGGATACCCGGGATGAAGCCACCGAACTTCTTCATTTCTTCCGCACGCTCGTCCACGTTGAACGTGATCGTGATGTAGAAGTACGTGAAGAAGATGATCAACGCGAAGTACAGCAGGACGTGCGCCCAGCTGGACTGGTTGACGATGTAGTTCTGGATGAAGACCTGCCAGCCGGCGTTGCTGTTGGCATCCCCGACAAGGCGGCTGATCAGGTCCGGCAGGTATAGCAGCGACGAGGCGAAGATGACCGGGATGACACCGGCCTGGTTCACCTTGATCGGCAGGTAGGTCGAGGTTCCGCCGTACATGCGGCGGCCGATCATGCGCTTGGCGTACTGCACCGGGATCCGGCGCTGGCCCTGCTCGACGAAAATGACGCTGGCGATGATCACCAGGCCGAACACGCAGATCAGGGTGAAGACCACCGGGCCGGCGCTGCTGAGGATGTTGCCACCCTCGATCGGGATGCGGGCCGCGATGTTCAGGAAGATCAGCACGGACATGCCGTTGCCGACACCGCGCTCGGTGATCAGCTCACCCAGCCACATCATGACGGCGGTACCGGCGGTCATCGTGACGACGATGATGGCCAGCGTGTAGACGCTGTTGTCCGGGATGATCGCGGTTTCACACTGCGGGAAGAGCTGCTTACGGTCGGCGAGCGCCACCACACCGGTCGCCTGCAGGACCGCGAGAGCGATCGTCAGGTACCGGGTGTACTGGGTCAGCTTGCCCTGGCCGGCCTGGCCTTCCTTCTTCAGCTCCTCGAACCGCGGGATGACCACGGTGAGAAGCTGGACGATGATGCTCGCCGTGATGTACGGCATGATGCCGGTCGAGAACAGCGACAGCTGCAGTAGCGCACCACCGCTGAACAGGTTCAGCAGCTGATAGACGCCCTCCTGCGACCCAGTCTCCGTGCATTGCTGCACGGCGGAGTAAGAGATGCCCGGGGCCGGGATGGTGGCACCGATTCGGTAGACCGCGACGATGGCTAGCGTGAACAGGATCTTCTTACGTAGATCCGGCGTCGCGAGAGCCGAGCGGAAGGCGCTGAGCACGCGGGGGACCTCCTCGGCGTCGTCGGCTGTCTTACCGACGATCGGCTTGGCCGGCCTGGGGCCGGCAGGAATACACAGCTTTCTGGCACAAGCCAGGAACGCTTCGGGGCACACTCGTCCCGAAGCGTGTCGCCGACTCTAACAGCTTCACAGGGCGTGTTCGCAGTGCGTGTGGGTTTTCCGAACGAAGGTTGGTCCACAAGGCTGATCGACTTCCGCTTTCCCCTTTGGCACCTTGACAGATCGCCCTGTCGTTCCCCACTATTCGGCCGCGCCGGATCGCACTTAGCCCGCTAAACGCGCTGTGATCAGGCGTGGGGCTCAGGAGCTCGACGCGGCGAGGGCGCCCGCCATGCCGATCAGCACGACGCCGGTGCCGCGATCGACGTTGCGAGTCGCGCGGCGGGACAGGCGGAGCGACTTCACGAGCGTGCCTGCTCCGATATAAGTGGCGCCCGCGACGAATTCGGCCAGCAGATAAACGGCGCCGAGGATCGCGATCTGGGCGGCGAAGGAGCCGTGAGCTGCGTCGATGAACTGCGGTACGAACGCGGTGAAGATGAGGATCGCCTTCGGGTTCGTGATCGCGACGACGAATTCCTTCCTCGCGATCCGCAGCGCCGGTACGGGTTCAGCGCCTTGCGGCCCCGGCACCACCGCCGTCCGTTCGCCACGGAAGGTCGACCACAGCAGCCGACCGCCGATCCAGAGGAGGTAGGCGACACCCGCCCACTTGATCACCGTGAGTGCAAGTTCGGAGGCGGCGAGGAGTTGTCCGAGCCCTGCGGCGACCGCCGCGATCAAGACCGTGAACGCGGCCAAACGGCCTAACAGGCCGACGAGCCCCTTCCACGCACCCTGTGTCATGCCGTGGTGCAGGCCAAGCAGGTTGTTCGCCCCTGGCGTAAAAGCCACGAGCACCGCCGCACCGAAAAAGACCACCGCCCAAGCCATCGGCCACCTCCTCCCCCACCGTATCGGCCGACGCGAGCGCGTTTAGCGGGCTAATCGCGCTCCCTTGGACCGGGATCCGGCGGAGGCGCGAAGGCCGAATAGTCCGGCGGGGGCGCGGGCACCGGCTCGGGCGGGAGCACCGTGATGGAGATGCCGTCCTTCGGAGTGGGCATGTCCGCGAGACTCGGGTCGCCGCTCATGGGGATTTCGGCCTTCTCGACGCGGTGACTCATGATCGCCGCGCCCGCAGCGGCGGTGCTCGCGGCGAAAAGTGCCCACATGCCCGCTTCGAGCGTGGTCGTCGCTTTGAGGGAGGCCGCGAGTCCTACGCCTGCGGTCAACATTCCGATGGTGGTCACGACGCCGACGAGAAACACCGCTGCGCTGGTGGTCAGCCATCGGTCGAGCGCGTTGATGGGTGGTGAATAGGCCGCCCTCACGCTGACGAGCAGCGCGGCGAGAAGCAAGACCGCGGCAATGAGGAGTGGAATGCCTAAGGGCACGAACGCATTCTGAAACGTAACGCCTCTATCGGTGAACTCCGATCCCCAGGCGCTCTGCACTGTCGTCAGCGTTTGGCTTCCCTCTACGTCGAAACGGTACTCCGAGCGGTAGAGCGGAAAGAAGCAGCCGACGAGCGTCAGGACCATCGCCAAAGCGGACAGGCCTGCCGCGACCAGCTGACGCGGCTCGGGCCGGTCATACCGCTCCGGAGCGCCCACGGGGTCCGCGGGGCCCGGCACCGACACGACCGTCGGCGGCGGAGCGCCCAGCTGTTGCTGGAACGGCTGCGGATCCTGCCCGAAAGGTGTGTCCACCTCACGATCCTTCCAGCTCAGCCCGACAGCCGCCACGCCCTTCGCCTGGGTGGGCACGTCGACTTTCGCGGGCTAACCGCGATCTGGGGCTTGGGCACCTGGGCGACCGCGGGAGCACGGTTAGCCCGCGAAAGTCGACACCGGCCCGGGGCGCTTGGGCGGCCGGCAGATCGCGGTTAGGCGGCGAAAGTCGCCTGGGTGGCTTGGGACGGCCTGGGCTCACAGGTCGCGATTAGCCCGCGAAACGCAAGTCCGTGGGAGCGCCAGGGAGAAGGGGACCGGACGACAGTTAGGCCGCGAAAGTCGACATGGCCGCTAGGACACCCGGGCGACCACCAGATCGCGATCAGGCGGCGAAAGTCGACATGGTGGAGCCGAGCGGAGCGAAGGCGGGAGAGCGAAGCGAGCGCAAGCGAAAGGCCCGCCGTGGCGGAGCCAGGCGGGCCTTTCGGTGAAGCGAGCGAAGAGAGCTCAGAGCGTGGTGGCGGAGCCACCGGCGGCGGAGAGCTTCTCCTTGGCGGAGCCGGAGAAAGCATCGGCGGTGACGTCCAGCTTGACGCCGTTCAGGTCACCGTTGCCGAGCACCTTCACGAGCTTGTTCTTGCGAACAAGACCCTTCGCGACGAGCTCCTCGTTGCCGACCTTGCCACCCTCCGGGAAAACGCGGGCGATGTCGCCCAGGTTCACCGGCTGGTATTCGGTACGGAAACGGTTCTTGAAACCACGCAGCTTCGGGAGCCGCATGTGGATGGGCATCTGCCCACCCTCGAAACCGGCGGGCACGTTCTTCCGGGCCTTGGTGCCCTTGGTACCGCGACCGGCGGTCTTGCCCTTCGAGCCCTCACCACGGCCGACGCGGATCTTGTCGCGCTTCGCGCCCGGGGCCGGACGAAGGTGGTGGATCTTGATGGCAGTCATGCCTTGACCTCCTCGACCTCCACCAGGTGGCGGACCGTGTGGATGAGGCCGCGAACCTGGGGGGTGTCTTCACGCACCACAGACTGCCGGATCTTGCGCAGCCCGAGGGTGCGCAGCGATTCACGGTGGTTGTGCTTGGTGCCGATCTTGCTCTTGACCTGGGTCACCTTGAGCTGAGTCATGTCAGACCCCCTGACCCGCACGCTGGCGCAGCATCCGAGCAGGCGCGACGTCCTCGAGCGGCAGGCCGCGGCGGGCCGCGACCTCTTCGGGACGCTGCAGACCCTTCAGGGCCGCCACGGTGGCGTGCACGATGTTGATGGCGTTGTCGGAGCCGAGCGACTTCGACAGCACGTCGTGGACACCCGCGCACTCCAGGACCGCGCGGACCGGACCACCGGCGATGACACCGGTACCGGCGGAAGCCGGACGCAGCAGCACGACACCGGCGGCTTCCTCACCCTGGATCGGGTGGGGAATGGTGCCGCCGACGCGGGGAACGCGGAAGAAGTTCTTCTTCGCTTCCTCGACGCCCTTGGCGATGGCCGCGGGAACTTCCTTGGCCTTGCCGTAGCCGACGCCGACCTGACCGTCGCCGTCACCGACGACCACCAGGGCGGTGAAGCTGAAGCGACGACCACCCTTGACGACCTTGGCGACGCGGTTGATCGTCACGACCTTCTCGAGGTGCGGGGTCTTGTCCTGGCCGGCCCCGCCACGACCGCTGTCGCGACGATCCCGGCCGCCACCACGACGTTCATTGCGGTCGTTGCCGCCCTGTCCGCCGGGTCCGCCCTGTCCGCCGCCGAATTGCCGTGTACGTCCCGGCATCAGGCTGTCCTTCCATTCACGAGCATCTGCATCAGAATTCCAACCCCGCTTCACGGGCGGCGTCAGCGAGAGCGGCGATGCGGCCGTGGTAAGCGTTACCGCCACGGTCGAACACCACGGTCGAGACACCGGCGTTCTTGGCGCGGTTGGCGACAAGTTCCCCGACCTTCGCGGCCTTGGCCTTCTTGTCGCCGTCGAGCGCGCGGACGTCCGCCTCGAGGGTGGACGCCGACGCCAGGGTCTTGCCGGCGAGGTCGTCGATCAGCTGCACGGCGATGTGCCGCGACGAACGCTTGACGACCAGGCGCGGACGCTGGTCCGTGCCGTTGATCTTCTTGCGGAGCCGGAAGTGCCGACGGGCCTTCGCGACGCGGCGGCGGGTCGAGATGTCCTTGCCGACCGGCTTGCGCTTCGTAGTCGTGTCGCTCATGATCACTTACCCGTCTTTCCGACCTTGCGGCGGATCTTCTCACCCTCGTAGCGCAGGCCCTTGCCCTTGTACGGGTCCGGGCGGCGCAGCTTGCGGATGACCGCGGAGATCTGGCCGACCTTCTGCTTGTCGATGCCCGAGACCGAGAACCGGGTGGGGGTCTCGACCTTGAAGGTGATGCCTTCCGGTGCCTCGATCTTCACCGGGTGGCTGTAGCCGAGGGCGAACTCGAGGTCCGAGCCCTTGGCCTGCACGCGGTAACCGACACCGTGGATCTCAAGCTTCTTTTCGTAACCCTCGGTCACACCGACGACGAGGTTGTTGACCAGCGTCCGGGTGAGACCGTGCAGGGCACGGCTGGTGCGCTCCTCGTCGGGCCGCTTCACCTGCAGCGTGCCGTCCTCGGCGCGCTCCACGGTGATCGGCTCGGCGATGGTGTGCTCAAGGGTGCCCTTGGGCCCCTTGACCTGAATGTGCTGACCATTGATGGTCACCTCGACCCCGGAGGGGACGGCGACCGGCAGCTTTCCGATGCGTGACATGTCTGTGCCCCCTTCCTTACCAGACGTAGGCGAGGACTTCGCCGCCCACGCTGTTGCGTTTGGCCTGACGGTCGGTCTGGAGGCCGGACGACGTCGAGATGATCGCGACGCCGAGGCCACCGAGAACCGACGGCAGTTCGGTCGATTTTGCGTAGACCCGCAGGCCGGGCTTCGACACGCGGCGAAGGCCGGCGATGCTGCGCTCACGGTTGGGGCCGTACTTCAGCTCCACGATGAGGTTCTTGTGCTTCTCGCCCGGCTCGTCGCGGTAGCCCGAAATGTAGCCCTCGCGCTTGAGGATCTCGGCGATGTTCGCCTTGATCTTCGAGTGGGGAAGCACGACCTCGTCGTGGTAAGCCGAGTTCGCGTTACGCAGACGGGTCAAGAAGTCTGCGATGGGGTCGGTCATCGTCATGGTGACCTGTCAACCTTTCTCGCCCTGGTTCCCTGCTAGCGGCAGGGCCTGTGGCGAAGTGGGAGTTAAAAAAGACTCTTACCAGCTGGACTTGCGGACGCCGGGCAGCTCGCCCGCGTGTGCCATCTCGCGAAGGCAGATCCGGCAGAGTCCGAACTTGCGGAACACCGAGTGCGGGCGACCGCATCGCTGGCAGCGCGTGTAACCGCGAACCTTGAACTTCGGCGTCTTAGCGGCCTTGTGGACCAGTGCTTTCTTGGCCATCGACTCAGTTCTCCTTGAACGGGAAGCCGAGCTTGCGAAGCAGCGCGCGGCCCTCGTCGTCGGTGTTGGCGGTGGTGACGACAGTGACGTCCATACCGCGCGGGCGGTCGATGGCGTCCGGGTCGATCTCGTGGAACATCGACTGCTCGTTGAGACCGAACGTGTAGTTGCCGTTGCCGTCGAACTGCTTCGGCGAAAGTCCGCGGAAGTCACGGATACGCGGAAGCGCGATGGTCAGCAGCCGGTCGAGGAACTCCCACATCCGGTCGCCGCGCAGCGTGACGCGCGCGCCGATCGGCTGGCCCTCACGCAGCTTGAACTGCGCGATGGACTTGCGGGCCTTGCGAACCTCGGGCTTCTGCCCGGTGATCGCGGCCAGGTCGCGGATGGCGCCTTCGATCAGCTTGCTGTCACGGGCGGCGTCACCGACACCCATGTTCACGACGACCTTGACGACGCCCGGGATCTGGTGGACGTTCTCGAAGGAGAACTCCTCCTGGAGCTGTCCCTTGATCTCCTCGCGGTACCGCACCTTGAGGCGCGGGGCGATCTTCTCTGCGGTGGTCATGATCAGATGTCCTTACCGTTCCGGCGCGAAACCCGGACCTTCTTGCCGTCCTCGCCGATGCGGTAGCCGATGCGAGTCGGCTTGCCGTCGGAGTCGACGACCATCACGTTCGAGACGTGGATGGGCGCCTCCTGGGTGACGATGCCGCCGGACTGCGCGCCGCGCTGGGTCTGCGAGATCCGGGTGTGCTTCTTGATCCGGTTCACGCCTTCGACCAGCACGCGCTCGCGCTCGGGGTAGGCCTGGATGACCTTGCCCTTGGCACCCTTGTCCTTGCCGGCGATGACGACGACCGTGTCGCCCTTCTTCACCTTCATGCTCTACAACACCTCCGGCGCGAGCGAAATGATCTTCATGAACTTTCGGTCGCGCAGCTCGCGGCCCACCGGGCCGAAGATGCGGGTGCCGCGGGGCTCATTGTCGTTCTTGATGAGCACAGCAGCGTTCTCGTCGAAGCGGATGTAAGAACCGTCCGGACGACGGCGCTCCTTGCGCGTGCGAACGATGACAGCCTTGACGACGTCACCCTTCTTCACGCCGGCGGCCGGCATGGCGTCCTTCACGGTGGCGACGATGATGTCGCCGATACCCGCGTAGCGCCGCCCGGAACCACCGAGAACGCGGATGCAAAGGATTTCCTTCGCGCCCGTGTTGTCGGCAACCCGAAGCCGCGACTCCTGCTGGATCACGTCTACTCCTGTATGTCGCGCTGGTTCTCGCGTTGAACCGCGAGCCTTGCGGAACTAAGGGACTCAAAAAGAGCCCTACTTACTTGGCCTTCTCCACGATCTGCACCAGACGCCAGCGCTTGGTCGCCGACAGCGGGCGGGTCTCCATCAGGGTGACCCGGTCGCCCACGCCCGCCTCGTTGTTCTCGTCGTGCACCTTGACCTTGCTGGTGCTGCGGAGAACCTTGGCGTAACGACGGTGCTTCTTGCGGTCTTCGAGCTCGACCACGATCGTCTTGTTCATCTTGTCCGAGACGACGTAACCCTCACGGACCTTGCGGTCGTTGCGGGGGGCCGCCTCAGCGTTGGGCTGCTCGCTCATGCGGCACCTTCACTCTCGGCGTCAGGGGAAACGGACAGGCCGAGTTCACGCTCGCGCATGACCGTGTAGATCCGCGCGATGTCCGTACGGACGATGCGCAGACGGCGGTTGTTGTCGAGCTGTCCGGTCGCCATCTGGAAGCGGAGGTTGAAGAGCTCCTCCTTGTATTCCTTCAGACGCAGAACGAGCTCTTCCGCGGTGAGCTCACGCAGCTCCGATGCCTGGGCAGCACCTGCCTTCGCCATCAGAACTCACCACCTTCACGGGTCACGATGCGGCACTTCATGGGCAGCTTGTGGATCGCGCGACGGAGCGCCTCACGGGCGGTCTCCTCGTTCGGGAACGAGATCTCGAACATCACGCGGCCCGGCTTCACGTTGGCGATCCACCACTCGGGCGAACCCTTACCGGAACCCATGCGGGTTTCCGCCGGCTTCTTGGTCAGCGGGCGGTCCGGGTAGATGGTCGTCCACACCTTGCCACCACGCTTGATGTGACGCGTCATGGCGATACGAGCGGACTCGATCTGCCGGTTGGTCACGTAGCTGTGCTCAAGCGCCTGGATGCCGTACTCGCCGAAGCTCACATTCGTACCGCCCTTGGCGGCACCGTGGCGCTTCGGGGAGTGCTGCTTCCGGTGCTTGACCCTGCGCGGGATGAGCACGTGTCAGCCCTCCGTCTTTTCTGCAGTCTCAGCAGCCGGGGCCTCGGTGGCCGCGGGGGCGGTGTCGTCGCTCTTGGCGGCGGCAGCGGCCCGGCCGGCTTCGGTCGAGGTCGGCGTCGTGCCCGACGCACCGGAACGGCGCGGGCGGGACGGACGGTCACCACGGTCACGGCGCGGGGCACGCTCAGCGGCCGCGGCGGCGTCACGCGCCTCCCTGGCCTTGAGCCCACCCACGAGTTCGCCCTTGTAGATCCACACCTTCACGCCGATGCGACCGAACGTCGTCTTGGCCTCGAAGAAGCCGTAGTCGATGTCGGCACGCAGCGTGTGCAGCGGGACGCGGCCATCGCGGTAGTGCTCGGAGCGGGACATCTCGGCACCGCCGAGACGACCGCCGCACTGCACGCGGATGCCCTTGACCTGCGGCGAACGCATAGAGGTCTGGATCGCCTTGCGCATCGCGCGGCGGAACGCCACACGGTTGCTCAGCTGCTCCGCGACACCCTGAGCGACGAGCTGGGCGTCGGCCTCGGGGTTCTTGACCTCGAGGATGTTCAGCTGGACCTGCTTGGCGGTCAGCTTCTCCAGCGCGCCGCGGATGCGGTCGGCCTCCGCACCGCGACGGCCGATGACGATGCCCGGCCGGGCGGTGTGGATGTCGACGCGGACCCGGTCACGGGTGCGCTCGATCTCGACCTTGGAGATCCCGGCGCGCTCCATGCCCGTGGACAGCAGCTTCCGGATCTTGACGTCCTCGGCCACGTACTCCGCGTACTGCTTGTCGGCGTACCAACGCGACTTCCAGTCCGTGGTGATACCCAGGCGGAAGCCGTGCGGGTTGATCTTCTGGCCCACTACCGGCCACCTGCCTTCTTCTTGCCCTGTGCCTTCTTGGCCTCGGCCTTCGGACGCGACTCCACCTCGACGGTGATGTGGCTGGTCCGCTTGCGGATCCGGTACGCGCGGCCCTGGGCCCGCGGACGGATGCGCTTGAGGGTCGGGCCCTCATCGGCGTAGGCGTTCTTGACCCAGAGGGTGTCCGGGTCGAGATCGAGGTTGTTCTCGGCGTTGGCCATGGCGCTGGCGAGCACCTTCGCGACCGGCTCGCTTGCCGCCTGCGGGGCGAACTGGAGCACGGCCAAGGCGTCGGCGGCGCTACGTCCCTTGATCAGCTCGATCACCCGGCGCACCTTGGTAGGCGAGTCCCGGACGAAGCGAGCCCGCGCGTAAGCCGTCGGCAAAGCCTCGGCCACGTCGTTCTGGGCGTTCATCGCTAGCTTCCTTGTTCTCTCGTGCCCGCTCAGCGGCGGCGCGACTTGCGGTCGTCCTTGATGTGGCCCTTGAAGGTCCGAGTCGGTGCGAATTCGCCCAACTTGTGACCCACCATCGCCTCGGTGACGAACACCGGGACGTGCTTACGGCCGTCGTGCACCGCGATCGTGTGGCCCAGGAAGTCCGGGATGATCGTGGAGCGACGCGACCAGGTCTTGATCACGGTCTTCTTGCCCGACTCGTTGAGCACGTCCACCTTCTTGAGCAGGTGGTCGTCCACGAAGGGGCCCTTCTTAAGGCTGCGTGGCATGTTCTTCTACCTCCCTGCTCAGCGCTTCTTGCCGGTACGCCGGCGGCGGACGATCATGGAGTCGGAAGCCTTGCGGCGGCGGGTGCGGCCTTCGGGCTTTCCGTTCGGGTTCACCGGGTGGCGACCACCGGAGGTCTTACCCTCACCACCACCGTGCGGGTGGTCGACCGGGTTCATGACGACACCACGGACGGTGGGGCGCTTGCCGCGCCAGCGGTTACGACCCGCCTTGCCCCAGTTGATGTTGGAGTGCTCGGAGTTGCCGACCTCGCCGACGGTGGCGCGGTTGCGCACGTCGACGTTGCGGATCTCGCCCGAGGGGAGACGAAGCTGGGCGTAAGGCCCGTCCTTCGCCACCAGCTGCACCTTGGCACCGGCGGACCGCGCCATCTTCGCGCCGCCACCGGGGCGGAGCTCGATCGCGTGGATCACGGTGCCGACCGGGATGTTGCGCAGCGGCAGGTTGTTACCCGGCTTGATGTCGGCGCGGGGGCCGTTCTCAACCGTGTCACCCTGCTTGAGCTTCTCCGGGGCGATGATGTAGCGCTTCTCGCCGTCGGCGTAGTGCAGGAGCGCGATCCGAGCCGACCGGTTGGGGTCGTACTCGATGTGCGCGACCTTGGCGGGGATGCCGTCCTTGTCGTTCCGGCGGAAGTCGATCAGCCGGTACGCACGCTTGTGGCCACCGCCCTTGTGGCGGGTGGTGATCTTGCCGCTGGAGTTACGGCCGCCGGTCTTGCTCAGCGGACGAAGCAGCGACTTCTCCGGGGTCGACCGAGTGATCTCGGCGAAGTCGGAGACGCTCGAACCGCGACGACCCGGGGTCGTCGGCTTGTACTTGCGGATGCCCATGTGTCAGCTCAGTCCTTTACGCGGTGGGTCCGCCGAAGATCTCGATCGGCTTGCTTTCAGCCGAAAGAGTCACGATGGCGCGCTTGGTGTCCTTGCGCTTGCCGAAGCCGGCGCGAGTCCGCTTACGCTTGCCCTGGCGGTTGAGGGTGTTGACACTGACCACCTTGACGCCGAACACCTTCTCGACCGCGATCTTGATCTGGGTCTTGTTGGCGTCCGGGCGAACCACGAACGTGTACTTGTGGTCTTCAAGCAGTCCGTAGGACTTCTCGGAGATCACCGGCGCGAGCAAGATGTCGCGGGGATCGGGGATGGCGATCGCACTCACTGCTCGTCACTCCCTTCAACCTCGCTCGACCGCGCGCTGGCCTTCGCGCCCTTGCCCCTGACGGGACCGGCGACGAACACGTCGTAAGCGGCCTTGGTGAACACCACGTCGTCGTTGACCAACACGTCGTAGGTGTTGAGCTGATCGGGCGTGATGATGTGGACCTCGGGCAGGTTTCGCACGGAGTTCCAGCTCAGCTCGTCGTCGCGGTGCAGCACCACGAGAACGCGCTTGGCCTGGGTCACCGCGGCGATAGCGGCCTTGGCGGCTTTCGTGGACGGCTTGTCGCCGGTCACCAGTTCGGTGACGACGTGCAGCTGTCCGGCGCGGGCCCGGTCGGAGAGGGCGCCACGGAGGGCGGCGGCCTTCATCTTCTTCGGGGTCCGCTGGGTGTAGTCACGCGGCGTGGGGCCGTGGACGACGCCACCACCGGTGAACTGCGGCGCACGGGTCGAACCCTGGCGGGCGCGGCCGGTGCCCTTCTGGCGGTACGGCTTCTTGCCACCACCGCGGACTTCACCGCGGGTCTTGGTGTCATGCGTGCCCTGGCGAGCGGCGGCCAGCTGGCCCACCACGACCTGGTGCATGAGGGGCACGTTGGCCTGCACGTCGAAGATCTCCGAGGGGAGCTCGACCGTGCCGTCGGCTTTACCGGCCGGGGTCTTCAGCTCGACGCTGGTCATGATCAGTTACCACCCTTCGCGGCGCTGCGAACGAACAGCAGGCCGCCCTTGGGACCGGGCACGGCGCCCTTGATCAGCAGCAGGCCGTCTTCGGCACGCACCGCGTGCACGGTCAGGTTCTGCGTGGTGACCCGGTCGTTGCCCATGCGGCCCGCCATGCGCAGGCCCTTGAAGACACGGCCCGGGGTGGCACAGCCACCGATCGAGCCGGGCTTGCGGTGCACGGCCTGGGCACCGTGGCTCGCGCCCTGGCCCTTGAAGCCGTGACGCTTCATGACGCCGGCGTAGCCCTTGCCCTTGCTGGTACCGGTCACGTCGACCTCGATACCGGCCTCGAACACCTCAGCGGTGATCTCCTGGCCGACCTCGTAGGTCTCGGCGTCGGTGGTACGCAGCTCCGCAAGGAAACGACGCGGGGTCACGCTCGCCTTGTCGAAGTGGCCGGTGCGCGGCTTGTTGACCCGGCGCGGGTCGACCGCGCCGAAAGCCAGCTGCACGGCCTTGTAGCCGTCGGTTTCCTGGGTCCGAACCTGGGTGACCACGTTCGGACCGGCCTGGACGACGGTCACCGGGACGACCCGGTTGTTCTCGTCGAAGACCTGGGTCATGCCGAGCTTGGTGCCCAGGATGCCCTTCACTTGCCTGTCAGACATGAGTCTCTTACTCTCCGCCGCTCGCCAGCCGCTACTGGATGTTGACGTCGACGCTCGCCGGCAGGTCGATGCGCATGAGCGCGTCGACCGTCTTCGGCGTCGGGTCGAGGATGTCGATCAGACGCTTGTGCGTGCGCATCTCGAAGTGCTCGCGCGAGTCCTTGTACTTGTGCGGCGAGCGGATGACGCAGTAAACGTTCTTCTCGGTGGGCAGCGGCACCGGCCCGACAACACGGGCGCCGGTGCGCGTGACCGTCTCGACGATCTTGCGCGCCGAGGTGTCGATCGCCTCGTGGTCGTAGGCCTTGAGCCGGATGCGGATCTTCTGTCCCGCCATGGTGGCTGCTCGTTCCTTGTCGTCTCGTGCCGCTTTTGTCTTTTCAAACCTCAGTTTGACTGAGGTTTTCCCAGTTCAACGGCCCTGTCCCCGGTCCACGCGGTCGGGCGTGTCGAGCCCGACGCACAGACGGATCCCGCGGGATCTTCGTCTTGCCTGGTCTTCCTCAACGTGAGGAGGCATCGAGCCGGCGGAAAAGCTTGGATCGCCGTCTCAAACGCCCTTGCCCGCTAGCCTCACCCGAAGGAAGTGCTCCGCGGACCGTGGCCGCTCATACCAGGGCGGCCGGAACCCCGAAAGGATTCGGCCGCCCTGGGACGAGCAACCTGAATAGTGTCGCACACGTGATTTGACGCCCCTAACCCGGGGGGTGTAGTACCCCCGGGCGGGGCGTCTAAATCACTTGATGATCTTGGTGACCTGGCCGGCGCCGACGGTCCGTCCACCCTCACGGATGGCGAAACGCAGGCCCTCGTCCATGGCGACCGGCTGGATCAGCACAACGCTGATGTCCGTGTTGTCGCCCGGCATGACCATCTCGGTGCCCTCCTTGAGGGTCACCACGCCGGTCACGTCCGTCGTACGGAAGTAGAACTGCGGGCGGTAGTTGTTGAAGAACGGGGTGTGACGGCCACCCTCGTCCTTCGACAGGATGTAGACCGAGCCCTCGAACTCCGTGTGCGGGGTGGTGGTGCCCGGCTTCACGACGACCTGGCCGCGCTCGACGTCCTCGCGCTTGATACCGCGGACCAGCAGACCGACGTTGTCGCCGGCCTCACCCTGGTCGAGCAGCTTGCGGAACATCTCGACACCGGTGACGGTGGTCTTGGTCGACTTCTCCTTGATGCCGACGATCTCGACCTCTTCGTTCACGTTCACGCGGCCACGCTCGATACGGCCGGTAACGACCGTGCCACGGCCGGTGATCGTGAAGACGTCTTCGATCGGCATCAGGAACGGCTTGTCGAGCTCGCGCACCGGGTCCGGCACGTTCTCGTCGACGGCTTCCATCAGCTCGAGAACGCTCTCGCCCCACTTGGCGTCGCCCTCGAGGGCCTTCAGGCCGGAGACCTTGACGACCGGAGCGTCGTCACCCGGGAAGTCCTGGGAGGACAGCAGCTCGCGGACCTCGAGCTCGACGAGCTCCAGGATCTCTTCGTCGTCGACCATGTCGGCCTTGTTCAGCGCGACCACGATGTAGGGCACGCCGACCTGCTTCGCGAGCAGCACGTGCTCACGGGTCTGCGGCATCGGGCCGTCGGTCGCCGCGACCACGAGGATCGCGCCGTCCATCTGCGCCGCACCGGTGATCATGTTCTTGATGTAGTCCGCGTGACCGGGGGCGTCCACGTGGGCGTAGTGACGCTTCTCGGTCTGGTACTCGACGTGCGAGATGTTGATCGTGATACCGCGCTGCTTCTCTTCCGGCGCGTTGTCGATCTGGTCGAACGCCGACGCCGTGTTCAGCTCGGGGTACTTGTCGTGCAGAACCTTGGTGATCGCCGCGGTCAGAGTGGTCTTACCGTGGTCGACGTGACCGATGGTCCCGATGTTGACGTGCGGCTTGGTCCGCTCGAATTTCGCCTTCGCCACTGGAATGTCCTCCTGGACTTTTTTGCTTACTCACCGGCCAACGTGGCTGTCGTCGGACGGAGATTCGTTTCTCGGTGGGTGCTGCGGACGGTCAGGAGTGTCCCTTATGCCCGCGGACGGACGGGAACTACTCCCCCGTCGCCTTCGCGATGATTTCCTTGGCGACGTTCGCGGGAACCTCGGCGTAGGAATCGAACACCATGGAGTAGTTGGCACGTCCCTGGGTACGCGACCGCAGGTCACCGACGTAACCGAACATCTCCGACAGCGGGACCAGTGCCTTGACGACACGGGTACCGGCGCGCTCCTCCATGGCCTGGATCTGGCCACGGCGGGAGTTGAGGTCGCCGATCACATCGCCCATGTAGTCCTCGGGCGTGGTGACCTCGACGGCCATCAGCGGCTCGAGGATGACCGGACCGGCCTTCTTCGCGGCTTCCTTCATCGCCATGGAACCGGCGATCTTGAAGGCCATTTCCGAAGAGTCGACCTCGTGGTACGCGCCGTCCAACAAGGTGAACTTCAACCCGACGAGCGGGTAGCCGGCCAGCACGCCGTACTGCATGGCGTCCTGCGCGCCCGCGTCGACCGACGGGATGTACTCCCGCGGCACGCGACCACCGGTGACCTTGTTGTCGAACTCGTAGAGGGCACCGTCGGTGGACTCGAGCGGCTCGAGCTTGACGATGACCTTCGCGAACTGACCGGAACCACCGGTCTGCTTCTTGTGCACGTAGTCGAGCTTCTCGACCGTCTTGCGCACCGTCTCGCGGTAGGCGACCTGCGGCTTACCGATGTTCGCCTCGACCTTGTAGTCGGACTTCATGCGGTTGACCAGCACCTCGAGGTGCAGCTCGCCCATACCGGCGATGATCGTCTGGCCGGTGTCCTCGTCCAGGTTGACCTGGAACGTCGGGTCCTCTTCGGCCAGCTTCTGGATCGCCAGGGAGAGCTTCTCCTGGTCGGCCTTGGTCTTCGGCTCGATCGCGACGCGGATGACCGGCGCCGGGAACGTCATCGACTCGAGGACGACCGGGTTCTGCGGGTCGGCGAGGGTGTCACCGGTGGTGGTGTCCTTCAGGCCGATGACCGCGTAGATGTGGCCGGCCTGGGCCTCGTCGACCGGGTTCTCCTTGTTGGAGTGCATCTGGAAGAGCTTCCCGATGCGCTCCTTGCGCTCCTTGGTCGCGTTGATCAGCTGCGCGCCGGCGGAGACCTTGCCCGAGTACACCCGGATGTAGGTCAGCTTGCCGAAGAACGGGTGCGCGGCGATCTTGAACGCCAGAGCGGAGAACGGCTCCTCGGTCGACGGCTTGCGCGACACGACGGTCTCGCCGTCGGGCAGCGTGCCCTCGACGGCGGGGACGTCCAGCGGCGACGGAAGGTAGTCGATGACCGCGTCGAGCATGGGCTGAACGCCCTTGTTCTTGAAGGCGGAACCGGTGAGCACCGGGTACGCCTCGCGGTCGACGGTGAGCTTCCGGATACCGGCCTTGATCTCGGCCTCGGTCAGCTCCTCGCCCTCGAGGAACTTCTCCATGAGGGCGTCGTCCGCCTCGGCGACGGTCTCGACGAGCTTCTCCCGGTACTCGGCCGCCTTGTCGGCGAGCTCGGCCGGGATCTCCTCGACGGCGTAGTCCTCACCCTTCTGGACCTCGCCGCGCCAGGTCAGCGCCTTCATGCGGACCAGGTCGACGACGCCTTCGAATTCGCTCTCGGAGCCGATCGGCAGCTGGATGACCAGCGGACGGGCACCGAGGCGCTCCTCGATGGTGCGGACGGTGAAGTAGAAGTCCGCGCCGAGCTTGTCCATCTTGTTGACGAAGCAGATACGAGGAACCTCGTACTTGTCCGCCTGACGCCAGACCTGCTCGGACTGCGGCTCGACACCTTCCTTGCCGTCGAACACGGCGACGGCACCGTCGAGCACGCGGAGCGAACGCTCCACCTCGACGGTGAAGTCGACGTGACCCGGGGTGTCGATGATGTTGATCTGGTGATCGGCCCAGAAGGTGGTGGTGGCAGCCGAGGTGATGGTGATACCCCGCTTCTGCTCCTCCTCCATCCAGTCCATGGTGGCGGCGCCATCGTGGACTTCACCGATCTTGTAGTTGACCCCGGTGTAGAACAGGATCCGCTCGGTGGTGGTGGTCTTACCGGCGTCGATGTGGGCCATGATGCCGATGTTGCGGACCTTGTTCAGGTCGGTCAGCACGTCACGTGCCACGAGAGTGTTCCCCTGTCTCAAAATTGGGGCCCGGCAAGGCTTGGATCGGCAGCCGGGCGGTCATCACCAGCGGTAGTGCGCGAAGGCCTTGTTGGACTCGGCCATCTTGTGCGTGTCCTCGCGCCGCTTCACGCTGGCGCCGAGGCCGTTGCTCGCGTCGAGCAGCTCGTTCTGCAGGCGCTCGATCATGGTCTTCTCACGGCGAGCCGCCGAGAAGGAGACCAGCCAGCGAAGCGCAAGGGTGGTGGAGCGGCCCGGCTTGACCTCGATCGGCACCTGGTAGGTGGCGCCACCGACACGACGGCTCTTCACCTCGATGGTGGGCTTCACGTTGTCGAGGGCGCGCTTCAGCGTGACGACCGGGTCGGTGCCGGTCTTCTCGCGAGCACCTTCGAGGGCGCCGTAGACGATGCGCTCGGCCAGGGACCGCTTGCCGTCCTTCAGCACCTTGTTCACCAGCTGGGTGACCAGCGGGGATGCGTAGACGGGGTCAGAGATCAGCGGCCGCTTCGGCGCCGGACCCTTGCGAGGCATTAGCTCTTCTCCTTCTTCGCGCCGTACCGGCTGCGCGCCTGCTTACGGTTCTTGACACCCTGGGTGTCGAGCGAACCGCGGATGATCTTGTAACGGACACCCGGCAGGTCCTTCACACGACCACCACGCACGAGCACCATCGAGTGCTCCTGCAGGTTGTGGCCTTCACCGGGAATGTAGGCGGTGACCTCGATGCCGCTGGTCAACTTCACACGAGCGACCTTGCGAAGCGCCGAGTTCGGCTTCTTGGGGGTTGTGGTGTACACGCGAGTGCACACGCCACGCCGCTGCGGGCTCCCCTTGAGGGCCGCGGTCTTCTGCTTGGCAGCCTTGTCCTGGCGGCCCTTACGGACCAGCTGCTGGATCGTGGGCAATGGACCAGCTTTCTGTTCGCGATCTTGCTACTACGTGTCTGTCTCCGGCCCCCGCGGTCGGGCGTGTCGGCCCGCGTCACGGTCTCTCGACCGGTAACTTCCCGTAGGGATTTTCCGTCGGATCCCGTGTGGGCGAAGCCTTCGAACCGGATGCCTGAGCACCCCGTTCACACCGCACGGCACACGGGACGGCCCGACGCCTGCCGGGCACGGTCTCCAAAGATACCCGCCCACTTCAGGGGCGACCAAATCGGGGGGTCGATAACTATATCGTGCCGGGCGTCAGGCCGCGGCCACCCTGATGGAACGGCGTTTCGGCCGCGTTCATTCCTCGTCGGGCTTGGCGTGGTCCGGCCTGCCGGGGTTCGGGTCCCGGCCGAGGTCGATCAGCGGGTGCACGGGTGCACCCTCCGGCGCCGCGTGGCTCCCCCGCCTCGGCTCCTCGATGCTTTCCTGCTGCTCGGCGTCCACGACGCCTCCCCTCGCTGTGCTCCTGTCGCCTTACTCGGCGAACCACGCTACCTATTCCTCTATCGGGTGAGCCGGATGGATCCGAGAAGCACCCCATCGCGTCAAACCGGTGAATAGGTCACGATGACACCGGTCACAGCGTCGACGGGCGTGGTTCCAGGTGACACAGGCACTCGCACGGGGAGGCTCCATGTCAGCCGAGTTCGAACAGCTGGTCGCGGAATTCGAGAAGTTCCAGTCCAGGATCCAGAACGTCGATGATCGGTTCGCGAACATCGGCGACATGCAGAGCGAGCTCAGCGCGCTTCAGGCCACGGCGTCCTCTCCGGACCGTTCGGTCACCGTCGTGGCGGGCCCGGCGGGCGCCATCATGGACGTCCGGTTCACCGAAGAGGCGTTGCGCCAGCGTCCGGAGGCCCTCTCGGCCGCGCTGATGTCGACCATCCAGCAGGCCGTCGCCGAATCGGCGCGCAAGCAGGCGGCCATCGTCGAAGAGCACATGGGTGACGATCTCCACCTGGTCGACCAGGTGCTGGAGACCCAGGCGGAGCTTTTCGGAACCACCGTCGAGGAAATGCGGTCGAAGCTGGCGGAAGAGGCGCCGACGCGTCCTTCACCGGATAGCCCGGCCGACGACTATTCCGAGCGATCGGTCCTCAAGACCGACCCGGAGCCGCCGCGACCGGCACCGCCGTCGTCCGGCGGCTCGGACGGCGACCGGTTCCTGAAGCACCTGTTCGAGGAAGGTGACCACTGATGCCCGACGGTTCGGTCAACGGCGGCTACAACGTGGACCCCGCCGCGCTCCGCCGCTATTCCGGCGAACTCGGCAACTACGGCGGCCAGACCGGGAAGCTGAAGGAAATGGTCGGCCAGGCCGACGTCGGCAACCAATCCTGGGGACTCGTCGGCCTGTTCACCAAGGACGGTTACACGCAGACTTTGGCCTCCCTCAAGGATTTGATGGAAGCCATGGCCAAGGGCCTGGAGAGCGCCGGGTCGAAGATGACGCAGGCGGCCGACATCTACCAGGGCATCGAAGAAGACCATGTGACCACGTTCAACAAGATCGAAGCGAAGATCGACGGACCCAAGGCCGGGGGGAAGCCGTAATGGCCGAGGTCAAGGACGTGACCGAGGGCGTCTCGATGAAGTCCTACCAGGGCGACACCGTGATCCCCGGGATCAACACCGAGAACGCGATCAAGAAGACGCCGATCGTCGGCGACGCCGTCCAGCTGGGCAAGGACTCCGTCTCCGCGTACAAACAGGTCTTCGACAGCAAGACCCAGGCCGACGGCGCGGACATCGCGCTGGGCGTCACCACCATCGCCCTCGACGCCAAGTCGTTGATCCAGAGCGGCTCACAGACCATTGTGGACATCGCGACGGATCCGCTCGGCTGGCTCATCGGGCAGGGACTGAGCTTTCTGATCAACGTCGTCCAGCCGGTGCAGGACGCCATCCATTTCGTCAGCGGCGACGGCCCCGCACTGGGCAAGGCGGCGGAGAACTTCGGCACGCTGGCCAAAGCGCTGCAGGAGATGTCGGTCAACTTCGACCAGGTCGCCGACGAGCGGCTCGCCGGCTGGGCCGGTGACGCGGGGACGGCGGCGAAGAAGGGGCTCGCGGAGTTCTCCAGCGGTATCAACGGTGTCGCGGCGAAGGCCGGTGACATGGCGCAGATGCTGCAGCTCAACAGCATGCTGATGACCTTCATCGAGGAGCTGATCAAGGCCATCCTCACCGAGGTCATCAGCTGGCTGATCACGTTGTGGGTGCCCGCGATCGCCGCGGCCGTCCCCACCGCGGGCGCTTCGACCGCGGCCGCCGGTGCCGCCACGCCGCCGAAGCTGGCGTCCACCGCGACGAAGACGACCGGGTTCGTCAACCGGCTCCGCAAGATCCTGTCCGACGTGCTGGCGTGGCTGCGCAAGATGCAGGCCAAACTCACCGACAGCAAGATGGGCAAGTTCCTCACCGACGGGACCAAGGCGACCGACCGGTTCGCCGACCGGATGGCGAACACCAAGTCCGGCAAGGGTTACGTCGACGCGCTGATGGGTGAGAAGGGCATGCTCGGCAAGCGGCTCGACACCCCGCGGCCGGTGTTGAACGCCACCAAGGACGCGGTCGACGTCGACGCGACGTTGCGCGCCGAGATGCGGCGGGACGTCGGCAAGGCGGCGGTGGACGGCGTCGTCAAGGGCGTCACCGGCGCGACGACCGGCGACTGGAAGGACAAGCGCGGCAAGGCCATCCTCGACGCCGGTGGCAAGGTGATCGGCTACACCAAGGACTTCAAGAAGGCCGGAGACCACGGTGGTCGCGGCGAGGAGCAGTCCGATCAGGAGACCAAGGACGACCTGGACTTCTGAGACTTTTGAGCGGTGTGGAAAGGGAATACGAGATGGTCTCGGCACTCGACGCCGATTCGCCGGTCATGATCACCCTCGGGGCGATCTTCATGCTCGCGGTCGGCGTCGGGCTCCTGTTCCTGGTCCTGTTCGTCGCCGGGAAGGTGCGCAGAAGGCACGAGCGCGGGCACTGGATGAGCGGTTTCGCCGCGGAGAGGTCCGGCCGCTTCCACGCCGAGGACGGCGGTACGTCACCCGGGTTCGGGGTGGATCCGGTCGGGCGGGACCGGCCGCTGGCCGAGGCTTCGGTGACCAGGTCGGTGGAGTTCCGGCACCGCGACCACGACGTCATCGGCGTCGACTTCTTCGACGACCGCCATCAGCCGGGCGGTGACACCACCCCGCGGGCGTTCCATTCGGTGCAGGTCCGCGTGCCGGATTCGGCGGCGCTCTTCCTGGCGGCCGACGGGGTGTTCCCGACCCGCGTGCTGCGGGAGTTCGAGCAGGTCAAGACGTTCGACAGGGCCTTCGACGGCGCGATGAAGGTCCGCGCCGCCGACCGCGAGCGGGCCGCGGGGCTGCTCACGCCGGACGTGCGCGCCTGGATCCTCGGCGACCCGCGGTTCGGCCGGTGGCCCGTGTTCGTCGAACGGGGGACGATCCGCACCGGCGGGCACCGGACCCTGGACCGCGAGACACTGCTCGCCGAAGCCGATTTCCTGATCGACGTCGCCGCCCGCCTGCCCCGCTGAGATCGCGATTAGGGGGCTAAAGTCGCTCCCGGGCGCGAGCGACTTTAGCGGGCTAAACGCGATCTGACATGGCCTGGACCAGGGACTTCGAGAAGAAGTAGTGGGCAAGAGGGTTGTCGTTGAAGCGCTCGACCTCGTCGTAGCCGAGGCGCGCGTACAGGGCCCTCGCCTCGACCAGATCGCTGCGGGTGTCCAGACGGATGGACGTGGCCCCGAGGCCCCGGGCGACGTCCTCGGCGGCGGCCACGAGCAGCGCCGCCCCGCCCCGGCCGCGCTCGTCCTTCCGGAGGAAGACGCGGGTGAGTTCGGCGATTTCCGGCGTGGCGCCCCGGACCCCCGCGCATCCGGCGAGCACCCCGTCGCGGTGAGCGAGCAGGAAGGCGCCGGTCGGCGGGACCAGATCCCGGCTGTGATGCTCCTCGAGCAGCGTGTCGAGCTCCTCCTCGGGGACCGGGCGACCGTAGTAACGCGACGCGATCTCGTCCAGGTACTCGCGCAGCAACAGGGCCGCGTCGGGGTGTTCGACGGGGGTCACTTCGAAGCTCCAGCTCATGTCTCCATGATCCCTGCCCCGGCCAGCGAATTTCTCCGGCCCCGGATCGCGATTAGGGGGCGAAAGTCGACGTGGGGGCGGGTCAGGAGGGGGCCAGGCGGCCGGCGCAGGTGGCGACCTCGCCGGGGGTGGACTTCTGCGTGGTGACGACGGCGCCGCCCACGGCCACCCGGCATTCGACGGCGCCCTCGCCCTGCCCCATCAGCTGCACGGTCGGCGGCGCGCCGGTGTTCTTCCACGTGAGTTCCTTGCGCCACGGCAGCGTCACCTGCAGCTCCTGGTGCACGAGCCCCAGCCCGTTCGAGTCGTAGACCACGGTCGCGGTCCCCGTGCCGTCGAGTTCGTAGGTGATCCGCCAGTCGCTGGACACCGGCTGCGGCCGCTCCTGGCTGAGCGTCCGCGTGATCGTGCGGTCCGGTTCGCGCGACGGCGTGGCGTCGGTGGGTTCGCCGACGACGGCCACGGTCTCGGCCTGCGGTTCCTCGCCGCCGTTGAGCAGCACCACGCAGGTCGCGAGCGCGGCCACCACGATCCCCGCGATGGCGATCCGCCCGATCAGTTGTCTGTCGGCCATCGGTTCTCCTCACCGAAAGCGGCGGCGCGGCCCGGGAGCCGCGCCGCCACGGGAATCAGGACGGCAGCAACTTGCCGGGGACGCCGTTGAGCGACTGGATGAGACCGAGCACCGGGACGCCGAGCGGCGCGAACGTCCAGATGTTGTTGAGGTCGCTCGTGTCGGGTTCGTCGACGACCACGACATCGTTCGGGGCGGTTTCCGCGGCGAGCGCCGGAGCGACCGAGCCGAGGGCGACGAGTCCGGCGAGCGCCGCGCCGGCGACCGCGCGGACGAGGGTCTTCTTCATGAGATTCTCCTTTGCTGGTAACGGTTTTACGAAATCGGCGTGATGATCCCGAAGATCGGGGCGAGGACGTCGGTGGGCACGGGAACGGTCGGTCCGAGCAGTCCGCCGAGGTCGACGCCGGGGATCAGCCAGAGCGCCGGGCCGCCGCCACCGGTCGGCAGGCCCGGCAGCGGGTCGGCCGAGGCCACCCCGCCTGCCAGTCCGGACAACGCGCCCGCCACGGCGAGCGGCAGCAGCACACGGGCCGCGATTCGCTTCATTTCATCTCCTTTTCTTTCGTGGAAATCGAGCCTTACCGCTGCTGGAATCGAGCGGAATCCTTTACCGCAGTACCGAGCTGATCGGCACGATCGTGCCGTCGGGGATCCATTGCCCCGCGTAGTTCCGGTCGGCGATCATCCCGGCGGCGTGCGGTTCGCCCGGGTACATCGGCATGGCGTTGACCTGCGCCGCAGCGAAGATCTGGACGTCGCCGTTCGTCGACCTCCACTGGTCGCCGAGCCAGTTCCGGAAGCCGCCGAGCGTGGGGCTTTCGCCGCCGAAGGCGTTGTTCGTGGCGACCGCGTAACTGACGGCGACCTGCTCTCGCGGATCGAACCGCAGCGGTAGCGAGGAACTCGCGACGGCGTTGACGATCGGGCCGTTGAGGAGCCACGGCGCCAGGTACAGGCCGTACTGATGGGTCGGCTTGAGCCGCTGGGACTCGGCCGCGCGGGTCATCGCCGTGTAGCCGCCCGCCCAGCCCGACACCACCACCAGCGCGGTGTTCGGGCCCGCTTCGGCCTGCACCGGGAGCCCGGCACGCGCGGCGGTCTCACGGACCAGCTTCGCAGCGGCCACACTCCGCGGTGAGGTGTCCTCGGCGAGCGTGAGCGCGGAAGGCTTGCGACCGGCAAGGAACTCGACGAGCTTGACCAGGGAACCGCTGTCTTCGCCCGAAAGCGTGGCCGAGGGGCACGAAGTGAGGACTTCGCGGCGGTCGGCGATCAGTCCGCCCAACGCGGCCGACGCGCATTCGGGCGCGTCCGTGTCCTCGATGGCGGGCCCCTGCTCCTCCCCCGCGTCGACCTCGATCGTCGTCTTCTCCTCGCCGCGGCTGACGATCAGATCGCTGCGTCCCTTCGGCAGGTCGACCTCGGCCCAGGTGCCCTCGGCACCGGGACGCACGATGGCCTTGCCGATCAGGCCGCCTTCGATTCCGGCGGACAGGTCGTCTCCCGCGCTCGCCGGGAAATGGACGAGGTTCTTGCCGGGCCGCTGCGGGCTCACCAGTACCGGGATCCGCTGGCCACCGACGGTGGCATCGGTGAGCAGAGGAACCCCGGGAATCGGCAGTTCGGGTGGTTTGGGAATGGCCGCGAGGGCGCTCCAGGCAACGAAACCGACGGCCACGGCGGCAGCGCCAAATCGATAGGAACGCGTGGAATCCTTGCCTGACAAGAAGAATCCGGCGACAACGGTGGCGACGACCGGAAGCACGGCGATCACTAGCAACGTGATCCCGAAGAAGGTTTCATAGATCCGGCGGTCGAATCCAAGTCCGGAGGAGAACAGCTGGACGGCCCCGGCGACGACGAGAAGTCCGCCCAGTGTCAAGGAAAGCGGGCCGAGCCGGAAGTTCGTCTGGCGCCATCCCTCGGCGGGCACCCAGACGGAAAGAACGGTGACGCCGAACCACAAGGCCGCCGCCGCGACGTAGACGGTGTCGATGGCGAACTCCACGCCGGATCGTCCGAGTGAGGTTTCGAGCACCACCAACGCGGCCAAGGCGAGAGAAGCCCACCGGGCGGCGGAAGGCCAGCGCACCAGAACGGGAATCGCCAGCGCCAACGCGATGTGCACGGTCAGCGCGATGACGTTGACGTCGGTCGCGAAAGCGGAAACAGCCGCGAGTGCGGCGGAAACCCCGCCGAGCGCGGCGATGGTGAGAGACAGCCGCCGGGGAAGTTCGCCCACCAGCGGACGCAGAATCCCGGCCCCGGCAAGGAAAGCCGTCGCCAGCAGGAGCCCGAGCCGAAGCAGGATCAAGGCGATGCCGACTCCGGACGAACCCGAGCTCGCCGGTATGACGTGGTGATCCATGGGGACCTTCCGGAGCGAATCGGCGGGGCCGTGGGTGGGGGACGCGCCCGCCACCCACGACCTTCCGCGCCGAACAGGGTTATTTGAGATCCGCGTCCGCTACGACGAACAGTTCGGAGTGCGGTTTGGCGTTTCCGAAGGACCCGTGCGGCCAGGTCTTCCGGTTGAAGTTGATCCCGACCTGCCCGGTGAACTCGTCCCGGAAGTTCTGGTCGACCGCGACTTTTCCGTCCTCGCCGAGGTTCAGCAGGTTGACCTTGTGGTCACCGTCCAAACCGGACCGTGCGACGAAGTAGTTCGACACCGCGAGATGCTGCGGCTTGTCGGTCTCGTGGTAGTAACCGTCGTCGCCGAGCACGAAGTTGTCGTAGGCGCCCCAGTGCGGGCCACCACCCGGTGTGCCCGGGTTGATCGGCGCCGCGCCGACGACGGTCGGCAGGTCGCCGCCACCGCCCTGCTGCGACTTCTCCTTCGTGTCGATCCGGCCGTTGATGTTCTCGACCTTGTCACCCGCGGCGACGAGCTTCTGGATGTCGAGGACATAGACACCACCGGTGGTACCGGGGTCGTCCGGACCGAGAGCGCCCTTCTGGCGGCCGGTGATCGCGCGGTAGAGGTACTTGTCGTCAGGGCTGGTCTGGATCCAGCCACCGTTCGACCCGCCACCGTTGGAGTCGTTGTTCGGGTGGATCGCCTTGTTCGCGGCACCGTCGTCGAACACCTGGATCCAGTGCGGCTCCTTGGCGGTGATGTCCGGCGTGTAGAACACCGCGCCGCCCTGCATGGTCTGGGCGAACGCGCCCTTGTGACCCGGCAGGTTGGTCACCGTGGTCTCCATGACCGCGCGACTCTCGGCGTGCAGCGGATCCGCCGGGTCGGCCCTCGGACCGTCCGGCAGGTAGGAGACCGCCTTGAGCTTCGGCTTGTTGCGGTCGGAGATGTCCCACGTCCGGACGGTCGGGCGCCGCAGGTACGGCGACGGCTGCTTCACCGGGTCGAGGATGATGTTGCGCGGCTCGGCGTAGTCACTGGTGACGAGGGTGTTGAGGTCCTCGCGAGCCTGGATGCCGTGCGGGTTGGCGCAGGTCGGCTTGTCCAGTTGCGGAAGGTTGTCGCACAGCTTCTTGTTGTCCCCCTGCGGTGTGGCCGCCGGGGACTCGGAAAGCACCTGCGCGTTCTGGTCGAAGCGGACGACTTCGCCGGGGCTACCCGCGAAACCGTTGCCCACCACGGTCGAACCGTTGGCGTAGGTGTGCGGACCGGGCACGACCGGGCCGCCCATGTACGTGCCGTACGCGGTGCCGTCCTTGAGCACCCAGTACGCGTCCGGCACGGAACCGCCGAGGGTCTGGGTCGGGAGACTGACGCCCTTGAGCTTCAGTTGCGGCAACGCGGAGACGTCGAAGGCGTACGTCGCGGCGGCGAACAGCGCACCGGCGTAGATCGTGTCGCCCTTGTGCCACACGTACTGCATGTGGTGCGGCTCGTTCTCGACCAGGGGTCCGACCGTGGCGGTGTTGACGACCTTGCCATAGGTCGGCGAGCCCTGCGTCGCGTCGATCACGGCGAGGAAGTCCGGACCGGGCAACGCGTTCTTGATCTTGTTCAGGCCGCCGCCGAGCGAACCCGGCAGGTTCTTGACGTCTTTGACCAGGGTGTCGGCGATGTTCTCGTCACCGGCCCAGACCAGCAACCACTTCTTGCGCTTGCCGTCGGCGCTTCGGGCCGCCGCGACGTCCTTGGACACCAGGTGGTTCTGGACCCAGTACTCCTTGCCGTCAGCCGCCTTCTTCGCGTCCTTGACGACCTGGACGTCCGCATAGGCACTCGTCGCCGAGCCGGTATAGGTCACCGTGCCCACGGCGAGCGCCGCCGCCATGGCGCCTATCACCACTTTTCGCCACTTGGGCGAGTTGGATAGCATTCTTTCTCCCTGTTTTCGCTACCGAAGCGCCAGACAATTGGCACACCTCTCCCCCACTTCGCGCAGGTGTCACCGACACGGATCAAGGGAAAGCAATCAACCGCCGGTCCAAGCAGGGAACCGTTGCGGCACAGCGGAAATCGTCAGCTCGCGGAGAACGGGCGCAGCCATTTCGGACGCACGAATTCACCGGGACACGACGAGCCGGAAAAGGTCAGGAATCCATACACAGCGCGCTTGCTTGCTGCCGCAAGTCAACGTGCCGGCGCCACACCAAGGCGACTGGGGATTGCATGGGCGAAATACTCGCGGGAAGGCGCTTTAGTGTCAATCTCGTGATCAAAGAATGGGACAGGCCACGACAGGGTGAATTTCCCACGATGCGGATAGGCCATTAGTCCGAATGGGTGGCGATTTTCCGAGTAGTGAGAACTAGGCCACTTGGCGGCACTACCGCAGGTCACAACGGCCCAGTAGCCCGGATTCGTCCGACCGGAGGGCGTTATATCTTCGTTATGAACTACCGGGAACTTCCGAGCGGTCCCGCGCGCTCGGTGGGCCCGAGAAGCTCCCGACCGCAGAAGTCAGCGCGTTCCCCCGTCGCGCGATACCCCTTGACCTGCGCCCCCCACCAGATCGCGTTTAGCCCGCTAAACGCAAGTGCTCGTCCTCGCCCACCGGGTCGCGTTTAGCTCGCTAAACGCGAGTGGGGCAGGGAGCGGGACGGGAGGCAGAGCCGGAGCAGCGGGTCGCGTTTAGCGGGCTAAACGCGAGTCGGGGCGGAGCGGAGGCGGGGGTGGCGAGAGCGAAGTGAGGGAAAAGCGAAGCGCCCCTGGCCGGGAGCCAGGGGCGCTTCGGGTGGAGCTAGGTGGATCAGCGGAAGTCGCGGCCGAAGTCGTAATCGTCCAGCGGCACCGCGGCACCCGGGGTGGAGGAGCCGAAGACATCCGGAGTGTAGTAGCCGTCGTCGTAGGACGGGATCGCGTAAGCGGCGACCCGCGCCTCCTCGGTCGGCTGCACCTGGATGTTGCGGTACTTGTTGATCCCGGTACCGGCCGGGATCAGCTTACCGATGATCACGTTCTCCTTGAGGCCCACGAGCTTGTCCGAGCGGCCGTTGATGGCCGCGTCGGTCAGGACACGCGTGGTCTCCTGGAACGAGGCCGCCGACAGCCACGAGTCCGTGGTCAGCGAGGCCTTCGTGATCCCCATCAGCACCGGACGACCCGAAGCCGGCTCGCCACCCTCGGCGACCGACGCACGGTTCTTCGCCTCGAACTTGGTCCGCTCGGGCAGCTCGCCCGGCAGGAAGTCCGTGGCACCGGAGTCGATGATCGTCACCCGGCGGAGCATCTGCCGGACGATGACCTCGATGTGCTTGTCGTGGATCGACACACCCTGCGCCCGGTACACCTTCTGGACCTCGTCCACCAGGTGCATCTGCGCCTCGCGCGGCCCCATGACCCGCAGGACCTCGTGCGGGTCCGGGGTGCCTTCGAGCAGCTGCTGGCCGACCGACACGCGGTCACCGTCGCCCAGCGGGCCGCTCGGGGTGTTCGCGAGCCGCTGACGCTTGGACAGCTTGTCGAAGACGATCTCTTCGCTGCCGTCGTCCGGGATCAGCGTGATCTTCCAGAACCGCTCGCTCTCCTCGATGCGCACACGGCCATCGACGTCGGCGATCGGCGCCTTGCCCTTCGGGACCCGGGCCTCGAAAAGCTCCTGGACACGGGGCAGACCGGTCGTGATGTCGTCACCGGCGACACCACCCTGGTGGAACGTACGCATCGTCAGCTGCGTACCCGGCTCACCGATCGACTGGGCCGCGACGATACCCACGGCCTCGCCGACGTCGACGAGCTGACCGGTCGCCATGGACCGGCCGTAGCAGGTGGCGCAGATACCGACGGCCGACTCGCAGGTCAGCACCGAACGCACCTTGACCTTGGCGATCCCGCTCGAGATGAGCTTGTCGATCGCCGGGTCACCGATGTCGTCACCGGCGTTGAGCACGACGTTGCCCTTGGCGTCGACCGCGTCGGTCGCCAGGTTCCGCGCGTACACGCTGGTCTCGACGTGCTGGTCGCGCAGGACCTTGCCGTCGCCGATGTCTTCACCGATCGGCATGTTGATACCGCGGGTGGTGCCACAGTCGATCTCGCGGACGATGACGTCCTGCGACACGTCCACCAGACGACGGGTCAGGTAACCCGAGTCGGCGGTACGGAGCGCCGTGTCCGCCAGACCCTTACGGGCACCGTGCGTCGCGATGAAGTACTCCGCCACCGACAGGCCTTCACGGAAGTTGGCCTTGATCGGACGCGGGATGTACTCACCCTTCGGGTTCGACACCAGACCACGCATACCGGCCAGCGACCGGACCTGCGTCATGTTGCCCGCCGCGCCCGACTTCACGATCATCGCGATCGGGTTGTCGTCCGGCAGCGCCGTCTCCATGATCTTGTGGACCTCTTCGGTGGCCTGCGTCCACACCTTGACGAGCTCGTTGTTGCGCTCGGCGTGCGACAGCTGACCACGCTGGTACCGCTTCTCGACCTGGTCGGCCTTGCCTTCGTACTCGTCCAGAATGGCCTTCTTGCCGGTCGGGACGAGGACGTCGGAGATCGCGACCGTGACACCCGAACGGGTCGCCCAGTAGAAACCGGCGTCCTTCAGGCGGTCCAGGGTCTGCGCGACCTGCGTCATCGAGTAGCGCTCGGCGAGGTCGTTCACGATCAGGGCCTGACGCTTCTTCGGCATCGGCTCGTTGATGAACGGGTAGTCCGCCGGCAGCAGCTCGTTGAACAGCACGCGGCCCAGGGTGGTCTCGGCCAGCCAGGCCTTGCCCGGCTCCCAGCCCTTCTCCGCGAGCGCCGCTTCGTCGGCCTTGGCGGGCTGACGGTCGACGATGCGGATCTTGACCGGGGCGTGCAGGCTCAGCGCCTTGAGGTCGTACGCCATGATCGCTTCGGCGGGCGAGGAGTACGCGTTGCCGGCACCCACGGCGTTCTCGGTCAGGCGGGTCAGGTGGAACAGACCCGTCACCATGTCCAGTCGCGGCATGGCGAGCGGACGGCCCGACGCCGGCGAAAGGATGTTGTTCGCCGACAGCATCAGGATGCGGGCCTCGGCCTGCGCCTCCGCGGACAGCGGGAGGTGCACGGCCATCTGGTCACCGTCGAAGTCCGCGTTGAACGCTTCACAGACCAGCGGGTGCAGCTGGATGGCCTTGCCTTCGACCAGCTGCGGCTCGAAGGCCTGGATACCGAGGCGGTGCAGGGTCGGCGCACGGTTCAGCATCACCGGGTGGCCGGTGATGACCTCTTCGAGCACGTCCCACACCTGCGGGCGCGAGCGCTCCACCATCCGCTTGGCGGACTTGATGTTCTGCGCGTGGTTCAGGTCGACCAGCCGCTTCATGACGAACGGCTTGAACAGCTCGAGCGCCATGTCCTTCGGCAGACCGCACTGGTGCAGCTTCAGCTGCGGACCGACGATGATGACCGAACGGCCGGAGTAGTCGACACGCTTGCCGAGCAGGTTCTGACGGAACCGGCCCTGCTTGCCCTTGAGCAGGTCGGACAGCGACTTCAGCGGGCGGTTACCGGGACCGGTGACCGGGCGGCCGCGGCGGCCGTTGTCGAACAGCGCGTCGACGGCCTCCTGCAGCATCCGCTTCTCGTTGTTGACGATGATCTCAGGGGCGCCGAGGTCGATGAGCCGCTTCAACCGGTTGTTGCGGTTGATGACCCGGCGGTAGAGGTCGTTCAGGTCGGAGGTGGCGAACCGGCCACCGTCGAGCTGGACCATCGGGCGCAGGTCCGGCGGGATCACCGGGACGGCGTCGAGCACCATGCCGCGCGGGTCGTTGCCGGTGGCCTGGAAAGCCGCGACGACCTTGAGCCGCTTCAGTGCGCGGAGCTTCTTCTGCCCCTTGCCGTTGCGGATGGTGTCGCGCAGGTTGTCGGCCTCGGCCGCGACGTCGAACTCGGTGGCCAGCTTCTGGATGGCCTCCGCGCCCATGCCGCCGGTGAAGTACTCGCCGTAGCGGTCGACGAGCTCGCGGTAGAGCAGCTCGTCGGCGATCAGCTGACGCACGTCGAGCTTGGTGAAGGTCGTCCAGACCTCCTCGAGACGGTCCAGCTCGCGACCGGCGCGGTCACGGATCTGGCGCATCTCACGCTCGCCGCCCTCCTTGACCTTGCGGCGGACGTCGGACTTGGCGCCCTCCGCCTCCAGCTCGGCCAGGTCGGCTTCCAGCTTCTGCGCCCGTGCCTCGATGTCCGCGTCACGCTTGGTCTCGAGGTTCTTGCGCTCGACGCCGATCTCGTTCTCCAGCGTCGGCAGGTCGTTGTGCCGCAGCTCGGTGTTCACGCCGGTGATCACGTAGGCCGCGAAGTAGATGATCTTCTCGAGGTCCTTCGGCGCCAGGTCGAGCAGGTAGCCGAGGCGGGAAGGAACACCCTTGAAGTACCAGATGTGGGTGACGGGAGCGGCCAGCTCGATGTGGCCCATCCGCTCACGGCGCACCTTGGCGCGAGTGACCTCGACGCCACAGCGCTCGCAGATGATGCCCTTGAAGCGGACCCGCTTGTACTTACCGCAGTAGCATTCCCAGTCCCGGGTCGGGCCGAAGATCTTCTCGCAGAAGAGGCCGTCCTTCTCGGGCTTGAGCGTCCGGTAGTTGATGGTCTCCGGCTTCTTGACCTCGCCGAAGGACCACTGACGAATGTCGTCGGCGGTAGCGAGGCCGATGCGGAGCTCATCGAAGAAGTTGACGTCCAGCACGTCTTTGCATCCCCTTGGGGTTGAGTCGACTAGAGGGGTTGGCGGTCGAGGCGGGGCCCACGGGAGGCAGGCCCCGCCTCGGACAGCCGTCAGTGCACGACGTCGTCCACCGAGGGCGACTCGTTGCGGGACAGGTTGATGCCGAGGTTCGCCGCGGCACGCTCGAGGTCCTCGTCGTCGGAGTCGCGCATCTCGATCGCGGCGCCGTCGCTCGACAGCACCTCGACGTTGAGGCAAAGCGACTGGAGCTCCTTCAGGAGCACCTTGAACGACTCCGGGATACCCGGCTCGGGGATGTTCTCCCCCTTGACGATGGCCTCGTACACCTTCACGCGGCCGACCACGTCGTCCGACTTGATCGTCAGCAGCTCCTGCAGGGTGTAGGCGGCGCCATACGCCTGCATCGCCCAGCACTCCATCTCACCGAAGCGCTGGCCACCGAACTGCGCCTTACCACCCAGCGGCTGCTGCGTGATCATCGAGTACGGACCGGTGGACCGGGCGTGGATCTTGTCGTCGACCAGGTGGTGCAGCTTCAGGATGTACATGTAGCCGACCGCGACCGGGTACGGGTACGGCTCGCCGGAGCGGCCGTCCAGCAGCGTGGCCTTGCCGTTCTGCTTCACCATGCGCTCACCGTCGCGGTTCGGCTTGGTGGCACCGAGCAGACCGGTCAGCTCGTCTTCCTTGGCACCGTCGAACACCGGGGTGGCGGTGTTCGTGCCGGGGTCGACGTCGTAGAGCTCCTCGTTGAGGTTCTTCGCCCAGTCCGGGTTGCCTTCGATCTTCCAACCCTGCGAAGCCAGCCAGCCCAGGTGGAGTTCCAGTACCTGGCCGATGTTCATACGACGCGGGACACCGTGGGTGTTCAGGATGATGTCGACGGGCGTGCCGTCCTCCATGAACGGCATGTCCTCGACGGGGAGGATCTTGCCGATGACACCCTTGTTCCCGTGGCGGCCGGCGAGCTTGTCGCCCGGCTGGATCTTCCGCTTCTGGGCCACGTAGACGCGGACCAGTTCGTTGACGCCCGGAGGCAGCTCGTCGTCGTCCTCGCGCGAGAACACGCGGATGCCGATGACCTTGCCGGTCTCGCCGTGCGGCACCTTCAGCGAGGTGTCGCGGACCTCACGGGCCTTCTCGCCGAAGATCGCGCGGAGCAGACGCTCTTCCGGGGTCAGCTCGGTCTCACCCTTGGGCGTGACCTTGCCGACCAGGATGTCGCCGTCGCGGACCTCGGCACCGATCCGGATGATGCCGCGCTCGTCGAGGTCGGCCAGGACCTCTTCGGAGACGTTCGGGATGTCCCGCGTGATCTCCTCGGCGCCCAGCTTGGTGTCGCGGGCGTCGATCTCGTGCTCCTCGATGTGGATCGACGTGAGCACGTCGTCCTGCACCAGGCGCTCCGAGAGGATGATCGCGTCCTCGTAGTTGTGGCCCTCCCACGGCATGACCGCGACGAGCAGGTTCTTGCCGAGCGCCATCTCACCGTTCTCGGTGGACGGGCCGTCGGCGATGACCTGACCCTGCTCGACCCGGTCGCCCTCGTTGACGATCGGGCGGTGGTTGAAGCAGGTGCCGTGGTTCGAGCGACGGAACTTGTACAGTCCGTAGCTCTTCCGCGTGCCGTCGTCGTGCATGATCGTGATCAGGTCGGCCGAGAGCTCCTCGACGACACCGGACTGCTCGGCGACGAGCACGTCACCGGCGTCCACCGCGGCACGCAGCTCCACACCGGTGCCGACGTACGGCGCCTGGTTGCGGAGCAGCGGCACGGCCTGACGCTGCATGTTCGCGCCCATCAGCGCGCGGTTCGCGTCGTCGTGCTCGAGGAACGGGATCATCGCCGTCGCGACCGAGACCATCTGTCGCGGCGAGACGTCCATGTAGTCCACGTCCAGCGGGTCGATCAGCTCGACCTCGCCGCCCTTCTTACGGACCAGGACGCGGTCTTCGACGAAGGTGCCGTCTTCCGAGATCGGCGCGTTCGCCTGCGCCTTCACGAAACGGTCTTCCTCGTCCGCGGTGAGGTAGTCGACCTGGTCGGTGACCCGGCCCTCGACGACCTTGCGGTACGGGGTCTCGATGAAACCGAACGGGTTGACCCGCGCGTACGAGCAGAGCGAGCCGATCAGGCCGATGTTCGGGCCTTCCGGCGTCTCGATCGGGCACATGCGGCCGTAGTGCGACGGGTGGACGTCACGGACCTCCATGCCGGCGCGCTCACGCGACAGACCACCCGGGCCGAGCGCGGACAGACGACGCTTGTGCGTCAGCCCCGACAGCGGGTTGTTCTGGTCCATGAACTGCGACAGCTGCGAAGTACCGAAGAACTCCTTGATCGCCGCCACGACGGGACGGATGTTGATCAGGGTCTGCGGCGTGATCGCCTCGACGTCCTGGGTGGTCATCCGCTCGCGGACGACACGCTCCATCCGGGACAGACCGACGCGGATCTGGTTCTGGATGAGCTCGCCGACGGTGCGGAGACGACGGTTGCCGAAGTGGTCGATGTCGTCGGTCTCGACCGGGATGACCTGGTCGCCGACGGTCGCCTTGTCCTCGCCGGCGTGCAGCCGGACCAGGTACTCGATCGTCGAGACGATGTCCTCTTCGGTCAGCGTCCCGGTGTCGTACGGCGTGGTGAGGCCGAGCTTCTTGTTCAGCTTGTACCGGCCGACCTTGGCGAGGTCGTAGCGCTTCGGCTTGAAGAACAGGTTCTCCAGCAGAGTCTGCGCGCTCTCCTTCGTGGGCGGTTCGCCCGGGCGCAGCTTGCGGTAGATGTCGAGCAGCGCCTCGTCGGTGCCGGCGGTGTGGTCCTTCTCGAGGGTGGCGAGCAGCGTCTCGGAGAAGGAGAAGCGCTCGCGGATCGCCTCGGTGGTCCAGCCGAGCGCCTTCAGCAGCACGGTCACCGGCTGGCGGCGCTTACGGTCGATGCGGACGCCGACGGTGTCGCGCTTGTCGACGTCGAACTCGAGCCAGGCACCCCGGCTCGGGATGACGCGGACGTTGAAGACGTCCTTGTCCGTGGTCTTGTCGACGCTGGTGTCGAAGTACACACCAGGCGAACGGACCAGCTGGGACACGACGACACGCTCGGTGCCGTTGATGACGAAGGTGCCCTTGTCGGTCATCACCGGGAAGTCGCCCATGAAGACCGTCTGGCTCTTGATCTCGCCGGTGTTGTTGTTCACGAACTCGGCGGTCACGAACAGCGGGGCCGCGTACGTCATGTCCTTGTCCTTGCACTCCTCGACGGAGGCCTTGACCTCGTCGAAGCGCGGGTCGGAGAAGGACAGCGACATGGATCCGGAGAAGTCCTCGATCGGCGAGATCTCGTTGAGGACCTCTTCCAGGCCACCGACCGGGTTTTCTTCACCTTCTTCGACGCGGCGTTCGAACCACGCCTCGTCGCCGGTGAACCATTCGAATGACCTGATCTGCACGTCGAGCAGGTTCGGGGTGTTGAGCGGCTCGCGAATCTTTGCGAAGGAGACCCGCTTGGGGGCTCCCGGGATTCCCGTGGACTCCGAGCGAGATACAGCCGAGGTGGTCGCAGCAGTGGCCTGGTTCGCGGGAGAGACTGCCAAGATGCGTCCTTCCGGGGACAATGAGCGGTGAGCAGCCGCGTCAGCAACAGCTGATGCGGTCTGTCAAGGGTGCCGTGTGCCCACTATCCTAACTACCGGCTCCGGGCAGCCTGAAAGAGGGCAGCGCAAAGAAGCAGTCTAGCCCGAACGTCGCGGTCTGTCCAGGGGGCGCTCCTGATGGGGCCCAGCCTGCATCGCAACGTCTTCAGGTATGCCTCTCCTCGGCTTCCCCGGGCCGTCCCTCCCGCAAGGGCACCGCCGGTTCTCGCCGTTGCCAGTAAGCGTGACCCCACGCGGGCTCGTAGTCAAGATGCCGCGCGGTGGTCCCGCCGGTTGGCGCAGCGTTGAAGAGGTCACGCGGAGGGTGACGAACAAGACGCTTGTCCTGGTTACCGTCCGGTTCCCGCAGGTGACGGCGTTGGCGCGCCGACCTGCGTTTCGCGGGCTTATCGTGATCCGCCCGGCGGCTGCTTCGGAGAGTCACCAGGTCGGGCGTCAGAGGGCAGGGAAGGTGACCGCCGCGGCTCCGGCCGTGTGACCGTTGTGACCGGTGAGCCGCCTGGGACGAGACACAGGAAGCCCTCCGGAGCGCCTTTAGCGGGCTAATCGCGACACGCGTTTAGCGGCTGAACGCGTGTGGGTGGCCGATGACAGACTAGGGCGATGTTCCAGACGCGCGAGGACGGGCCGGAGCCGGACACCACGCCAGCGATGTCACCTGTCGTCATGCGGCCAGAGGCCGAACTGTGCCTCGCCGCCGAGCGAAGTCCAGTGCTGAAGGAACTCCGCCAGTACGTCGCAGGCCTGGACGGGCACAGCGGCCCCGGAGACACCCTGGTCGCTCGCTGGGCCGAGGCTTGCGGGCTCGTCCGCGTCCTCAAGGGCGCCCACGTACCGGTCAAGAAGAACGCGAAGCTCCTCAGTGACCCCCTCGCCCTGTGGGAACGAGCCTTTTCGACGGTCGGCGCGGCAGGGCACGCCCTGGCGGACGAAGAGTCCGTCGGCCCCGAAATACGGTTCCCTCAGCTGGCTTCGGCGCTCGCGTTCACGCTGTACCAGTCGGGCGAAATCCCACTTCCCGCCGAGCTCGCCCTCGGGTTTCTCTCGGGGATGTTCGAGCGCTCTCCGGCGCCGAGTCCTTCACTCCGCTACGCGACGACCGTGCTGCTGGAGCCGATGGACCGGCTCGGTGCGATCCAGCGCTCCACCGTGACGGACCCCGCCGCCCTCGCCAAGCTCGCCGAAATCGCCAACAACCCGGATCCGGACCCCACGCTGATCGGACTGAGCTCGCTCGCGGTCTGGGCGACCAACCGGGAGCTCCGCGAGGCCGGGGTGACCGCGCCGATCGCCGGTGAAGCCGCGGGCCAGAGCCTCGTCAACCTGTGTTCACACCTTCCCCAAGCCACGCCGGAAGTCATCGACGCGGAGCTCAAAGCCTGGGCTCGGCGCCGGTCACCCCTCGAGGCGACGACCGAGGCCGGCGAGTTCCTCCGGGTGGCGGCCACCCCGTCCGAACGGCTGTTCTCCTTGATCGCGCTCGGCGAGACCGGCGAGACCGGTCTCGCCACCGCCGCCGAGATCCGCGCGGAGGGCGGCCTGCCCGGCGCGGTCGCGACGATGTGGCTGGCGGAGCGTGGCGCGATCGATCGCGAATCGGTCAGCCGCGACGAGGTCCTCATCGGGATGGCCGATCACTACGCGGCCATGAACGAGCTAGGCGCCTTCGTGCACCAACTCGCCGAGATGGACGGCGGGTTCGACATCGTCGACCTGCTGACGGGCTCCGGTCACCCCGCCATGCTGGAGCTGCTGGACGTCGTCGCCGCTGCGCATCCGGACCGCACGATGGCAAAGAAGGCGAGGAAGACCCGCTTCAAGCTGCGGTCGCGCGGCCTCTGACCGCTCGCCGGCCACGCCCAGGTCAGCGCGGCGGCGCGTCACGATTAGCCCGCGAACGTCGACTCGGAGCGCCTCGGATCGGGGTACGGCAGGCTGCGCCCAGATCGCGTTTAGCGGGCTAAACGCGAGACCGGGGCCCCGGCCTGAGCGGAGTGGCGGATCGCGATTAGGCGGCGAAACGCAAGTCCCCAGGCACCACCCGACCCGAGCGGCGGATCGCGATTAGCGGGCTAAACGCGAGACCGGGGCCCCGGCCTGAGCGGAGTGGCGGATCGCGATTAGGGGGCTAAACGCAAGTCCGGGCTACTTGCTCGGGGCCGGGGAGGCGGGGGGTGCGGCGGGGGCCGAGGAAGCGGTGGGGTTGGGCGGAGCGGAGTAGGTGTTCATCGCCGTGATCCTCCACGTGTCGCCCTGCAGCTCCGCGTTCAAGTGCAGCTGCGCGGTCCCGGCGGTGGTCTTGTTCGTGTCGGCCCGCGTCGAGCTCTGGTCGACGAACACCATCACGTCGGCCCGATCACCCTCCAGCCGGATGACGGCGCTGCGGGTGACCTTGCAGGTCACGACCATCTTCTGCTGCGGGGCCAGCCGTTTGACCTCGCCCATCAGCAGGTTGTACTTCGCCCGCACCTCGTCGTTGACCAGCAGGTCGTTCGCCGCCGTCTCGGTCTTCGCGATGTTGTTGTAGTCGTACGAGAACAGTGCCTCGGTCGCCTTCGTGACCTGGTCCTTGACCTGCGAGGTCTTCGCGACGTCCAGTAGCGCGGTGTTCTCCGTCGAGCTGGTCACCTCGTCGGCCTGGATCTTGAAGAGCACCGCGGCCGCGGCCAGCAGCAGTCCGACGATGACCAGCGCGCCCGCCAAGATCAGCTGCCGGGATCCTGGCTTCTTCGGCTTCTCGGCGTCGGAGTCCGCTTCAGCGGCGACTTCGGCTTCGGCCTCTTCGATGTCGTCCGGCTTCGCCCGGGCCGCCGCACGAGCCTTCGCACGCGGACTCGGCTTCGCGACGACCTCGTCTTCAGCGGGCTCAGCACTCTCAGGAGCCTCGACAGCCTCAGGAGCCTCATCGACCTCTACAGGGGCCTCCGAAGCCTCAGCAGCGGGCTTTGAAGGCTCGACAGCCGGAGCCGGACGCGGAGCGGGCCGCGGCGAGGGACGGCGGACCGGTGCCGGTTTCGTCGCCGGCGTCTCGTCGACCTCGGGAGCAGGCGCCTCGCTGACCGGAGACGCGCCGGGCCGGCGCAGACCGGCCACCCGGGGGCGGCGCACCGGCGGAGTGCTGCGAGGGGGCTGGCGGCGGGAGGGGGGCACTACGTGGCTCCGTTCTAGGTGACGCTCTTACTGACCGGCCGCGACGAGGGGCACGTTGCTGATCCCGGAGACCTTCCACTCCTCGCCGACCCTGGTCATCGAGACCTCCAGGCGCATCGGCTTGGAGATCACCTTGTCGCCCTGGGTGACCTGTGTCGAGATGGCGGCGAGGAAGCTCGTCTTGCCCTCGTGGTCGTCGAGTTCTTCCACCGCGATGTCCTGGATGGTGGTCACGACCTTGGTCTTCGCCTCGCCGAGCGCCTTGCGGTAGCTCGGCTCCAGCTGGATCAGCTCGTCCGTCATCTTCTTGTCGGAGACGGCTTTCTGTTTGGCGAAGTACCCGTCGAGGTCTTCGAAATCGACCTCGGTGTAGGCCTTGATCGCGGTGCCGCCGGCCTTGACCACGTCATCCCGCGTCCGCGCCAGGTCGGCGTTGTCGTCCGCGGCCGCCACCGCCCACTGGATCCCGAACAGGCCCGCGGCGAGCAGGGCGGCCAGCGCGAACGCCGCGGCGCCCAGCACCAGCGTTCGCGGCGAGGTCCACGATCGAGAAGAACTCATGACACTCCAGGGTAGGTATACGGTCTGGGGCTCAGCCGGGCAGTCCCAGCAAGGCGCCGAGGCTGGCCAGGCTGACCCCAGGGCCCTGCAGGACACTCGGCATGCCCTGCGCCGCGCGCAGGTTGGCCAGCTCCTCGGCCGACCGTCCGGCGTTCGCGGCGACGTCGCCCTGCGACGGGATCTGCGGGACCCCGTTGTACGGCACGTTCTGCGAACCGCGCACGTTGATCGGGCTGCCCTTCGGCTCGGCGCAGTACGCGTCGTCCTTCGGCGCGCGCGGCGTCGTGTCGGTGCCCTCGCGGTACTTGTCTAGGCCGATATAGCCCTTGGTGCACGACGGCGGGTTGAACAGGTTGAGCGCGAGGCCCAGGTGCGCGGTGCCGTCGTTGGCGACGGTGTTGGCGCCCGCCGCGAGCATCGGGTAGGTCACCAGCCCCTGCTCGAGCCCGTCGAGCCGCGTCACGAGCAGGTTCGACGTCGTGAGCAGGTTCGCGGTGAGCGCGCCCAGCCCCGGCCCCGATTCCGCCAGCACCTCGCTGATCTGGGTCGCCACCTGCGGGGTGATCCCGATCAGCCTGCGGATGTCGGCGTCGGAGTTCTTCAGCTGGCCCGACAGTTTGTTGAGGTCCGCGCTGAACGACTTCATGGAGCTCGCCATGTCGTTCTGCGTTTCGAGCACCTGCCCGCCCTTTTCGAGCAGCTGGATCGTCTGCGGCAGGTACTCCTGCGCGGTCGTGGTGAAGCTGCGCGCGGTGTCGAGCAGCCGCTGCAGATCCGGGCCGGTGCCGTTGAAGGCGTTGTACGACTCGTCGACGACCTTGCGCAGCGAATCGGTCGGCACCGACGCCGCGAGGCTGTCGAGGTCGCCGATGAGCTGTTCGGTGGGCACCGGGGTCTTGACCTTGTCCGCCGGGATGACCGAACCCGGCCGCAGGAAGGGCCCGTTCTCACCCTTGGGCCGCAGGTCGACGAACTGCTCGCCGACCGCGGACCGGTTCGCGACCACGGCGTCCAGATCGGCGGGCACCTGCGGGGCGTCGGGCGCGATGTTGAGGTCGGCCTCCAGCCCGGTCTTGGTCAGGCGCAGTTCGCCGACGCGGCCGATGTTGAAGCCGCGGTAGGTGACCTCGGCGTTCTGGAAGATGCCGCCCGACTGCTTGAGTTCGAGCTTCACCGTGTAGCCCTCGTCGCCGAAGACCGAGCCGAGCCCGGCGAACCGGATCAGCGCGTACACGATGGCGACCACGGAGATGATCACGAACAGGACCAACTGGATCTTCGTCCTCCGGACCAGCATCAGCCCGCACCTCCCGACAGCAGGCCGAAGATCCCGGCGGGTCCGGTCTGTTGCGGCTGTCCGCCGCCCTGTGGCGCGCCCGCCTGACTGCCGGCGACGCCCCCGACGCTGTCCGGGATCGGCAGCGGCGGGTTCACGCCCGCCCCCTCGGTGCCGCCGGTCAGCCCTGGCACCGGGACGACGTCCTGGAGCGGGTTCTGACGGCTGCGGCCGAGGTTCTTGAGGATCTCGTTCAGGTTCAGGTCGATCTTCGCGAACAGGTTGAAGTAGTCGCCCTTGACGCCGTCGTACGCGGCGTCACTGAACGGGAAGGTCAACAGGATCTCCAGCGCCTTGGGCAGATCCGAGCCCGCCTCACCGAGCTTCTGCAGCGTCGGCTGCAGCGCCTTGAGGTCGGCCACGAGATCGTCCTTGCTCTTGTTCACCGTGTCGACGGCGACGCCGGAAAGGTTGTTGAGCGCGTTCAGCATGGTCACCAGCTGGCCGCGCTGCTGCTCCAGCACGCCGAGTCCGGGGCCGAGGTTGTCGACCGCGCCGACCAGCTTGTCCTTCTGGCCGTTCAGCGTGAGTGAAAGCCGGTTCAGCCCGTCGAGTGCCCGCGTGATGTTCGCGGACTGCTTGTCCAGGTTGGTCACCAGCTGGTTGGTGTTGTTCAGCAACGCCTTGAGTTCCGGCGAACGGCCGCTCGTGGCGTTGTTGAGTTCCTTGGTGATGGTGTTGAGCTGCTCCACCCCGCCGCCGTTGAGCAGCAGCGAAAGCGCGCCGAGCAGCTCTTCGACCTCGACGCTGCGGTTCGTCCGTGCCAGCGGGATGACCGCGTTGTCGGCGAGTTTGCCCTGACCGTCCGACGGCGCGGCCAGCTCGACGTACTTCTCACCGAGCAGGCTCGACTGCCTGACGTTGGCGAGCGCGTTCGCGGGGAGTTTCACGTCGCCGTTGACCCGGAGGGTGACCTCGGCGTTCCAGCCGTCCGGGGTCAGCCCGATCGCCTCGACCCGGCCGATGGACACCTCGTTGACCTTCACCCCGGCCTGCGGGGTCAGGTCGAGCACGTCCCGGAACTGCACCTTGACCGTGTACGGGTGGTCGCCGAGTTCGGCGCCACCGGGCAGCGGGATGTCGTAGATCCCGCTGAAGCCGCACCCGCTCAACGTCAGCGCGGCGACGGTTCCACAGGCCACCAGAGCAAGTTTCCGCATCACTTCGCCGCCGTTCCATAGAGCTGACCGGCGATGGGCAGCGGAAGCGGCGGCAGCTGGCCCGCCTGCGACGACTGGATCACCTGCGCGATCGACGGCAACGGCACCAGCCCGTCGACCAGCCCGGCGATCCCCTTGCACGCGTCACCGAGCGCGTCGAGCGCGTCCGGGGTCTGCTTCAGCAGGTTGCACACCATCACCAGCGGCGGCTGGGTGAGCTCGTTGAGGTTGGCCCGCGCGTCGAGCGTGCCCGACGACGCGTTGTAGGTGTTGACCAGGTTCCCGAGGCCGACCGGGGCGACGTCGAGGATCTCGGCGAGCGCGCCGCGCTGGTCGACGAGCACCTTGGTCACACTGGCCAGCTTGTCCACATTGGACTTGAGCCGGTCGCGGTTCTTCTCGATGAACGCCTGCACCGCGGTGAGCGTGTCGGACAGCTGTTTCACCGTGGCCGCGAGGTTCTCCCGCTCCCCCGCCAGGAAACCGCTGACGTCGGCGAGCTGCCGCTCGAAGTCGCGGACCTGCTTGTCGCTGTTCACCAGCGTCTGCGAGAAGGAGCCGAGGTTCTCGACGGTCTTGAACAGGTCATCCTTGTTCCCGGACAACGTGCCGGCCGCCTGGCCGAGTTTGGTGATCGTGTCGTGCAGCGCCTGCCCGTTGCCGTCGAAGTTCTTCGCGGCGGTGTCGAGCAGGTTCGACAGCGAACCGTTCTTGTTGGCGCCGTTGGGGCCGAGCGACTTGCTGACCCGCGAGAGGCTGGCGGCGAGTTCGTCGACCTCCAGCGGGACCTCGGTGCGGTCGAGGCCGATGACGGCGCCGTCGTCGATGCGCGGGCCGCCCTTGTAGGCCGGGGCCAGCTGCACATAGCGGTCGCTGACCAGCGACGGCGACACGATGATCGCCTTCGCGTCCGCGGGCACCGCCACCGAACGGTCGTACTCGAGTTCGACGCGGACCTGGTTGCCCATCGGCTGGATCTTGGTGACCGTGCCCATGTCGACGCCGAGCATCCGGACGCTGTTGCCCTCGTACAGACCGACGGCGCCGGCGAAATAGGCGGTCAGATGGTTGCGGCCGGCGTCCTTGAGCGTCCACCACAGCGCGCCGGCGACCACCAGCGCGAGCACGATCGCGATGGTGAGGCCCCGGGCGAGGCTGTCTCCGAGACGGGTACTCATTTCTCGTAGCACCCCTTGTCGTTGATCGGGCCGAACGACGGCAGGACCAGGCCGCAGATGTAGTTGTCGAACCAGCGCCCGTTGCCGATGGTGTTGGTGAACACCCGGATGAACGGCGCGAACCGCGCGATGCCCTGGCCGAGGGCGTCCTGGTTGCGCTGCAGCATCGAGGTCAGCTGGTCGAGCTGGGTGAGCACCGGGTCGAGCTGCGCGTCGTTGTCGTCGACCAGGCCCTTGAGCTGGGTGGCGAGGTTGCGCGAGCCGTCCAGCAGCGCGGAGATCGCCTCCTTGCGGCGGGACACCTCGCCGAGCAGCTTGTTGCCGTCGGCCAGGAGCTTCTGGAACTCGGCGTCGCGGTCGACGAGCGTCTGCGAGACCTGCCGCGTGTTGGCGAGGAGGTTCGCCAGCTGCGAGTCCCGTGAAGCGATCGTGTCCGAGAGGCGCGAGAGGCCGGTGAGGGCGCCCCTCACGTCGGCCGGGGTGTCGGCGAAGGTCTCCGAGATGACGTCGAAGCTCTTGGCCAGCTGGGCGGTGTCGATGTTGTCCACCGTCTGCGAAAGCCCGCGGAAGGCGTCGAGTACGTCGAACGGCGACATCGTGCGCTCACGCGGGATGGTCGCGCTCGGGTCGAGCGTGCGCTGCCCTTGCGGGTCGAGCGCCAGGTACTTCTGGCCGAGCACGGTCTTGATCTTGATCGCCGCGCTGGTCTTGTCGCCGAGCCAGGCGTCCTTGACCTTGAAGGAGATCCGGACCTTGTCTCCGTCGAGCTTGATTTCGGAGACCTTGCCGACCTTCACCCCGGCGACGCGGACGTCGTTGTCCTTCTGCAGACCCGAGGTCTCGGAGAAGTCCGCGCTGTAGGTGGTCCCGCCGCCGATCACCGGCAGGTCGTCGGAGTTGAGCGCGGCGAGGAAACCGAGCAGCAGCACCGAGATGCCGACCAGCGCGATCGGGACCGGATTGCGTTTCTGGAACGACTTCATGCCGTGCACCTCGCCCGGTTCACCGGCAGCAGCGGCAGGTTGATCGGTTCGTTGATCAGCGGAGGCAGGGCGACGGCTCCTGTCATTTCACAGGCGAAGAAGTTGAACCAGGAGCCGTAGTCGGCGGTGCGGGTCAGCGCCGTCACCTTCTGCGGCAGGAACTGGATGAAGTGCTCGACGATCGGCTGGCTGTCGTTGAGGTTCTTCGACAGCGTGCCGAGCGCGGCGATGTCCTGCTTCAGCGGCTCGCGGGCCTCACCGAGCAGGCCGGACGTCGTCTGCGCGAGGGTGCCGAGCGAGTCGATGGCGTCACCGATCGGCTCGCGGTCCGCGGCCAGCCCGGAGACCAGCTGCTGCAGTTTGACGATCAGGTCGTTCAGCTGCGGCGTATGCGCGTTGACCGTGTCGAGCACCGAGTTCAGGTTGTCGATGACCTCACCGATCACCTGGTCCTTGTCGGAGATCGTGGTCGCCAGCGACGCGGTGTGCTGCAGCAGGCTTTCGATCGTGCCGCCCTCGCCCTGCAGGACCTGGATGACCTCGTAGGACAGCTTGTTGATGTCGTCCGGGTTGAGCGCGGTGAACAAGGGCTTGAACCCGTTGAACAGCTGCGTCAGGTCGAGCGCGGGCGTGGTCCGCTCGAGCGGGATGTTGCCACCGGGCTCCAGGTTCTTGCCGGAGGAGTCGGTGCCCTGCCCGAGCGAGACGTAGCGCTGGCCGACCAGGTTGCGGAACTTGATCTGGGCGGTCACCCCGGCGGGCAGCTTGCGGCCGGCATCCACTTCGAACTCGACCTCCGCCTGGCGCCGGTCGACGATGCGGACGTCCTTGACCTGCCCGACCCTGACACCCGCGATGCGGACGTCGTCGTTGGGCAGCAACAGGGTCGCGTCACTGAAGCGCGCCTTGTAGGCGTTCGTGCTGGTGGTGTTGATGTTGGCGATGCTGATCCCGAGGATCGTCGTGAACAGCACGGTGACCACGACGAAGACGCAGAGCTTGATCAGCGGTGCGAGCAATCCCCTCACTGGACGTGCACCTCCGCTCCGCGGTAGAGCGGACCGACGAGCAGCGAGCCCCAGCCGGGCATGTCCGAGGCGGGCATACCGACCTGCGGGGCCACCAGCTGAGCGAGGAAGTCGGACTCCGAGGCGCTGTACGACGGGCTACCAGCGGGCGCGCCGCCGCCGTTGCCGTTGTAGCCGCCGTAGTTCGCGAAGCCGTTGGACGGCGAGAGACCGTCGTTGGCCGACCGGGCGGGCGCCTTGACCGTGCTGCCGTCCTTGATCGGGCCGTCCGGCGGATACTGCGGGAACGGGTCCGGGAACTGCTTCAGGTCGTAGCAGCGCGGACCGCGTTTGTCCTCGAACCTCGGCTCGTCCTTGCCCGGCAGGTACGGGCCGCGGTTGACGGTGACCTCGATGGTCGCGTGCAGACCGGGCCGGTTCGTGCCCTTGCCGAGGGCCTTGTCGATCTTCGGCAGGTTGTCGGCCATCTGCCCGATCACGCACGGGTACTCCGGCGAGTACTTCGCCAGCAGTTCCGCCGTCGGGCGGGCCGTGTCGGCGAACCGGATCAGGTTGTCGGCGTTGTTCCGCAGGAAGGTCTGCAGGTCCAACGAGGCCTGGGTGACGCTGCCGTAGAGATTCGCCAGGTTCAGCTTCTGGTCGACGACGGTGCGCGTGGTGGTGCTCAGGTTGTCCAGCGTCTGCACCAGATCCGGGGCGACTGCGCTGAAGTTGTCCGAGAACTTCGCGAGCTCCTTGAGGTTCTGCTGGAGCTGCGGCTCGTGCGGGTTCAGCTCGCCGACGTAGCTGCCGAGCTGCGCGAGGGTGTCGCCGAGCTGGTCGCCGCGGCCGTTGAGCGCGGTCGAGATCGCCGAAAGCGTGCTCGACAGCTTCTGCGGCTGGACCGCCTGCAGCACCGGCATCAGGTGGGCGAAAGCCTGCTCCAGTTCGACCGCGCTGGACGTGCGGTCCTGGGTGATCACGTCGCCCTCGGCGATCGTCCGCGTCGACGGCGCGTCCGGGATTTCGAGGGAGACGAACCGCTCACCGAACAACGTCTTCGGCAGGAATCGCGCCGAAACGTTCTGCGGGATCAGTTTCGCCGATTCGGGCTTAAGCGCGAGCGTGAGTTCGGCACCGTCCGGCGTCGCGGCGATGTCCTGCACCGAACCCACGATGAGACCGCGGACCTTCACATCGGACTGTTTCAGCAACTGGTTCCCGATACTGTCCGATTGAAGCTTCACACTCACCACCGGCGTGAAGGCCTTTTCATACAGCGCGATGCTCAGCGCCACACCGCCGACGATCACGGCGACCAAAAGCAGGCCGAGAAGCCTGCGTCGCAAAGTCGCGATCATCCTGCGATCCTCACCGTGACGTCGGTTCCCCAGATCGCGAAACCGATGAAGAAGTTCATGATGGACACCGTGACGATGCTCAGCCGGACCGCCTTGCCGACGGCCACACCGACACCGGCGGGGCCACCGGAGGCCCGGTAACCGAAATAACAATGGGACAGGATGATCAAGACGCTGAACAACAGCACCTTGATGAACGAATACAACACATCCTGTGGAGGTAGGAACAGGTCGAAGTAATGGTCGTAGGTACCCGCTGACTGGTTGTAGATGTAGATAACGACCAACCGGGACGCGAGATACGAACTCAGCAGCCCGATCACGTACAGCGGGATGACCGCGACGAAACCGGCGATGATCCGCGTGGTCACCAGATACGGCAGGCTCGGGACACCCATCACCTCGAGCGCGTCGATCTCCTCCGAGATCCGCATCGCGCCCAGCTGGGCGGTGAACCCGGCGCCGACCGTCGCCGAAAGCGCGAGACCCGCGACCAGCGGCGCGATCTCCCGGGTGTTGAAGAACGCGGTGAGGAAGCCGGTGAAGGCCGAGGTGCCGATCGAGTTCAGCGCCGAATAGCCCTGCAGGCCCACGAGCACACCGGTGAACAGGGTCAGGCCGACCATCACACCGACCGTGCCGCCGATGACCGCGAGCGAGCCGGAACCGAAGCTCACCTCGGCAAGCAGCCGAAGGACCTCTTTCATATAGCGGCGCAACGTCCGCGGCGTCCACAGCAACGCGCGGCCGTAGAACGACATCTGGTCGCCGAGCGTGTCCAGAGTCTGCAAAGGACGGTTGGCGACCCGCTTGGCGCCCTGGAGGAAGGTCATGCGTCAGTCCAGCTTTCCGGGCACGATCTGCAGGTAGATCAGCGTGATCACGAAGTTCACCACGAACAGCATGAGGAACGTGATGACGACCGACTGGTTCACCGCGTCACCGACGCCCTTCGGGCCGCCGGACGGGTTCAGTCCCCGGTAGGAGGCGACGACAGCGGCGATGAAGCCGAAGATCAGCGCCTTCAGTTCGCCGACCCAGAGGTCGGGAAGCTGGGCCAGCGCGGAGAAGCTCGCCAGGTACGCGCCCGGCGTCCCGCCCTGGAGGACGACGTTGAAGAAGTAACCGCCGAGCACGCCGATGACGCTGACCATGCCGTTGAGCAGGAGCGCCACCAGCATCATCGCGAGGACGCGCGGCACGATCAGGCGCTGGACCGCGGAAACGCCCAGCACCTCCATCGCGTCGATCTCTTCACGGATCGTCCGCGCGCCGATGTCGGCGCAGACGGCGCTACCGCCGGCACCCGCGACCAGCAGCGCGGTGACCAGCGGACTGGCCTGCTGCACGGTGGCGAGCACCGACCCGGCGCCCGTGTAGGACTGGGCGCCGAGCTGGCGGGCGAGTGAACCGAACTGCAGCGAGATGACCGCGCCGAACGGGATCGCGACGAGCGCCGTCGGGAGGATCGTGACGCTGGCGATGAACCAGGCCTGCTGGATGAACTCCCGCAGCTGGAACGGGCGCTGGAAGATGCCACGAACGATGTCGAGGCCGAGAGCGAACAGGTTCCCGGTCTCGCGCAACATGCCGATCCCGGGAATCTTCGCCGATGAAGCGGAAGAGCTCACGCGCCACCTGACCCCGGATCTTGTGGCCGCAAGCGGTGGTTGCCCGCTCTCCCGGGATGCGGGAGGTGGGCGACCTGATCGTCGGGCAGCTGGCCCTGATGGTGGTTCGGGATCGAGCTTTCGGCAGGTGCCGACCGGTGGCCCGCGGCCGCGAGCCGCTGCGGACGAACGCCGTAGCGCTGCTGCTCCTCCGGGGAAAGCGACTCGATGATGCTCTGCTGCGCCTCGGGCGGCAGGCCGTGCAGGATCTGCATGACGCGGTCCTTGCGGCGGACCGCGCCCATCCGGGTCGGCACACCCGGGGTGGGCTGCATCTGCGGCGGCACCCCGGAGACGTCCTCGACACCGCCCGCGTGGTGACCGGCCTCGAACATGGCGCGCTCGGCGGCGAGCTGGGCGGAGTCCTTCTCCTCGCTCATGCCGATGGGGCCGTCCATCTTGCCGTTGAGGAACTGCTTGACGACCGGCTCCTCGCTGGTCAGCAGCACCTCGCGCGGGCCGAACATGACCAGTTCCTTGCGGAAGAGCATGCCCAGGTTGTCCGGGACGGTGCGGGCGAGGTTGATGTTGTGCGTGACGATCAGGAACGTCGCGTCGATCTGCGCGTTGACGTCCAGGAAGAGCTGCGAGATGTAGGTGGTGCGGACCGGGTCGAGACCCGAGTCCGGCTCGTCGACCAGGATGATCTGCGGGTCGAGCACCAGGGCGCGGGCGAGACCGGCGCGCTTGCGCATACCGCCGGAGATCTCGCCGGGCAGCTTCTTGTCGGCGCCGTTGAGACCGGTCATCTCGAGCTTCTCGAGGACGATCCGGCGGACCTCGGTCTCCGACTTCTTCGTGTGCTCGCGCAGAGGGAAGGCGACGTTGTCGTAGAGGTTCATCGACCCGAACAGCGCGCCGTCCTGGAAGAGGACGCCGAAGAGCTTGCGCACCTCGTAAAGCTGGTGTTCGGAGCACGTCACGATGTCGACGCCGTTGATCATGCAACGGCCCCGGTCCGGCTTGAGCAGACCGATCATCGACTTCAGAAAGACGGACTTACCGGTTCCGGACGGACCGAGCATCGCCGAGACCTCGCCCGGAGGCAGGGTCAGCGTGACGTCCCGCCAGATGGCCTGCTTACCGAAGGACTTCGAAAGACCTTCGATGACCACCTCGGCACCCATCGCACCTCCAGGAGCTGTTCCGCGTCGTCGCGCACTGCCTTCCCGTCCCACTGGCTCGAGAGAGCGCACGCGTCCGCGCAGCGATACCCGCGTCAACCAGGTGCAACGAGCTGAGTGCGAACAGGTTACTCACCAGTTTTCTTTTCTGGCCAGACCCGCGGATAACTTTTCGCGCAGCCCGCTGTCGGCCCGTGCACCGCTTGCAGCACCGTAGTGCACGTCACCCTCGCGCGCAGATCCACAACTCGGTCCCTGCCCAGGTCGGGGCGCTGCCCGCGTCGCGATTAGGGGGCGAAACGCAGGTCAGCGGGGGTACCGCTCCCAGCCGCCGGGCGCCGCCTCGTGTCGCCTTTAGCGGGCTAAACGCGATCCGGTGCCCTGAGCGCACTCAGGTACTTAGCGTGGCTACGCGTCGCGATTAGGGGGCGAAAGTCGACACGGGGCGGGGCTGGAGACAGCGAAGGGGCGGGCATCCGTGGTGGATGCCCGCCCCTTCGGCGGTGCTGCGTTAGGCGCTGACGCGCCCGGGATCACTTGATGGTGATCTTGGCGCCAGCAGCCTCGAGCTTCTCCTTGGCGGCCTCGGCGGCCTCCTTGTCGACCTTCTCCAGGAGGGCCTTGGGAGCGGCCTCGACCAGCTCCTTGGCCTCCTTCAGGCCCAGGCCCGAGACGACCTCACGGACGACCTTGATGACCTGGATCTTCTTCTCGCCGGCCGACTCGAGGACGACGTCGAACTCGTCCTGCTCCTCGGCGGCGGCCGGGGCAGCGCCCACCGGGCCGGCGGCGACGACGGCAGCCGGGGCGGCCGCGGTCACGTCGAAGGTGGTCTCGAATTCCTTGACGAACTCGGACAGCTCAAGAAGGGTGAGCTCCTTGAAGGCGTCGATCAGCTCGGTGGTGCTCAGCTTCGCCATGGTGGCTTTCCTCTCTGAAACGAACTAAAAGTTCGGGGTGGGGGGTGTTCAGCTCTCGGCGGGTGCTTCGGCTGCTTCGGTACCGGCGTTGCGCTGCTTGTCCTCCAGCGCGGCAGCCAGGCGAGCGACCTGGGACGCCGGCGCCTGGAACAGCGCGGCGGCCTGGGACAGCTTCGCCTTGAACGCGCCCGCCGCCTTGGCGAGCAGGACCTCACGGCTGTCGAGATCGGCGATCTGGTTGATCTCGTCCACGGACAGCGTCTTGCCGTCCATGAAGCCGCCCTTGATCACAAGCGCGTTGTTGTCCTTCGCGAAGTCGCGAAGCGCCTTCGCGGCGTCAACAGCTTCACCTTCGACGAAGGCGATGGCGGTCGGGCCGACGAACAGGTCTTCAAGGCCCTCGATGCCCGCGTCCGTGGCGGCACGCTTGACGAGGGTGTTCTTCGCGACCCGGTACTTGGCACTGGTGCCGAGAGCGCGGCGCAGCTGGGACAGCTGGGACACGGAGAGGCCGGTGTACTGGGTAACGACTGTGGCCGAGCTGCTGCGGAAGCTCTCCGCGATCTCGGCGACGGCCGCCTCCTTGTCGGGCTTCGCCATGGTCGCCTCCTCTCTTGGCTAGTGATCCACTGGCCTTGAGAGCCCTGAAACGACGAAACGCCCCAGCGCAGACAGGCGCGGGGCGTCAGGGCACGCGACGGGATACGTCGCGGGCGAGCCTCGTTCCTCCTGCGCGGGTCGCCCGCCCTAGCGGGGCCTTCGTTCTCCAGGCCAGATGACCAGGAGAAGACCAGCGGTCTTCGGTAGAACCTTGACAAGAATACGTGACCCCTTTTCGCCCCTCGACGCACCCCCTCTGAAGTCGCGTTTAGCGGGCTAAACGCGACCGGCGGAGTGCACAGGAGGGCTCGCGGGGCATCATGGTGACGTGGCGGAGCAGCGTGATGACGGAAAGCCGGGCAACGAGCCCGGCACGGACATCGAGCCCAAGGCGGGAGGTCAGCCCGCGCCTCGGTTGGACGAGGAGCAACTGCGCCAGTTCCAGCAGTTTCAGCAGTTCCAGGACTATCTGAAGTTCACCGAGGCACAGCAGCAGGGCCTCGTGCCGTCGCAGCCCGCGCAGCCTGTGACCCAGCACTACGGTGGGCAAGTTCCAGGGCCTCCGGGACCGCCGCCCGGCGAGCTCGTCCATGCTCCTCGACCGCGCCTGCCGCGTTGGCTGCGACGTCTCGGCGGAAAGCTGCTCGCCTGGGTGATCGTGATCCTGCTGATCTGCATCGGGGCCACCATCGCCTACCGGCAGATCTTCCCCAGCGACGCCGGACAGGACACCGCGACGTTCGTCCAGGGTGGCGGGGGCAAGCACCACACCAACCAGGTGCTTTCGACCAACCCGTGGGAGGCGGTGCGGGCCATCTACGACACGATCGGCAAGCCGTACCCGCCCGCCACCCGGGTCGAGAAGGTCTGCCTGTCGATGAGCGAGCAGGCGCAGGCCCAGTTCGCCCGCGACCTCGGCTACCCGGACTGCGCCACCGCCGTCCCGGCCCTGAACGCCAAGGTCACCGACATCACGCCGTACATCTACGCGGTACGCCCGATGTCGAGCGTGGTCCCGCGGCAGAACCTGACGATCCACTCGTGCTGGTACAACATCCGCGGCGGGCCCCTGCTGGGTAGCTTCACCCTTCAGGAAGTCGAGATGGGCCAGTGGCTGATCACCGGGCACGCGAACTCCCCCGAGCCCTGCCCCGCTCCCCCGACCGGCAACTGACCTGGGCTTCTTCCCCTCAGATCGCGTTTAGCCCGCTAAAGGCGAGGCGCCTCAGATCGCGATTAGGGGGCGAAAGTCGACACGGGCCGGAGCGCGATTAGCCCGCTAAAGGCGACGTGGGTCAGAGGTCGTGCGAAGTCAGGAAGCCGGTGAGGGCGGAGCCGAAGCCGGGGTGCATGACGGCGGTCATGTGATCGCCGGGGACGCGGACGAGGCGGGCGCCCGCGATGGCGGCGGCCAGGCGTTCGGGTTCGGCCGCCAGCGGGTCGTTGTCTCCGGCGAGGACCAGGGTCGGGACGGCGATCGCCGTCAGGTCCAGTTTCGGATTCGCGGTCCCGCGCGCGACGGCCGCCAGAGCGACACGGTCCGCGCGGAGAGCGTCGGCCAGAGCCCGGAAAGGCGCTGAAGACGGCGCAAGCGTCGAAGGGTCCGAAGCGAGCAGTGCCTCGCTGATCGCCTCCGGCGTGACGACTCGCGTGTCTACGCCGCCGAAGTCGACGATTCCCGAGCCGACCCCGCCGATCGCGAGGCAGCGGATCCGCGGGTCGGCTGCCACCGCGCCGAGCGCGATCATCGCGCCCATGGAGTAGCCGACCATCGCCACCTCGTCGAGGCCCAGTACGTCGAGCAACGTGGACACGTCGCGGACCATCGCGTCGTCGCCGTAGCTCGCCTCGTCGTGCGGCTTCGCCGACCGGCCGTGCCCGCGCGCGTCGAGGCCGATCACGGTCAGCCCCGCCTGCTGCAGGGTGGCGACGACGCCGGGCGCGATCCAGTTGGCGTTCGTGTCGGCGGCGAAGCCGTGTTGCAACAGCACCGGACGCCCTTCGCCCTCCCACACGGTGTAGCTCAGCTGGAGCCCGTCGAACGACGCGAAGGTAGGCATGCCCTCCAGCAAACACGAAAAAGGGGCGGCCCCGCTGTAGCGGGACCGCCCCTTTGTCAGTGATGTACGACTCAGCGTTATGCGTCCTCGGAAAGGAGGTTGCGAGTACGGGCGGGGTCGACCGGGATACCCGGGCCCATCGTCGTGGAGACGACGACCTTGCGCAGGTAACGGCCCTTCGCCGACGACGGCTTGGCCCGCAGGACCTCGTCCAGCGCGGCCGCGTAGTTCTCCACCAGCTTCTCGGTGTCGAACGAGACCTTGCCGATCACGAAGTGCAGGTTGGCCTGCTTGTCGACGCGGAAGTTGATCTTACCGCCCTTGATGTCCGAGACGGCCTTCGAGACCGCGGGGGTCACGGTGCCGGTCTTCGGGTTCGGCATGAGGCCACGCGGGCCGAGGATGCGGGCGATACGCCCGACCTTCGCCATCTGGTCCGGCGTCGCGATCGCGGCGTCGAAGTCGAGCCAGCCACCCTGGATGCGCTCGATCAGTTCGTCGGTGCCGACCGCGTCAGCGCCGGCGGCTTCGGCCTCGGCGGCCTTGTCACCAACGGCGAAAACGATGACGCGAGCGGTCTTACCGGTGCCGTGCGGCAGGTTCACGGTGCCGCGGACCATCTGGTCGGCCTTACGAGGATCGACACCGAGGCGCATGGCGACCTCGACGGTGGCGTCCATCTTCGACTTGGAGGTCTCCTTGGCCAGCTTCGCGGCCTCGAGCGGGGCGTAGAGCCGCTCGCGGTCCACCAGCTCAAGAGCCTGACGGTAGGCCTTGCTGTGCTTGGGCATTACTTCTGTCCTTAACTCTTCAACGGATCAGTGTGGTGTTGGAGCCAGCCCTGGCTCTCCCACGGTGGTGCGGGGTGAAGCTCAGTCGACGACCGTGATGCCCATCGAGCGGGCGGTGCCGGCGATGATCTTCGCGGCCTGGTCGATGTCGTGCGCGTTCAGGTCGGATTCCTTGGTCTTCGCGATGTCGCGGACCTGGTCCCAGGTGACCTTGGCGACCTTGGTCTTGTGCGGCTCGCCGGAGCCCTTCTCCACGCCCGCGGCCTTCAGCAGCAGCTTCGCGGCCGGCGGCGTCTTGAGCTTGAAGTCGAACGAGCGGTCTTCGTACACGGAGATCTCGACCGGGACGACGTCCCCGCGCTGCGACTCGGTCGCGGCGTTGTAGGCCTTGCAGAACTCCATGATGTTGACGCCGTGCTGACCCAGCGCGGGGCCGACCGGCGGCGCGGGGTTGGCCGCACCCGCCTTGATCTGCAGCTTGATGATCGCCGCAAGCTTCTTCTTCTTGGGTGGCATTTCGTTTGTTCCTTCTTACTGACTTGAGTCCCCCGCACACCTGCCAGTACGCGGGGACTGCCGGCCGTCTGGCGGCCGTCAGATCTTGGAGACCTGGTTGAACGACAGCTCGACCGGGGTCTCCCGGCCGAAGATCGACACCAGGACCTTCAGCTTCTGCCCGTCCACGTTGACCTCGGAGATCGTCGCGGGCAGCGTCGCGAACGGGCCGTCCATGACGGTGACCGACTCGCCGATCTCGAAGTCGACCTCGACCGCGGGGCCGCCCAGCTGCGACTCGGACGAAGCGGCCTCGCCCTTGCCGGACTTGGCGGGTGCCGCGGCTTCGACCTTGGGTGCGAGGAACTTCAGCACCTCTTCCACGGTCAGCGGCGACGGGCGCGAGGTGGCGCCGACGAACCCGGTGACACCCGGCGTGTTGCGCACCGCGCTCCACGAGGCGTCGTTCAGGTCCATCCGGACCAGGATGTAGCCGGGCAGCACCTTGCGCTGCACCTGCTTGCGCTGGCCGTTCTTGATCTCGGTGACCTCTTCGGTCGGGACCTCGATCTGGAAGATGTAGTCCTCGACGTCCAGCGTCTGGGTACGGGTCTCGAGGTTGGTCTTCACCTTGTTCTCGTAACCCGCGTACGAGTGCACGACGTACCACTCACCGGGAGCGGCGTTGAGTTCCGCGCGCAGCTTCGCGACCGGGTCGAGTTCCTCGGCGGGCTCGGCCTCGGCGGCGGTGTCGTCGGCTGCGTTGTCGTCGTCTTCGGTCTCGACGGACGCCTCTTCGGCCTCCGCGACATCTCCGGCTTCGTCGACCTCGTCGCCTGCGGCGGGCACCTCGACGGAGTCCAGGTGCTCGGACTGCTCGTCGCCGAGTGCCGCGTGCACCTGCTCGTCGGAAAGCTCGGTCAGCTCATGACCGGCTGCTGTGCCGTTGTCGGAGGTCACGTTCCGTCCTCTCAGTTGATCGGTTGCCGTGGCGCCAGCCACCGTGCGGCGCTTTCAAGCGCCGCGACCGGCTGCCTCAGCTGCCGAAGACGGCACCGACGACCTCTTTGAAGGCCAGGTCGAGGCCGCTCACCAGCGCCACCATGAACACCACGAAGACCAGCACCACCGCGGTGTAGGTGACCATCTGCTTGCGGTTCGGCCAGATGACCTTGCGCAGCTCGGCCCAGACTTCGCGGATGAAACGCATCAGCCGGGCGAAGATCGACGCCTGCTTCGGCTTGCGGTCGCGCTTCGGAGTCGCCGTGCCTTTGGCGTCCTTGGATTTTTCGGTCTTGTCCCCGGCCTTCGCCTTGCCGGCGGGGCGGGTCTTGTCATCCGACTTGGCGTCGGCCTTACCGGACGGGCGCGCGGACGCACGGCGCTCACGCCGGGCAGCGGCGGTCACCGGGCGGGACTGTTCGTCGGGCTTCTGCCCGGCGCCGTCCTGCGCCTTCTCACCGCTGGCGTCGCTGTCGCTCACGACCACTCCTCCGCCTTCACCAGTTCGCTTACGCAGGGGTGACAGGACTTGAACCTGCAACCTGCGGTTTTGGAGACCGCTGCTCTGCCAATTGAGCTACACCCCTTTGGATCCCCGATGCTCTGGGGCTCCCGAGGACGCATTCCATCGTCCCCACCGCCGTGGCGGGGATGACCGTAGTGCGTTCCGAGACCAGAAGTCTACGGCAACCCCCGAACAGCTTCGCAACCGCGCCCCTCAAAGCGGCGCGGAGCAGCCTTCCGCGAGGAAACTCCCCCACGGCCGACCCCATGATCGTGCCACGATGTCGCCATGAGCGCTCCCGCACCCTCCCCTTCCCCGGCGTCCCGCGTCTCGGCCCGCATCGGCGGCATCACGCCGTCGGCCACGTTGGCGGTCGACGCGAAGGCCCGGGAGCTCAAGGCGCAGGGCCGTCCGGTGATCGGCTTCGGGGCTGGGCAGCCGGACTTCCCCACCCCGGCCAACGTGCTCGATGCCGCCGAAGCGGCCGTCCGGGACAGGGTGAACCACGGCTACACCGCCGCGGGCGGGTTGCCGGAGCTTCGCGAGGCGATCGCGGCGAAGACCCTCCGCGACTCCGGGTTCGACGTCGACCCTGGCCGCGTCTTGGTGACCAACGGCGGCAAGCAGGCGGTCTACTCCGCGTTCGCGACGCTGCTCGACCCGGGCGACGAAGTGCTGCTGCCCGCGCCGTACTGGACCACCTACCCGGAGTCGATCGCCCTCGCCGGCGGCGTCGGAGTGCAGGTCACCGCGGACGAGACGACGGGATATCTGGTCACTGTCGAGCAGCTCGAAGCCGCCAGGACACCGCGCACGAAGGTGCTGCTGTTCGTCTCGCCGTCGAACCCGACAGGCGCCGTGTACCCGCGCGACCAGGTCGAGGCGATCGGGCGCTGGGCGTACGAGAACGGCCTCTGGGTCGTCACCGACGAGATCTACGAACATCTGGTCTACGACGGCGCCGTAGCACCCTCGATGCCCGTCGTGGTCCCGGAACTCGCCGACCGGACGGTCATCCTGAACGGCGTCGCGAAGACGTACTCGATGACCGGCTGGCGGGTGGGCTGGCTGCTCGGCCCCCAGGACGTGGTCAAGGCGGCGACGGCGTATCAGTCGCACTTGTGCGGCAACGTTTCGAACGTCGCGCAGCGGGCCGCGCTGGCGGCGGTGAGCGGTCCACTCGACGCCGTTCACACGATGCGCGAAGCGTTCGATTCCCGGCGTAAGACGGCACTTTCGCTGCTTTCCGAGATCCCGGGAGTCGAGACTCCCGTGCCACTCGGCGCCTTTTACGTGTACCCGTCGATGAAAGCCTTACTGGGCAAGGAAATCCGCGGCGAACGGCCGAGTGACACGGTGGCGCTGGCCGATCTGATCCTGCGCGAGGCCGAGGTCGCCGTGGTGCCCGGCGAGGCGTTCGGGACGCCGGGGTACTGCCGGATTTCCTATGCGCTGGACGAAAACGATCTCGCCGAGGGCATCACCAGGATGGGGCGGCTGCTCGCGGAAGCACGGTGACCGTGATGCGCCTGGGCATCGCGCTTCCGCAGTACGGTCCTCTCGCGGCAATGGACGCCGTCGCCGGTTTCGCGACGGCCGCCGAGGAACTCGGCTATGCGTCGTTGTGGGTCGGAGACCGGGTGCTGGCCCCGGTTTCGCCGTCGGACCGCTACCCCGGCGGCACGCCGGAACGGCCGTACCCGCCCGAATTCGTCACCTTCGCCGATCCGCTGATCCTGCTGACGGTGGCCGCGAGCGTCACGAAGAAGGTCCGGCTCGGGACGAGCACGCTCACCGGAACGGTGTATCCGGCCGTGGTGCTCGCCCGGATGCTCACTTCGCTGGATCAGGTGAGCGGTGGCCGTCTGGACGTCGGGCTGGGCACCGGCTGGCTTCGCGACGAGTACACCGCGACCGGCACGCCCTGGAAGGGCCGCGGCAAGCAACTGGAGGAGCTTCTCGACGTCCTTCGGGAGTTCTGGACCGGCGATCCGGTCGAGCACGAAGGCGAACGCTGGCGGATCCCGGCGTCGAAGGTCGGTCTGCGGCCGGTGCAGAGCCCGCATCCGCCCGTGTTGCTCGGCGGGATGTCGGCGGCGGCGCTGGACCGGGTCGGCCGCCGCGCGGACGGCTGGCTGCCTGCCGGGTTGCCCGCGCCCTACCTCGCGAAGCTCTGGGAGACCGTGGCGAGCGCGGCGGAGAAGGCGGACCGCGACCCCGGCGCGCTGCGGCGGGTGCTGCGGATCAACCCGAAACCAGGTACCGAGCTGAAGGACGTCGCGGGGCAGTTGGACGCGGCCGCCGAAACCGGGATCACCGAGGCCTTCGTCGACCCGCATTACCTCGCGCGGGACGTCACTCACGCCCTCGATCTCGCCGCCGAGCTACGCGGCCTCGTCCCGGACGACTGAGGGACGGGCCTTCTCTCGTGCGTCATCGGCCTTAAGTCCGATGACAAGAGTGACCTTGATCGCGTACAACGAACGGGTGACGCAGCGGAGAACTGGCGGCGGCTGTCTGTTCCTGGTGATCGTGCTGTCGGTCCTGGGGATCGCCTACCACCTGTGGGTGCGTGGAACATCGGTGACACCGACGGGGGTCACCACGTCGGATGGCACGGGGCGATATGTCGCTCTGGGTGACTCCTATACGGCGTCGCCGGGCACCGGACGGCCGGTGGGCGCGCCCGCCGGCTGCGACCGCTCGGACAACAACTATCCGAGCCTGCTCGCCGCGAAGCTGCGTCCGGCCGAGTTCGTCGACGTCAGTTGCGGTGGCGCCACGACCGAACACCTCACCGGCACGCAGAAGACCCGCGACGGCACAAACGCTCCGCAACTCGAAGCGATCGACGGCGACACGACGCTGGTGACCGTCGGTATCGGCGGCAACGACGTGGGCTTCGTCGGCTTCGCGAGCCAGTGCGCGACGCAGCACCAGACCGCTTCGCCGTGCAAGACCCAGCTGACCGCCGGCGGACGCGACCAACTCGGCGAACGGATCACTGCCGCGATGGACCGGTTGGGCGGGATTCTGGACCAGATCCGCGCGAAGGCGCCCGAAGTGCGCATCGTGGTCGTCGGCTATCCGACGGTGCTTCCGGACGACGACGGCGCCTGCTGGCCGGTACTGCCGGTCGGAGCCGGAGACATGGCCTACTTCCGCAGCTCGCTCGCGCGGCTGAACACCGCGCTGGCGGAGACGGCGAAGAAGCACGAAGCGGGCTTCGCCGACATGTCGACCGCGAGCAAGGGGCGCGACATGTGCAGCGCCGCGAACCGGCGGTGGGTCGAGGGCCCGGCACCCGCGGTTCCCGCGGCGCCGCTGCACCCGAACGCCCGGGGCGAGGAAGGCATGGCGGAGGTCATCGAGAAGCTGCTTAAGCTCGCATAGGAGCCTTCTTAAGCTTGCGAAGCGCCTTCGCGGCGCTTCGCAAGCCGACCCAAGATCTTGACGACCCCTCTGACCTGCGAAAAGAGAGCAAGGGACCTTTGCTCTCGCTTACTTAGGCATGCTAAGCGACGCTAGCAAAGGTCCCTTGCTCTCGTTTTCGGGTCAGGCGCGGGCGATCACTTGGGCCTTCCCCAGGACCGCCTTGCCGTCGAACTTGGCGGTGATGTCGATCCGCGCGGTGCCGTCGTCGTTGACCACGGCGACCTTCCCGGTGAACTCGATCGTCGCCGCACCGTCGTTCGGCACGACCACGGGGCGCGTGAAGCGCGCGAAGTAGTCGACGAGACGGCCCGGGTCACCCAGCCAGTCGGTGACGAGCCGCGCGCCGAGCGCCATGGTCAGCATGCCGTGCGCGATGACGTCCGGCAGGCCGACCTCCTTCGCGAAGGCCTCGTTCCAGTGGATCGGGTTGAAGTCCAGCGAGGCACCGGCGTACCGCACCAACTGCTCCCTGGTGACCTCGACGGTCAGCGGCGGCAGTTCTTCTCCGGCGGTGAACGTGCTCACGCGCCCTCCCCTCGGACCACGAGCTGGGCGTGCGTGGTGGCGATCGGGCCACCGTCGGCGCCCGCGATCTCGGCGCGCAGGTTGATGAAGTCGTTCCCCGCGCGGGCCATGATGTTGTCGATGTGCGTGGTGAGCGACAGGACGTCGCCCGCGTGCACCGGCCGCACGTAGGTGAACCGCTGGTCGCCGTGGACCATCCGCGAATAGTCCAGACCGAGTTCGGGGTCGGTGACGATCGCGTTGATCGAGGCGAGGTTGATGATCGTGAGGAACGTCGGCGGCGCGATGACGTCGGGGTATCCGGCCGCCTTCGCCGCTTCGGCGTCGCGATAGAGCGGGTTCGCGTCGCCGAGCGAGTCGGCGAACTCCCGGATCTTCTCGCGACTCACTTCATAGGTACTGGTCGGCGGGTACACCCGCCCGGTGAACGACTGGTCCAAGGCCACCCGAGCAGGCTACAGAACCCGGAAATGCCCGAAGCCGCCCTGGTGACCAGGACGGCTTCGGGTGAGACTTGTAGAACCGCTAGACGCTCAGCGGGTCTCTTTGTGAGTCCGGTGCGTACCGCAGTTCGGGCAGAACTTCTTCATCTCCAGGCGATCCGGGTTGTTGCGCCGGTTCTTCTTGGTGATGTAGTTGCGGTGCTTGCACTCCTCACACGCGAGCGTGATCTTCGGTCGCACGTCAGTGGCAGCCACAGCATTTCCTTCTCTCTAGGCCTGGGACACCCAGGGTTACCGCGTAGCGGTGGCCGGACTTGAACCGGCGACACAGCGATTATGAGCCGCTTGCTCTGCCAACTGAGCTACACCGCCCTTACATGCTCCAAGCCGCGACACGCTTGCGTGACGCGGCTGAGGTCGCGAGCCCCTTTACGGAATCGAACCGTAGACCTTCTCCTTACCATGGAGACGCTCTGCCGACTGAGCTAAAGGGGCCTGGCCTCTCGCGAGGACTTGGAAAGATTACCAACGCCGGAAGACCCGAAGTTCAGGGGGGTCCTCTTACCGCAAAACCTCAGGTCAGGAGGGTCAAGACGGTCTCGGAGTGTCGGCCGGGCGAGCGCGCCGTGCGGGCCTGCAGCCACGCCTCCAGGCGGTCCTCCGGCAGCGGCCGCGAGATGAGGTAGCCCTGTGCCACGTCACATCCCATCGCCTCGAGCTGATCCCGCGCGACGTCCTCCTCGACACCCTCGGCGACGACCGTGAGGCCGAGCGAGTGGCCCAGTTCGACGATGGAGCGCACGACGGCGAGGTCGCCGAGGTCGGTACCCATGCCGAGGACGAAACTCTTGTCGATCTTGACCTGGTCGACCGGGAGCTGCCGCAGGTAGGCCAGTGACGAGTAGCCGGTGCCGAAGTCGTCCACGGCGAGCACGATGCCCAGCGAGTGCAGTTCCCGCAGGATCGGCAGCGCCTTCTGCGGGTCGGACATCACACCGGATTCGGTCAGCTCGAAGGTGAGCAGCTCGGGTGGGATGCCGAAGCGGTCGAGTTCGCGCGCGACCTTCGTCGGGAAGTCCTCGTCGGCCAGGTTCCGCACCGACAGGTTCACCGCGGCGGAGATGCGCAGGCCTTCGTCGAGCCACTTCCGCACACGCTTCAACGATTCTTCGAGCACGAAGGACGTCAGGACGCCGATGAGGCCCGCTGCTTCGATCGCCGGGACGAACTCGTCCGGGCCGAGCCTGCCGAACTCCGGGTGCACCCAGCGCACCAGCGCCTCGACACCTTGGATCTGCCGGTTCGGCAAGGTGATCTTGGGTTGGTAGTGGACGCTCAGCTGGCCTTCTTCGAGCGACTGCCGGAACTGCGTGACCATCTGGAACCGGCGCATGAAGATCTGGCCCATGCTGGCCATGTAGCCGCGGACCTCTTCACCGCCCTTGGTCGCGCGGACGGCGACGTCGGCGCGCTGCAGGAGCCCGTCGACGTCGACCTGGTCGTCGTCGTCGGCGGAGGACGTGGCGTAGCCGATCATCGCGTTGGCTTCGACGGAAAGCCGGTCCACCGGATACGGGGCGACGAGTTCCGCGCGAAGCAGTTCCGCGGCGGCCTGTGCGCGTTCCGGCGCGCAGCCGACGAGAAGTGCCGCGAAGGAAGCGCCTTCGAGCCTGGCGAGCGGGACGTCGGGGCCGAGCGCGTCGCGGATGCGGCGGCCGGCGGCGATGACCATCCGGTCGGCCCACACGTAACCGAGCGCGTCGCTGACGGTGGAGAAGACGTCGAGGTCGACCCGCAGCACGACCGCGTCGACCTGTTCCCGCAACGGTTCCTTGGCGACCTGGCGGAAGCCCGGCCGGTTGAGCAGGCCGGTCAGCGGATCATGGTAGGCGTCGTGGCGCAGGGTCGCGAGCAGGCGCCGGTTGTCCAGCGACGTCGCGAGGTGGCTGGCCATCGTGCCGAGCAACTGGATGTCGTACTTGCCGAAACCACGCCAGCGCGAAAGCCTGTCGTGCGCTTCGACGACGCCGAGGAGCTGGTTCGCACTGCGCAGCGGGACGACCAGCGCCTCCTGCGCGCCGCGGTCGAGCAACGCGGAACGGACGTCGGGATTGGCTTCGGTGATCCGGAAATGCCGGACGTGCGCGCCGGGGAGGCGCAGCAACGGATCGTCGGCGGCCGGATCCACCGGCGGCAGTTCGTCGCCGGCGACGACCATCCGCATGGTGTCCTTGGGTTCCAGCCGCAGCCGGAGCACGACGCGGCCGGCGGCCAGCTGGTCCTTGATGCGTTCGGCGATGGTCGCCCACTCACGGACGTCCACTCCGCCGACGAGTTCGTCGGCCCGCCCGGCGGGACGCGCGGCCGCCTGCTGACCGGAGCGCGCGACCATCAGGCTGACGTCGGATAGCGCTTCCATGTCGCGCTGTTCGCGGAGCAGATCGGAGTACGCCCAGTACAACGCGGTGAGCCCGAGGAAGACCGCCAGCACGAGCGGCCAGGCCTTCGGGGTACCGGAAATGACCAAATAACCGGAAAGACCGACCGACGCGTTGACGAAGCCGACGACGAGGATGCGGCCGGTGAGCCGGATCGCGGTGCTGACCCGCATGCGGCGGCGCAGCACGCGGACGGCGGCGAGCGCGAGCAGCGTGCTGACCAGCGGCGCGGTCAAAGTGCCTGCCAGCGCGGCGATCCAGGTCATGTCGTGCGCGCCGGAGGCCTGTTTCACCAGTCCTGCCACGGCGAACGCGCCGGTGATCTCCAGCAGGAAGGCGCCGGCGTTGTAGAGGACGCGGCCCGCGACCTTGCGGGCCAGCAGGGTTCCGATGCCCGCCGCGAGATGCGCGGCGAGGACGACTTCGAAGGGTGCGACGAAGAATCCGATGACCAGCGGGATCTCGGTGAACGAGATCGTCCACGAGATGCCGCTGCGGACGTCGACGTTGATCCCGAGTTGTTCGGCGAGCAGGAAGGCGAGCGCGAGGATCGGCCCGATCCACAACAGATCGTCGGAGGCTTCGAAGTCCAGCCACAGGCTGACCGCGGCCGCGGCGGCGATGCCCATGGTGAGTACGGCGAAGGTGTAGACGCGGAATCGTCGCTCGTCGGTTCGAGCCTCCGTAACGGCCCCTCCCTTGCCCGGTGCCGCCTGTGCGGTGCTCCCGGGGCTGCCGTTCGTGTCCGGCATCCGACCTTCCTTCCCGGCTGCCCAACCGGTCTTGTCCTACCGCGACCTCGGGGACGAGGGCAATACAGTACCCCGGAGGGCGTACCCAAGTCCCATTCGAGACAGTATGAGATCACCCCAGGGTTAACAATGGGCTCGTCGCGCTGACCTGCGTGGACCAAGGGGTGAAATGGGAGCGTTATTCGCGTTCCCTCCGACTACCGGAAGTCACCTGGCAGCGCGGCGGGGCCAATCTCGTGAAGTTCCTGGCGGACCCGTCAGTAGGGGCTTGAATAGTCCTATGAATAGCCACGCGATCGCCGCCGGACATGCCGAGCGGCTCGCCACAGTGGACGCCCTGCTCCCGGAAATGCCTGCACTGGAGCCTGTCGAGGGTTGCGTGTCACTCTCCGCGACAGCCGGCGACTCGGCCGCCGCCGGATTGTCGGTACGCACCGAAGCGGGTCCTGATTCTGTTGACTCTCCGTGGCGGGCCCTCGTCGAACATCGCCTCGAAGCCCGGCTCACCGGACCCCGGCCGGAAGCGGCCCTTGACGCATTACTCACCCGATGGGATGAACATCTGGAGGCGGTCGCCTCACCTGGAGATGTCGAAACGGCGGCGACCGTGGTGCGGCCGAGCCGCGATTCGCCCGGCTCGGCCGAATTGCTGCGCCGCGGCTTCGCTCCGGTGCTGGTGATCGCGGTCCGCCCGGCGGACCGGCTGGCCATGTCCGGTCCGCCCGCTACGCCGGGGGTGCACATCCGGCCGGCCGAAGCGGATGATCTCGAAACCGCGGTCGGGCTCGAACTGGAATTGCAGCGGTATGACGCGCAGTTCGGAACTGTCACTTTGCGCGAAGGCGCGAAGGAAGCGATCACGGCGGATCTGTCGAAACAGCTGGGCCGGGAAAACCCGACGTTGTGGATCGCGGAGCTGTACGGGCGCGCGCTGGGCATGGTGCGGGTGCAGTTCCCCGACGAGACTTCGTGGATCGGCGACCGGGTCGCGGCGGACCGGGTCGGCTATCTGTCGTCGCTGGCGGTGGCCGAGCCGGCGCGATCGAGCGGGGTGGGGTCCGCGCTCGCCGCGCACGCGCACCAGGTCTTCGACGAATGCGGGACCGAAGCCGTGCTGCTGCACCACGCGCTGGCCAATCCGCGCTCGACGCCGTTCTGGTACGCGCAGGGCTACCGGCCGCTCTGGACCTACTGGCAGCGCCGGCCCGCGGTGCGCTGATCCCGATACGCTGATCTTCGAAGGATCAGGGGGTCAGCCATGACCGGCGACGACGACTCGGCACCGGTGGCGCCGACGGGGGTCGACACCGAAAAGCCGTCCGCGGCGAGGATCTACGACTGGTTTCTCGGCGGCACCCACAACTGGGCGGTCGACCGTGAGTTCGCCCGCGCGCTGGAACGGCAGTGGCGGTGGGTCAAACCGGGTGCGCGGCACAACCGCGAGTTCATGAATCGTGTCGTACGCGCCGCGCTGGACGCGGGCATCCGGCAGTTCATCGATCTGGGCTCCGGCGTCCCGACCGCCGGGAACGTGCACGAGATCGTCCAAGAGGAGCTCGAACCGGGCGATGCGGCGAAGGTCGTGTACGTCGACTACGAGCCGGTGGCGGTGGCGCACGCGGAACTGATCCTCGAACGGCACGAGGCGACCGATTGGGCCGGGATCATCCAGGCGGACATGCGGCGGCCGAAGGACGTCCTGCGGCATCCGGAGACGTTGCGGCTGATCGACTTCGACCAGCCGGTGTGCCTGATGCTGATGGCCGTGCTGCATTTCGCCGGGCCGCACGACGATCCGCCCGCGCTGGTCTCGACCTACCGGAACGCGTTGGCGCCGGGCAGCTGGCTGGGGCTGTCCCACATGAGCTTCGGTGGCCAGACCGGCGAGAACGCCGACGGTCTGCGATGGATGGTCGAGCAGTACCGGAAGACGAGCAACCCGGTGTGGATGCGGGATCGCGAAGAGATCGAGCCGCTCTTCGGAGACTGGCCGCTGCTGGAGCCCGGCATCGTGCACCTGCCCGACTGGCGGCCGGTGCGGGAGCTGCGGCGGGACGAGGAAGGTGCCCGGCCGTTCGCTTGGTGCGGGGTCGCCACGCACCCGCTTACGTCCGACCTCTGACCCCTCCGCGTCGCCTTTCGCGGGCTAACCGCGCCGCCTTGGGGCACAGAGGTCTGAGGGGTGGGTGATCGCTGACGGCGAACGTCAGGGGGAAACAAACGGGTCGATCAGAGAGTTGAGCTAGTCAGACTCAACTAACCGAGGAGTGCACAGATGACCGACAACCGCCTCCTGCCCGTCCTCCCGCTCGATGACGACGTCGTGCTGCCGGGCATGATCGTCCCGCTCGACCTCACCGACACGGAGACGCGGGCCGCGGTGGAGTCCGCCCAGGCCAACACGCCTGCCCAGGCTTCCTTCCCGGGGATCCGCTCCAGCGCCGCCACCAAGGCCGAGGTGCTGATCGTGCCCCGCGTCCACGGCGAGTACGCCGAACTCGGCACCATCGCGACCGTCGAGCGCATCGGCCGCGTGCCCGGCGGCAAGACCGCGGTGCTGCTGCGTGGCACCCGCCGCGCCACGGTCGGCCGCATCGCCGACGGCCCCGGCGCCGCCCGCTGGGTCCACGCCGAAGTCGCCACCGAGACCACCGACGACAACTCCGCGAAGCTCGCGTCCGAGTACAAGAGCGTCGTCCTCGCGATCCTCCAGCAGCGCGGCGGCTGGCAGATGATCGACGCCGTCCAGGAGGTCGAGGACCCGTCCGCGCTCGCCGATCTCGCGGGCAACTCGTCGTACCTGAACACCGACCAGAAGCTCGAACTGCTCTCCGCGCTCGACGTTTCGGCACGGCTCGAAAAGGCCCTCGAATGGAGCCGTGAGCAGCTGGCCGAACTCGAGGTCACCGACACCATCCGCAAGGACGTCCAGGAGGGCATGGAGAAGCAGCAGAAGGAGTTCCTGCTGCGCCGCCAGCTCGAAGCGATCCGCAAGGAGCTGGGCGAACTCGACGGCACCGCCAACGACGACGACTACCGCGCCCGCGTCGAGGCCGCCGAACTGCCGGACGCGGTCAAGAAGGCCGCACTGTCCGAAGTGGACAAACTGGAGCGGACGTCGGAGCAGTCCCCCGAGGGCGGCTGGATCCGCACGTGGCTGGACACCGTCCTCGAACTGCCGTGGAACGAGCGCACCACCGACGTCCACGACATCGCCGCCGCGCGCGACATCCTCGACGCCGATCACGCCGGTCTCGACGACGTGAAGGAACGCATCATCGAGTACCTGGCCGTGCGCAAGCGTCGCGCGGAGTCCGGTCTCGGGCCGGTCGGCGGACGCCGTTCGGGTGCCGTGCTCGCGCTCGCCGGTCCTCCCGGGGTCGGCAAGACCTCGCTCGGCGAGTCCGTGGCGAAGGCGATGGGCCGCAAGTTCGTCCGGGTCGCGCTCGGCGGTATCCGCGACGAGGCCGAGATCCGCGGGCACCGCCGCACCTACGTCGGCGCGTTGCCCGGCCGGATCGTCCGCGCCATCAAGGAAGCGGGCTCGATGAACCCGGTCGTGCTGCTCGACGAGATCGACAAGGTCGGCGCCGACTACCGCGGCGACCCGACGGCGGCGCTGCTGGAAGTGCTGGACCCGGAACAGAACCACACGTTCCGCGACCACTACCTGGAGGTCGAACTCGACCTGTCCGACGTCGTGTTCCTCGCGACGGCGAACGCGCTCGAGACCATCCCCGGCCCGTTGCTGGACCGGATGGAGCTGGTCACCCTCGACGGCTACACCGAGCACGAGAAGGTCACCATCGCCCGCGACCACCTGCTCCCCCGCGAGCTGGAACGGGCCGGGCTCGGCAAGGACGACGTCGCGCTGACCGACGACGCGTTCAGCCGTATCGCCGCCGAGTACACGCGGGAAGCCGGGGTGCGCAACGCGAACCGGACCATCGCGAAGGTGCTGCGGAAGGTGGCGACCAAGGTCGCGCTGGACGAGGTCGAGCTGCCGCTGACCATCGACGCCGACGGGCTCGAGACCTACCTCGGCCGTCCGCGGCACCTACCGGAGTCGTCGCTGCCCGCGTCGACCCAGCGCACGTCGACCCCCGGCGTGGCGACCGGCCTCGCGGTGACCGGCGCCGGTGGTGACGTCCTCTACATCGAGGCGTCGCTGGCGGATCCCGAGTCCGGCGCGACCGGGCTGCAGCTGACCGGCCAGCTTGGCGAGGTGATGAAGGAGTCGGTGCAGATCGCGTTGTCGTACCTGCGTTCGCACGGCGCCGAGCTGGAACTGCCGGTCGGCGACCTGAAGGAGCGCGGCATCCACGTCCACGTTCCGGCGGGCGCGGTGCCGAAGGACGGGCCGAGCGCCGGGATCACGATGACGACCGCGTTGGCGTCGCTGCTTTCGGGCCGGGTCGTGAAGTCGGACGTGGCGATGACCGGTGAGGTGTCGCTGACCGGGCGCGTGCTGCCGATCGGCGGGGTCAAGCAGAAGCTGCTGGCCGCGCACCGGGCCGGAATGAAGACAGTGATCATCCCGCAGCGCAACGAGCCGGACCTCGACGACGTCCCGGCCGAAGTGCTTGCCCAGCTGGACGTCCACGCCGTGGCGAACGTCCGTGACGTGCTGGACATCGCGCTGACCCCGGCGTCCACACCGGTCGCTCAGGCGGCGTAACGGCACGAAGCCCGAAGCCTCGGATCCGCGAAGGATCCGGGGCTTTCGGCTGTTCAGGGGTGAAGGACGACCTTGATGGCCCCGGAGGCCCGGTCGCCCGCCACACGGAAGGCCTCGGCTGCGTCATCGAGAGGGAAGCGGTGGGTGATCACCGTCCGCGCGATCTCGGGGTCGCCCGCGAGCAGCGCCGCGGCCTCTTCGGTGTCGCGGATGCCGTCGTGCCTGCTGTAGGCGACGGAGTGCACGTAGGTGAGTTCCTTGACCAGACTGACGATGCCCGGGATCGGAGCCGTGTGCTGGTAAACCCCCAGCAGCACGACGCGACCGCCAGGGCGGGCGAGTTCGGCGCACCGGGCGAGGCCCGCCTCGCTGCCCGCGGCGTCGATCACGACGTCGTAGCTGCCCGTGACCGAACCGGCTTCCAGACGTTCCGCCGCGATCCTCTGGTGCTCGTGGCGCGCCTCGACATCGACCTCGAAGCCGCGTTGCCGGGCCGTCGCCGCGGCCAGCAGCCCGACGCTGCCGCCCCCGACGATCGCGACCCGCTCCCCCTTTTCGAGTGCCGCGACGCGGACACCGTGCCCGGCCACCGACGCCGGTTCGACGAGACAGGCGTCGCGCACGTCCAGGCCTTCCGGGAGGGGGACGAGCATGTGCTCGGGAACCGTGACCGCGTCGCACATGCCGCCGTCCCGGAAGATGCCGAGCGTTCCGTGGTCCGGGTCGTCGCATCTCTGGACGTGACCCTGACGGCATTGCTCGCATTCTCCGCAGTAGACCGTGGGTTCGACGGCGTAAGAACGGCCGTCGGCGGCGGTCCCGGCGAATTCGTGGCCGTAGGTGTAGCCCTGAACGCCGTTCGCCGCGAAGCCGACGTCGGTCCCGCAGATACCGGCCGAGGCGATGGCGAGGCGGACGCCGGAACCTTCCAGTTCGTCGGCCTCGGCCACGCGGATGCCCTGATCGGAGTTTCGTACGGCACGCATGGTTTCCCCTTCAGTCACCGTTAAGCGAACAGCGTTAGCTTATATTAAGTGATACTTGTTCGCATAGGACTTATCCTTGGCCCGTGGGCGAACCGAGCACGACAGCGGACACCGGCGAACCGCGGCCGGGAACGGCGGCCTGGTGGCTGGCCAGGGAGAACGAACCCGCGCGGCAGCGGCGGCGCAGATCGCTGACCCTCGAGGGCATCCTCGACGCGTCCATGGCCCTGCTCGACGCGCGCGGAGCGGCCGCGCTGACCATGCGCAACGTGGCCGAGGAGCTCGGCTGCACCCAGGCATCGCTCTACCGGCACCTCCGCAATCGTGAGGAGCTGGTGACCCTGCTCGTCGACAAGGCGATCAGCGTGGCGAGCGCCGCTCCACCCGAAGACGCGGATTGGGCCGCGAAGGCGGCGTGGTCCGCACACCGGTTCCGGGAGCACCTGCGCCGTCATCCCGGCGTGGCCTCGCTCCTTCGCGGGACCGAACGGCTCGGCCCCAACTCGCTGGCCGGGATGAACTACGCCCTCGAACTGTTCATCGGCGCGGGTCTCAGCCCCAAGCTCGCCGCGGCCGCCGCGTCGTCGCTGGCCACCTTCGTCATCGGCTCGGTGCACTTCAATCTCGGCGTCGACGCACGAGATCCGGAAGAGAAGCGGCACCGGAGGCAGCTGTATCGCTCGCGAGACGCCGCGGCCGTCCCGTTGCTCGTCCGGCACGCCGACGCCCTCGCGGAACTCGGCAGCGACGACGAGTTCGAAGTCGGCCTCACCGCGTTGCTGGCCGGATTCCGCGCCCTGATCGAGAACTCGGACGGCACACCCGGCTGAGCGGGTTCCTACGAAAGTACCCTTGCCACCGGCGAATACGTTGCGAATTCACCTGAAAGTCCCGTTCCGCCCGTAACCTCCCCTCCGCTCCTTACCGCACCACCACATCAGCGGATGTCTTGGAGGCACGAGTGAAGCGACGGAATTTCCTGCGCGCGGCCGTGGTCGGCGCCGGGGTCACGGCGTTCGGCAACAGGCTCTCGGGGACGGCTTTGGCTGCGCCCGCGCAGAACGGACCCAGCCCGTACGGCGCGCTCCAGGCGGCCGACGCGAACGGGATCCAGCTGCCGGCCGGATTCACCAGCCGCGTCATCGCGCGCTCCGGTCAGCAGGTCGCGGGCACCGGCTACACCTGGCACAGCGCCCCGGACGGCGGTGCGGTGTTCGCCGACGGCAACGGCTGGATCTACGTGTCGAACTCGGAGATCACCCCCGGGGGTGGCGCCAGCGCGGTCAAATTCGACGCGAGCGGGAACATCACCGGCGCTCACCGCATCCTGGCGAATACGCGGCAGAACTGCGCGGGTGGCAAAACCCCTTGGAACACCTGGCTTTCCTGTGAGGAGATCGACCTCGGCTTCGTCTACGAGTGCCAGCCGAACGGGCCGGCCACGGCCGCTGTCCAGCGGCCCGCGATGGGGAAGTTCAAGCACGAGGCCGCAGCGGCCGATCCGGTGCGCAAGGTCGTCTACCTGACCGAAGACACCACGGACGGCTGCTTCTATCGCTTCGTCCCGACGACCTGGGGCAACCTTTCCGCCGGAACGCTTCAGGTATTGAAGGCGGGTACGGCGACATCGGGCAGCTTCACCTGGGCGAACGTGCCCGACCCCGACGGCTCCCCCACCCCCACGCGCAACCAGGTGTCCGGCGCGAAGCGGTTCAGCGGCGGAGAAGGCCTGCACTACGCCAACGACACCGCCTGGTTCACCACCAAGGGTGACAACCGCGTCTGGCAGCTCAACCTGACGAACAGCACCTACGAACTCGCCTACGACGATTCGCTGGTCAGCCCCGGTTCGGCGCCGCTGACCGGCGTCGACAACGTCACCGGGACCTCGTCGGGTGACCTGTACGTCGCCGAAGACGGCGGCAACATGGAGATCTGCATCATCACACCGAACGACATCGTGGCGCCGTTCCTGCGGATCAACGGCCAGAGCTCGTCGGAGATCTGCGGTCCGGCGTTCAGCCCGGCGGGGAACCGGCTGTACTTTTCCTCGCAACGCGGAACCTCCGGTTCGTCCTCCGGCGGGATCACCTACGAGGTGACCGGCCCCTTCCGTTCCTGAGACTCGCGTGCGGGGGCCCCAGGCCGGCGGCCCCCGCACAGCTCAGGCATTCGTGCGGTTCTTCTCACGGAGACGGCTCACCACGAACAAGGTCACTGCGACCACGACGGCCGCGATCACGAAGTACTGGAAGAACCCGGCGTACTCCTCGACCAGATGCCAGCTCTCCCCGAGGGCGTAGCCCGCCAGGACGAACACCGTGTTCCAGATCAGGCTGCCCAGCGTGGTCAGGGCCAGGAACCGCCAGAACGGCATGCGTTCGATTCCGGCGGGCAGTGAGATGAGGCTGCGGAAGATCGGCACCATCCTGCCGAAGAACACCGCCTTGGTGCCGTGTTTCTGGAACCAGGCTTCGGTCTTGTCGAAGTCGGAGGTCTTGACCAGCGGGATCTTCGCCATCCAGCGGCGGGTGCGGTCTCGGCCCAGCAGCAGGCCGAGGTAGTACACGATGATCGCGCCCGCGACCGAGCCGAACGTCGTCCACACCAGCGCCTCCACCAAGGTGAACGTGCCCTGGCTGGCGGAGAACCCGGCGAGCGGGAGCACCAGCTCGCTGGGGATCGGCGGGAACAGATTGTCCAGGCCGACGATGATCGCGGCCCCCGGACCGCCCAGCGCGTCCATCAGCGACACCGCCCAGCCGGCGAGTCCTCCCATCGGTTCGCTGGCGGTTTGGGCGAGGAGGAGGTTCATGGCGGCCTTTCGTGGTCGTCTGCGGATATCAACGAACGTACGAATCAGCCGGGTTCCGCACACTGCGGTTAAGCGGCACAGATCACTGCGGAAAACCGCAGTACCGATCTTCGGTTACCCCGCTAACCTGGCGTTATGCCTGTTCCGGCAGCGATGCGCCGCTACCTGCGCAAGATGCTCCGCGGCACGCTGGGCCTGGCGATCGGCGCCACGACAGCGGTCGCGGAGTTCTTCTACATGCTCTTCGGCGGCATCGCGCTCGCGGTCCCCGCGTTCCGGCGGCCCGTCTTCTCCGGCGCCCGCACACTGTCCGAAATGGAGCGACAGCGGCTGGAGAAGTATTTCGGCGCCGAGAACGCGACGGACTACACCGGACGCCGCGCGATGGCCTACCTGATCCCGCGTTGCGTCATCGGGCTGCTCAGCGCCGGGATCTTCGGCCTGATCCTGCTGGGCGCGGGATCCGGCGTGATCATCGCCTATCAGCTCCTCGACGGCAGGTCGCCCGGCGGTGACGCCCCGGCCGACTGGTACGACCCCGTCACCACCGCACTCTTCGGCGCGCTCCTCATTTTCCTTTCCGTGCAAGGACTCATCGGGGCCGCGACGCTGGATCGCAAACTGGCGACGAGCTTTTTCGGCCCCAGCAAGAAAGAACAGCTGCGCCGCCGGGTCTCCGAACTCTCGACCAGCCGGGCGGAGGTGGTCGAGGCGGTCAACGGTGAACGCCGCCGGATCGAACGGGATCTGCACGACGGCGTCCAGCAGCGGCTCGTCGCGCTCGGCATGTTGCTGGGCCGGGCGCGGCGCGCCGGTGATCCGGCCCATGCGTCGGAACTGCTCCGGCAGGCGCACGAGGCATCGCAGCGCGCTCTCGAAGACCTCCGTGAGGTTTCGTGGCGGGTGTATCCGTTCGCGCTGGACTCGGACGGGCTGCACCCCGCGCTGGAGGCGCTGGCGGAACGTTCGGGCGTGCCGGTGCACCTGCGCGTCGACCTGCCAGAACGGCCATCGACGGCCATCGAGACCGTCGTCTACTTCGTCGCGTCCGAGGCGGTCACCAATACGATCAAGCACGCCGCGGCGACGCGGATCGACATCGAGGCCGAGCGGGACGGGGACAGCGTGCGGGTGCGGATCACCGACGACGGCACGGGCGGGGCGCGGGAGTCCGGTGGCGGTCTTTCCGGTCTCGCGCGGCGCGTCGCGGCGGCGGACGGGGAGTTCACCGTGCACAGTCCGCTCGGCGGTCCGACCGTGGTGACGGCGGTGCTGCCGTGCGGGTGATCCTCGCCGAGGACTCGACCTTGCTCCGGGAGGGCCTCGTCCGGCTGCTGGTCGAAGAGGGGCACGACGTCGTGGCGTCGGTCGGCGACGGCGAAGCGCTCGTCTCGACGACCGCCGCGTACCGGCCCGACGTGGTCGTCACCGACGTCCGTATGCCGCCGACCCACACCGACGAGGGCCTTCGCGCGGCACTCGAGATCCGGAAACGCTGGCCGGAGATCGGCGTTCTGGTGCTCTCGCAGTACGTCGAGAAGCGGTACGCGGCCGAACTGATCACCGGCGACGGCGAACGCGTCGGCTATCTCCTGAAGGACCGGGTCGCCCAGGTGGGCGAGTTCCTGGAGGCGCTCGATCGGGTCGCCGCTGGTGGGGCCGCGTTCGATCCGGAGGTGGTACGGCGCCTGCTCGCGAGGACGACGCACACCGATCCGCTCGCGAAGCTGACCGCCCGCGAGCGTGAAGTGCTGGAGAAAATGGCGCAGGGCCACACCAACGCCGGGATCGCCGAGTCGCTGTTCGTGTCGCTGAGCGCCGTCGAGAAGCACGTGAACGCCATTTTCGACAAGCTCGGACTGGCCAACACCGCGGGCTACAGCCGCCGCGTCCTCGCGATCCTGCGATATCTGGACTCCTGAGCAGGAAAGCGGGGCTTGGTCCACTGTGGACCAAGCCCCGCTTTGTTTCACCGAGAGACGGTGCGTTTCCCTACTGCTGCACCCACTCCACGAGTTCCACGGGGACCCCGTTCGGGTCGGTGACCATGAAGAGACGCTCTCCCCACGGTTCCTCCCGCAGCGGCAGCGTGATCTCGACACCCTCGGCACGCAGGCGCTTCTCCTCGGCTTCGAGATCATCGACCGTGAAGGCCACGATCACCCCGGCCGCGCGCTGCTGACGCAGGTGCTCCGGCAGGACCTCGATCCCCGCCGCGAGCAGGACGATGTTCACCTTCGCGGTCTCGTGCCCGAGGGAGACGAAACCCTCCGCGGCCATCTGCTCGGTGAAGCCGAAGTGCTCGGTGAAGAAGCGGCTGGAGGCGGCGACGTCGTCGACGGTCAGCGAAATGGTGGAGGTCAGGACGTTCATGGGCTATCCCCTTCGGTCAGCGGTGGGTTTTCGGACTGGCTGGGCGGTCAGTACGACCTGCGCCGCGGAACACCGATCGAGCGGCGCACCGGCGTCGAGCGGCCGGGGAACGGCTGCTGATGGCGGCGGTCGTTCCGGCGGACCTGGGCGCGGTTGGTGCCTTCGTCGCCTTGGGGGATTCGAGCGGTCAAGGAGCCTCTTCTCTCACTGTTCGGTAGTACGGACGTAAGTTTATATCCAACCTACCGTAAGTCAAGGATATTTTTACGACGGTGGTAAAGTTCGTCCATGACCAGCACGGATGTGGGTTTGCGAGAGCTCAAAAAGCAGGAGACGCGGCAGCTGATCTCCGACCACGCGACGATGCTCTTCATCGAGAAGGGCTTCGAAGAGACGACGATCGCCGAGATCGCCACGGCGGCGAGGGTGGCGAAGAAGACCGTCACCAACTACTTCTCACGCAAAGAGGATCTGGCGCTCGACCAGCACGAGGAGTTCACGAACGGCCTGGCGAACGCGGTCGGCTCCAGGAAGACGGGTGAGTCGGCGCTGGCCGCGTTACGGCGCACCTTCCTGGACGCGGTGGCGGAGCACTCCCCCGTGATCGGCTTCACCGGACCCGCCTTCGCGAAGATGGTGCTGGAGAGCCCGACCCTCACCGCGCGGTTGCGTGAGTTGCACGAACTGCGGGAGGCGGCGCTCGCCGACCTCCTCGCGGCCGAGACCGGCGCCGACACCGGCGACGTCACCCCGGTGATGGCGGCCGCCGAACTCAACGCGATCGACCGCGTCCTCTTCCGCGAGGTCCTGCGGCGATCGCACGCCGGCGAGAGCAACGACGAGATCGCCGAAGCGCTGACGAAGGCGGCGAAGCGGGCTTTCGAGCTACTGGAACCCGCTTTCGGCGACTACGCGATCCGCGAATCTTGAGGGGTACGGCAAAGCGCGTTTAGCGGGCTAAACGCGAGCAGTCGGTCTACCGCGGCGGCGGAGGGCCGCCCTGCGGCGGGTACTGACCCGGCTGCTGGGGCGGATAGGGAGGTTGCGGCGGATACGGAGGCTGCCCGCCGGGATACGGCGGCCGCGGCGGCTTCTTCCTGGTCGACACCACCACGACGACGACCACGGTCGCGATGATGGCGACCACCAGAAGCAAGATGATGAGGTGCCACGGCTGGAGCGCGTTCATGTTCTCCCCTTCGCCATCGCCCAGCAGCATAGCCCGCTTCGCACCCCCCGGAAGCCACAACTTTCAAGCGGGAAACGGCACACCTGACACGCCGACGGCGTCAACGCGAGACATAGAGCAGCATGTCTCGCGCGATCCCGCCTATCTCGTGATGGGCGGGCAGCAGCCCCTCGTGCCGGTAGCCCGCGTTCTCGGCCGCGCGCAGCGAGCCACGGTTCCACGGCTCGATGTACAGCTCGATCCGCTCCACGCCCGGCACCGTCCAGGCGAAGGGAGTGATCGCTTTGAGCGCGTCGGACGCGTAGCCGCGGCGCCGGTACTCGGGCGAGATCGAATAGCCCACGATCCCGATGCCTTCGGAGAGTTTCCGCAGCCAAAGCCCGATCGTCCCGACCCCGGTGCCCGCCACGTCGATCACGAAGGGGAAGCCCCGGCCTTCGGCGTGACGACTTTTCTGTCTGCCGATCCACTCTTCCGCTTCCCGCCGGGTCGGATGTGCGGGCAGGCTCCCGATGAGCGGCACGTACGGATCTTCGCCGAGTTCGAACGCGAGGCGGACGTCGGCTTCGGCGAACTCGCGGAGGACGACGGATCCGTGCGCCGGTGGTGTGGACGGCCAGGGCGGCAGGCTCATCAGCCCATTCTTGTCGGGAGGCGGCGATACGGTCGGGCTCATGAGGGAACTCATCGTCACGGAGAACAGCACGATCGACGGCGTCATCGAACTGGCGGGCGACTGGTTCAGCCCCGGCGACAGCGATCCGGACGTCGACCAGTCGGACGTTCTGACCGCGCTACGCGAACAACGTGAAAACGCCGACGCGCTCCTCCTCGGGCGCGTCTCCTTCGAAGACATGCGCGGCTATTGGCCGAAACAGACGGATGACGAAACGGGCATCTCGGCCTATCTCAACTCGGTGAGCAAGTACGTCGTCTCCAGCACCCTGACGGAGCCGGAATGGGAGAACACGACGGTGCTCTCCGGCGACCTGCGTTCCGAGATCGAGAAGCTGAAGGCCGCCGAGGGCAAGGACATCGTGACGACCGGCAGCGTCTCGCTGGTGCACGCGCTCATCGGCGCCGGGCTGGTCGACGAGTACCGGCTGTTCGTCTACCCCGTCGTCGTGGGCGAAGGCCGCCGGCTGTTCGAGGGCGCGACCGCCGTGCCCAAGTTGCGGCTGGTGGAGGAACGGGCGTTCACGTCGGGGATCGTGCTGCTGCGCTACCGAGCCGCGTCGAACTGACGTCCGCTACGCGCCTCGGTAGGGTCGTGCTTCGGGTAGCGGCGGGAGATGGGCGGAGGTAGCGGGTCATGGTCGACGCGTCGAAGTTCACGGCCGAGGTCTTCCGCCAGGCGGCCGCGCGGCCCGACTCCCCGCCCCGGTTGGCCCGGGCGGCGGACTGTGTCCAGGAGGGCAAGTTCAGCTGGGAGGAAGTCGCCGCCGGGACCTGCGAGCATCCGCTCGCGCAGGCGCTGTTCACCCCGAAAGCCCAGGAGAAGCTGTGGCCGCTGCTGGCCGAGGTCGCCGCGGCCCTCGAAACGACGCCTCCACCGCCCGAACGACGACGCCGCGCGTTCGGAGCGCCTCCGGCGGACGACGAGGACTTCAGCCAGCTCACCTACCTCGAAGACCTGGCCGAACCGAACAGGCATCCGGCTTGGCCATCGAGGCCGGATCCCGGCCGTTGAGTGGGCCGCCGGCGCGGCAGTACGAACAAGAGCGACCCCGTGACCTGGTCACGGGGCCGCTCTGGTGTGGCGAGTGAGGGATTCGAACCCCCGAAGGCGTAGCCGTCTGATTTACAGTCAGATCCCTTTGGCCGCTCGGGCAACTCGCCGTGGCCGGGCAAGCCCGGTCGAGATGAAAGAATACCCAAGGCCGTGGCGGGCCCGTCAACCGGGTTACGCAGGGCTAGGGTGGAAGCTCCTGACAAGCGAGTACGAGGTGTGAGAACACGTGGCGGATCCCTCTTTCGACGTGGTGAGCAAGGTCGATCGCCAGGAGGTGGACAACGCCCTGAACCAGGCCAGCAAGGAGCTCGGTACCCGGTTCGACTTCCGGGGTACCGGGACCAAGATCGACTGGTCCGGTGAGGAAGCGATCGCGATCGAGTCCGAGACCGAGGAGCGGGCGCTGGCGGCGGTCGAGGTGTTCAAGGAGAAGCTGATCAAGCGCGGCATCTCCCTGAAGGCCTTCGAGGCGGACGAGCCGGCGCTTTCCGGCAAGATCTACAAGGTGAGCGGCAAGATCCTGCAGGGGATCGCGTCGGACAAGGCGAAGCAGATCGCCAAGTTCATCCGGGACGAGGGCCCGAAGGGCGTCCAGGCGCAGATCCAGGGTGACCAGCTGCGGGTGTCCGGCAAGAAGAAGGACCAGCTGCAGGACGTGATCGCCTTGCTCAAGGGCAAGGACTTCGAGATCGCGCTGCAGTTCACGAACTACCGCTGATCCCGGCGGGGAAGGCCACCTTCGAGCACCTCGAAGGTGGCCTTCGTCATACCTAGGACGCCGTGATCGTCCAGGTCCCGTCACCTTCGATCGACACGAACGCGGGGCCGGGCACGGGAATGTCGCCCTGGTAGTCGCCGAGCTGGTTCACGGGGAGATCCGAGTAGTCGCCACTGTGCACCCACACCGCGACGCGGCCGCTCTTCTTGGTGGTGAGCTTGACCGACGAGACGGAGTCGGGCACGGAGAGGACGACCTCGCTCTTGCCCGAGAGGGTCTTGCCCGGCTCGAGGACGGGCAGGCCGCTTTCGTCGGTGATGGTCAGCGTCCAGGCGGCGTTGGCCTTGACGGTGAACGTCTTCGCCTGGTGGCCGGGCATGTCGTTGATCCACTGCGTGCCCTTGTACGGGCCGGTGTCGTTGACGATCAGCTCGTTTTCGGTGTTGACCGCGACGTGCCCGGAACACTTCGGACAGTCGAACGTCACGAAGCCCAGGCGTCTCGGCCAGGCGGTGGTGACCGACGCGTTCCCCTTGCCCGAGTGGCTCTCCGGCGGTTGAGGTGCGGGTGGCGGGGTGGTGGTGGACGTCGGCGGCTGCGTCGGCACCCCCGAAGGGGCGTGGAGTCCCTCGTGAGCGGCGGCTCGCGGGATGACGCGGCCGGTGTTCGCCGGCGAGCAGGCCACCAGGCCGACGGTCAACAGCACGGCGCCCGAGGCCGCGCACAAGCGCCTGATCACGTGTTCCCCCAAGTCGAGCAGTCCTAGGAACTTCGCCGACCGATAGCCCAGCGTTACCGGGTCACCCGGCCGATCGATTCAGGCCACCCGGGCGTGGGTTTCTCCCGCGACGCCTTCGCGGGAGTCCGAAAAGGACGGATGCACATGGTGTAATCCGGCGCTCGCGTTCGAGGAAGGTCACGATGAAGCGCCGTCTCAGCACCGCACTCGCCCTAGCGTTGTCACTCACCGTGATCGCGTCGTTGTTCACCTCCGCGCAGGCCGCCGAGCGGCAACAGCTCGTACCCGGCTACGGCTCGTACCCGCGACTCCTCCGCCTCGAGCATTCCCCGATCGGTCGCGGTCGCATCATCGCGTCGCTGACCAGCGAAGACGACGGCGGCAAGTTCACCCCGATCATGGAGAGCACCGACGAGGGCCAGACCTTCCACAAGGTCGGTGAGATCCGCGACCGCGACGGCCGCTACGGCATGTGCTGCGGAACGCTGTACGAGCTGCCGCAGCGGGTCGGCAGGCTGCGGCCCGGCACCCTGCTGTGGGCCGCGAGTTACCGCCAGGACGCCGGTCCGCAGCGCCGGATCGGCATCAAGATCTGGTACAGCCGTGACGCCGGCCGCAGCTGGTCCTTCCTGTCCGAAGCCGCCCGTTCGCACAACCACGACGGCATCTGGGAGCCCGAGTTCGTCGTCGACGCCGGCGGCACACTGTGGCTGCACTACGCCGACGAGACCGAGGCACCTCAGTTCGCGCAGGTGATGAACCGGGTCGCGTCCACCGACGGGGTGAACTGGGGCACCAAGCAGCGCACGATGGCCATCCCCCCGCATCGGGTGCGACCGGGTATGCCGATCATCCGCCGCCTGCCCGACGGCCGGTACTACCTGGCCTACGAGATCTGCAATTACCTCGACCGCTACTGCGACCCGTACTTCAAGATCTCCGCCGACGGCGCCAACTGGGGCGATCCGCTCGATCCGGGGACCCGCGTCACCACCGCCAACGGCAACTACTTCCAGCACGCCCAGACGATCACGTTGTTCCCCGGTGGTCCGAACGGTGTGCGGCTGGTGATGGTCGGGCAGATCTACACCAACGCCGCCGGCGACCCGCAGGGCAAGAACGGCCGGGTCTTGCTCGCCAACGACAACTTCGGCGCCGGGAACTGGTACGAGCTGCCCGCGCCGGTGCACATCACCGGCATCTACAACAACTTCTGCCCCAACTACAGCTCGACCTTGCTGCCGGTCGACGACGGGAAGAACGTGCTGCAGATCTCCACTGAATACAACGCAGGCTGCAAGGCCTACTTCGCGAAGGGACCTGCTTTCTGAGCACCACCCGGTAGTGTGAGTCGTTGACGGACGGCTACGAAGCGGGGGCTGAGGATGAAGGGCATCGTGCTGGCGGGGGGCAGCGGGACGCGGCTGCATCCCATCACCCAGGCCATCTCGAAACAGCTGCTGCCGGTCTACGACAAACCGATGATCTACTACCCGATCTCGGTGCTGATGTTCGCCGGAATCCGCGAGATCCTGATCATCTCGACACCCGCCGACCTGCCGAACTTCCGGAAGCTCCTCGGTGACGGCAGCCAGTTCGGGCTCAGCTTCGGCTACGCCGAACAGGCCGCCCCCAACGGGCTGGCCGAAGCGTTCATCATCGGCGCGGACTTCGTCGGCGACGACGAGGTCGCGCTCGTGCTCGGCGACAACATCTTCTACGGCCAGGGCTTCTCCAGCAGGCTGCAGGCCGCCGCGACCTCGCTCGACGGCTGTGTGCTGTTCGGTTACCCGGTCAAGGACCCGCAGCGGTACGGCGTCGGCGAGATCGACGCCAACGGCAAACTCCTCTCCATCGAGGAGAAGCCCCTGGAGCCGAAGTCGAACAAGGCCATCACCGGCCTGTACTTCTACGACAACCAGGTCCTCGAGATCGCGCGCGACCTCAAGCCGTCGCCGCGCGGCGAACTGGAGATCACCGACGTCAACCTCGCCTACCTCCAGCAGGATCGCGCCACCCTGGTCGACCTCGGCCGCGGTTTCGCCTGGCTCGACACCGGCACACACGACTCGCTGCTGGAAGCGGGCCAGTTCGTGCAGGTCCTCGAGCACCGGACGGGCGTCCGGATCGCCTGTCTCGAAGAGGTCGCGCTGCGGATGGGCTTCATCGACGCCGACCAGTGCTTCGCGCTCGGCGCGAAGCTGGCGAAGTCCGGCTACGGCGAATATCTGATGAACGTCGCGCGCACCCAAGGCGCTACCGGCTGAACAGGTGGTCCCGCAGGGTGTCGCCGGTGTAGTCCGTCCGGAAGACGCCCAGTTCCTGTAGCCGAGGGACGACGTCGTCGACGAACGCGTCGAGGCCTCCCGGGGTCAGGTGCGGCACCAGCACGAACCCGTCGGCGGCGTCGCTCTGGACGTACTCGTCGATCGACTCCGCGACCTGCCGGGCGGTGCCGACGAACTGCTGGCGGGCGGTCACCTCGATGACCAGTTCGCGGATCGAGAGCTTCTTCTCCTCCGCGATCGCCCGCCATTTCGCGGCCACGGCGAGGGGATCCTTCTCGTGCCGCACCCGGCCCCAGGTGAGCGGTTCGGCGGCGGGATCCGGGTCGATCTCGGGGAGCGGGCCGTCGGCGTCGTAGGCGGAGAGGTCGCGGCTCCAGACCTGCTCCAGGAACTGGATCGCGGTCGCCGGACGCACCTGCTGGTAGCGGATCTCGCGCGCGTGCTCGTGCGCCTCCTCCTCGGTGTCGCCGAGGACGAACGTCGCGGCAGGCATGATCAGCAGGTCGCCGGGCTCGCGGCCGTAGGCGGGCAGGCGCCGCTTGACGTCGGCGAAGAATTCCTTGCCGCTCTCCAGCGAACCGTGGCGGCTGAAGATGACGTCGGCGGTCTTGGCGGCGAATTCCCTGCCCTCGTCGGAATCCCCGGCCTGGATGACGATCGGTTGCCCCTGCGGTGTCCGCGGGACGGTGAACTCGCCCCGAATGTCGAACTGGGGTCCACTGTGGACAAAACGGTCGATGCCGCGGGCGAAGACGCCGTTCGCCTTGTCCCCCACCAGCGCGTCCGGCGCCCAGCTGTCCCAGAGTTCCCGGACGGTGGCGAGGAACTCCTCGGCGCGACGGTAGCGATCCTCGCGGTTGAGGAAACCGCCTCGGCGGAAGTTCTGGCCCGTCCACGCGTCGGGCGAGGTGACGACGTTCCACGCGGCGCGGCCGCCGGAGAGGTGGTCGATGCTCGCGACCTGCCGGGCGACCTCGTACGGCTCGTTGAAGGTCGAAGACAGCGTCCCCGCGAGGCCGAGGCGGGTGGTGACGGCGGAGAGCGCGGCCAGCACGGTGGTGGTGTTCGGGCGGCCGACGACGTCGGAGTCGAGGATCTTGCCCGCGTGCTCGCGCAGGCGCAGCCCTTCGGCGAGGAACAGGAAGTCGAACTTGCCCCGCTCCGCCGTACGCGCGAGGTGCTCGAAGGACGAAAAATCGATTTGGCTACCCGAGCGCGGGTCGCTCCACACGGTCGTGTTGTTGACGCCGGGGAAGTGTGCGGCGAGTTTGACCTGTTTGGGCATCTGTCACGCCTCCGCGTACTGGTTGGCGGCGACCCCGAGGCCGAGATGGTCGCGCAGGGTGGTGCCGGTGTACTCGGACCGGAACGCGCCGGCGGCCTGGAGTGCGGGGACCGTGCCCTCGGTGAAGAGCGCGAGGTCGTCGGGCAGGACGGCGGGCCGGATGTGGAAGCCGTCGAGGCCGTTCGACTCCGCGATGCGGGGCAGCTCGGCCGCGAGGTCGGTGGGGGTGCCGGTGAAGCTGAGCCCGCCGGGCGGGAAGGGGGCGTAGGCCTCCAGCGCGCGACGGCGGTCGATGGCCGCCTGTTCGGTGTCGGCGAGCACGATCGAGAGTCCGGCCAGGAGTTTGGCGTCCGGGAACCGCTCGCGGGCGTCGCGGATCTCGTCGACCAGGACGACGTCGGCGCCGTGCGCGTACGGCGAGTCGCCGTACACCGCGACGACGGGGTGGCCCTGTGGTGGCCGCGGCGTGATCGAAGGTCCCTTGATGCTGAAGAAGCGGCCTTCGAAGTCGACGTAGTGGAGCTTCTCGCGGTCGATGAAGCGGCCGGTCCGCTCGTCGCGGATGATCGCGTCGTCCTCCCAGCTGTCCCAGAGGCGCGCGATGACGTCGACGACCTCGGCGTTCTCCGCTTCGGCGTCCACCTCGGACGGCAGCGTGCGCCTGCCGAAGTGCGCGATCTCGGCTTCGGTGCGCGAAGGGACCGCGAGGACGCCGGCGCGGCCGCGGCTCGCGAAGTCGAGCGACGCGACGGCCGTCGAGACGTGGAAGGGCTCGGTGTGCGTGGTGGTGACCGTCGGGATCAGGCCGATCCCGCTGGTCGCGGGGGCTATCGCGGCGAAGGTCAGCAGCGCGTCGAGCCTGCCGCGGACGACCTCCTCGCCGCCGGGCTGGAGCGCGAGGGAGTCGTCGAGGGTGACGAAGTCGAGCGAAGCTGCTTCGGCGAGCTTCGCGTGGGTGAGGTAGTGGGCGGCGGTGAACAAGGCGGCCGGGCGGACGTCGGAGACCCGCCAGGCGGCGGGATGCTGCCCGGCCCCGTCGAGCGCGACCCCGAGGTGCAACTGCGGTGCGGAACCCATGCCCGGGGAACCCGCCCGCCCACGCCCCGATTCCCCCTCCCACGACGTGGGACGTCGCCTTTAGCGGGCTAAACGCGATCCGCGGGCCCGCGCAGGCACGTCGCCTTTAGCGGGCTAAACGCGACCTGGGCGACGCGGCGCGTTTAGCGGGCTAAACGCGATCCGACTGGTCAGAGGGGGCGGCGGGCCATTTCTTCGAGGCGGCGGATGCGTTCGTCCATCGGCGGGTGGGTGGAGAAGAGCTTCGAGAGGCCTTCGCCCGGCCGGAACGGGTTCGCGATCATGAGGTGCGACTGCGAGACCAGCTTCGGCTCCGGCACGAGCGGCGCCGCGCGCGTCCCCTGGTCGAGTTTCCGCAGCGCCGACGCCAGGCCGAGGGGGTCACCGGTGAGTTCCGCGCCCGACGCGTCGGCCTGGTACTCCCGCGAGCGACTGACGCCGAGCTTCACGATGGCGGCCGCGATCGGCCCGATCAGCACCAGCAGCAGCGCGACCAGCGGGCTGTCGCCGTCCTCGCGGTCGTTGCCGCCGAAGACGCTCGCGAACATCGCGATGTTGGCGATCACGCTGACCACGCTCGCCAGCGCGCCCGCGACGCACGAAATGAGGATGTCCCGGTTGTAGACGTGCGACAGTTCGTGCCCGAGCACCGCCCGCAGCTCACGCTCGTCGAGGAGGCCGAGGATCCCGGTGGTGCAGCACACCGCCGCGTGCCGGGGGCTGCGGCCGGTGGCGAACGCGTTCGGGGCCTGGGTGGGGCTGAGGTACAACCGCGGCATCGGCTGACGCGCCGTGGTCGCCAGCTCACGCACGATCCGGTACATCGCCGGATACTCCGCCTCGGACACCGGCCGGGCGCGCATGGCACGCAGGGCGAGCTTGTCCGAGTTGAAATAGGCGTAGGCGTTGACGCCCAGCGCCACCACCAGGCCGATGACCAGGGCGCCGCGCCCGAAGAAACCGCTGATCCCGACGATGAGCGCGGACAGCACGCCGAGCAGGACGACCGTCTTCAGCCCGTTCTGGTGTTTGTGCACGGCGTCCTGCTCCTTTCGTTCTCCGAGTATCGGGGCGAGAGGGTTACCCACCGGAAACAACGCGATCGGGGGACGCGAAGTTCCTTCGTCCGGACGAACAGCGGGTTATCGTCAGATCCCGGAACGATCATGGGGAGGCGCCTGTGCGAGGACCCGAACTGAGCCGCCGAGCACTGCTCACGCTGGCCGCGGCCGGGGCTTCAGCGGTCGCCTTCGCCCCGGCGGCCAGAGCCGAAAAGGTCCTCCTGATCGAGGTCGGCGGCGCCCCGGAGGCCGTCGCGGTGAATTCCGTCACCGGTTTCGCCTACGTCTCGGACCCCTCCACCGGCACGATCGTCGTACTCGACTCGCGGACCGGCACCGTCGGCGCGGTGATCCCGGTCGGCGGGGAGCCCGCGGGCCTGGCCGTGGACACCGTGACCAATCGGCTCTTCGTCACCAATCCGCCCGCCGGGACCGTCCTCGTGATCGACGGGCTGACCAACGACGTCGTCAGCGTGGTGCCCGCGGGCCCGGGGGCGTCGAGTGTCGACGTCGACGAGCAGGCGAACCGGATCTACGCGGTCAGCCACGTCACCGGCATTCTCGCCGTCCTCGACGGCGTCGGCTGCCGCCTGCTGAAGCTGGTACCCGGGCCCACGCCGGGCCTGTCCTCGATCGCGGTGGACGGCGGCCGCAAGCTCGCGCACTGCACCAGCACGCGCACGGATTCCCTCGAGATCTTCGACATCGGCGCGGAGAAGTTCACCGACGGCGTCAAGGTCGGCAAGTCACCGACCGGGGTCACCGTGCATCGCGGCAGCGGGACGGTGTTCGTCGCGAATTCGGCGATCCATCATCTGTCCGTCGTGGACGCGAACGCCCGCAAGGAAAAGGCGACGGTGCTGCTGCGCTCCGAATCGTCGGCGGTCGCGATCCACCAGGGCACGAACACCGTGTACGCCAACGGCGGGCCCAACGGGATCGCCCGGATCGACGGCGTGACCAACCTGCTCACCGGTGACCTGTCACTCGGCGTGAACCCCGGCGCGGTCGCGATCGACCAGCGCCGCAAGGCCGTCTACGTCACGGATCCCTTGCGTGGGAGGGTTTCCCTGATCAGGGATTTCTGAGTGGCATGATGGCCGGGTGAGCGAGTACGAACTGCGCGGCGGGCTGCAGCCGGACGTGTCGGCGGTGGCCGCCGTACTGGCGCACCACGGTGTCGAAGGGCCGGACGGGAAGGCGCCCAGCGAGGCGCTGCTGTTCGCCGCGTCCGGCGGGATCGGGGCCGGGTACCTCCTGTGGGACTTCGCGCACGAATCGACGTCGACGGTCGTGTTCGGTTTCCGTGCACGATGGCAGTATCCGCAGGACTGGCTGAAGTCCACAGTGGACAGGCTCGGTCTTCGAGCCGACATCCACACCACCGGCGGCAAACGGGCCGCCGCGAAACGGCTCACCGCCGACCTCGGCGCGGGGCTGCCGGTGATCGTCCTCCCCGACCGCGAGTCGCTCGGTTACTGGCAGCTGCCGCCGGAGCTGTCCGGTGGTGGCGGGCATTTCGTCGTCGCGTACGGCGAAGAGGACGGCCGGGTGCTCGTCGACGACCGGAACCTCGCCCCACTGACGGTCGACCGGAAGACCTTCGACCTCTCGCGGGACCGCGTCGGCTCGTACAAGAACCTGCTCGTGACGATCGAACCCGGCGAGGTCACCGACTGGCGGGCGGCCGTCCGCGGCGGGCTGACGGACTGCGCACGAAACCTCTCGACGCCGTCGAAATCGTTCTCGCTCTCCGCCTGGGAGCGCTGGGCGAAGGGGATGACCGACGAGCGCGACCCCAAGGGCTGGCCGCGCGCGTTCAGCGAGCGACGCGGTCTCTTCGGGGCGCTGCTCAACGTCTGGGAGAGTGTCACCCCCGCCGGGATGGCGGGCGGGCATCTGCGCGGGCTGTTCGCCGACGCGCTCACGGAAGCCTCGGGTCTGCTCGACCTCCCGGCGCTGGCCGAACAGGCCTCGGCCTGGCGCGGGATCGGCGAACGCTGGGCGGAACTGGCCGAGGCCGCCCTCCCGGCGTCGAACGCGGAGTTCGCCTGGGTGCGCGGGCTGGTCAGCGCGGTCTCGGCGGGTGTCCGCGAGGGCGACGCCGGGCAGGACGCGGCCGCGGCGGCCGGTGCGGAGCTGTGGAAGCTACGCGCGCACTACAACGACGAAATGCCGTTCACCGACGTCGAGGTCGGCGACCTCTTCAGCACGATGGGCAAGCTGCTCCGGGACATCCACGCCGCCGAGACCACCGCGATCCGCGAGCTTTCCGAAGCCCTGATGGAGTGAACCCGGCCCGGCTCGACCCGCTCCGTGAGCGCGTTCTCCGGTCGAAGGGACCGACCTGTCTGATCGCGAAGCACAACGTCAGTTACGTGCGGCGGCCGGCGTTCCGCGACCACCCGGTCGAAGTGGAGACCGTGGCCGGCAGGATCGGGACCCGCGCCGAGCAAGTCCCGATGCGGAATTCTTTTTAACCGTTTATGCTCCATTTCCCTCAGCCGGTAAATCGCGGCTGGGCCGTTCAGTGGCTGATCGAAACGCTTTTCGGCGGGTACCTTCGAAAGACCTCTCCCCCTGCAGAGATCCCCGGAGGTATTTCATGCCACGGCCGAAGTCTGTCCGCATTCTCGCGCCCTTGGTCGGCGCACTTCTCCTCACGAGCGGAGTGGCCGTCGCCGCTCACGCCGAGGAGGACCCGCAATTCATCCGGTTGGCCAGCAGGACCTTCGATCCGCTCGGCCAGCGGATCGCGTTTAGCCCGCTAAACGCGAGTCAAGGGGGTACCGCGAGCCAGGACTGGCGGGGCGCCTACCTGCTCCAGGTCCGTGGCGCGCTGACCGACGTGCAGCGCGAGCGATTGCGCGCACTCGGTGTGCGAATCGGGACCTACATTCCCGATTTCGCGTACGTGGTCCGCCTGAAGCCGGAGAACAGGGAATCGGTCACGAAATTGAATTTCGTCCGCTGGATCGGCGAATACCGGCCGGACGACAAGGTGGAGCCGTCGGCATTCTCGATCAGTGGTACCGGGAGCTATCTGGTGACGCTGGTCGAATCCGACGCGCGGGACCAGCGCGCGGTCGCCGAGCGGATCCTGCGGCTCGGCGGCAAGATCGAGGCGATCTCGCAGAGCGGGCAGCACATCGTCGCGACGCTCGGCTCCGGTCTCCTCGCCGCGGTGGCACAGGGCGCCGAGGTGCTCGCGGTCGGCGCGATCACCGCGCCCGAAACCGACATGGCCAACGCACGCGAAGGCGGGGGCGCGAACTACCTCGAGAGCGTCGGCGGCTACCGCGGCCAGGGTGTCCGCGGTGAGGTGATGGACGGCGGGCTGCGGGCCACCCACCAGGAGTTCAAGGCCCGGCCGACGGTGCTGCACGGGTCGAACTCGACCAGCACCAGCCATGGCACTTCGACCTACGGCGAAATCTTCGCCTCCGGGGTGAGCGCGGCACAACGCGGCCTGCTGCCCGAGGCCCAGGGCATCTTCGCCACCTACGACAAGCCCGACCGCTACGCCCACACCAAGGAACTGGTCGACCCGGCGGGCAAGTACCGCGCGGTGTTCCAGAGCAACAGCTGGGGTGGCGGGCTGACGACGGCGTACAACTCGGTTTCGGCCGAGCTCGACAAGATCGTTTTCGACCATGACCTGCTGATCTGCCAGTCGCAGAGCAACGCGGGGACCCAGCAGTCGCGACCGCAGGCCTGGTCGAAGAACGTGCTCTCGGTCGGCGGGCAGTACCACTACAACACACTGGGCCGCACCGACGACAAGTGGAACGGCGGCGCCAGCGTCGGCCCGGCCGCCGACGGGCGGATCAAGCCGGAGCTGTCGAACTACTACGACCGGATCGACACGACGTCGTCCACCAGTGACACCTCGTACACGACGTCGTTCGGCGGGACGAGCGGAGCGACCCCGATCACCTGCGGAAACGCCGGTCTGCTGTTCCAGATGTGGGCCGACGGCGTGTTCGACGGCGGCCCCGGCAAGGGCCGCGACGTCTTCGCGAGCCGCCCGCACGCCGCGACCGCGAAGGCACTGCTGGTCAACGGGGCCGACCAGTTCGCGTTCAGCGGCACCTCGCACGACATGACCCGCACGCATCAGGGCTGGGGTACCGCGAACGTGCGTTACCTGCACGAACAGGCCAAGGCGAACGGGTGGAAACTGCCGGTGCTGGTCAACGAGACGGACCTGCTGGGCACCGGGCAGAGCAAGAAGTACACGGTCGCGGCGAACGGGACGAAGCAGTTCAAGGCGACGCTGGCCTACACCGACCCGGCCGGCTCGCCGAGCGCGTCGGTCACCCGGGTCAATGACCTGACGTTGAAGGTCACCGCCCCGGACGGCACGGTGTACTACGGCAACAACGGCCTGCGTGCGGGCAACTTCTCGACCGCGGGCGGGTCGCCGAACACCATCGACACGGTGGAGAACGTCATCCTGGAGAAGCCGGCCGCGGGCACTTGGACGGTCGAGGTCGTGGCGACGCAGGTGAACGCCGACGGTCACCCGGAGACCTCGGCGACCGACGCCGACTACGCGTTGGTGGTTTCTTGACGGTGTGAGCCGCGGCACCGCATTCAGTCCTCTGGATGCGGTGCCGCTTCCCGGGGTTGCCCGCACCCGGATGGCGGAGGCGTGTACGCCGAGCAGGTTTCGGTTGGGAGACGGAAGCACGAGAGCTTTGAAAGGCCTGTAACGAGGTGACCCGGGGGGCCGACGTCTGGGATACGTGACGCGAGCCAAGGAGCCCTCTCGATGACCACCTGCCGACTCTGCGGCTCGGCCCATCTCGCCAGTGTCGTCGACCTCGGGGCGACGCCGCCGTGCGAGCGTTTCCTCACCGCGGAACAGCTCGCGGAACCGGAGCCGACCTACCCCCTGCACCTGCTGGTCTGCACCGAATGCTGGCTCGCCCAGATCCCGCCGCTGATCACCCCGGAAGAGACATTCACCGAATACGCGTACTTCTCGTCGTATTCCGCCTCCTGGGTCGAACACGCCAAGACGTTCGTCGACGGCGCCGTCGAACGGCTCGGGCTCGACGGGTCCTCGTTCGTCGTCGAGGTCGCCAGCAACGACGGCTATCTGCTCAAACACGTTGTGTCGCAGCAGATCCGCTGTCTCGGAGTGGAACCTTCGGTGAACGTGGGCCAAGCCGCGCGTGACGCCGGGGTGCCGACGAAGACCGCCTTCCTCAGCCCGGAAACCGGACGCGACGTCCGTGAGGAGCATGGTCCGGCCGACCTCGTCGTGGCGAACAATGTTTACGCTCACATTCCGGACATCATCGGCTTCACGCACGGCCTCCGCGCCCTCGTCGCCGATGACGGCTGGGTCAGCATCGAGGTCCAGCATCTGCTGACGCTGATCCAGGAGAACCAGTACGACACGATCTATCACGAGCACTTCCAGTACTACACGGTGGAATCCGCGCGCCGGGCGCTTTCGCGTGGCGGACTGTCCGTCGTGGACGTCGAACTGCTCCCCACGCACGGTGGTTCCATCCGGCTGTGGGCGCGTCCGGACGCCGTCGCCGGTGAGCCGAGCGAGCGGATGCTGGCGGTCCTCGACGCCGAGAAGGCCGCCGGACTGCACGAAATGTCCGGCTACACCGAATTCTCCGAGCGGGTCACCAAGGTCCGGCTCGAGCTCAACAAGTTCCTCACCGACGCGGCGCTCGAAGGCAAGACCGTCGTCGGCTACGGCGCCCCGGGCAAGGGCAACACGCTGCTGAACCACTGCGGCATCCGCCCGGACGTCCTGCGGTACACCGTCGACCGCAACCCGTACAAGCACGGCCGGTTCACCCCCGGCACCCGGATCCCCATCCTCCCGCCGGAGCGCATCGAGGCGGACCGGCCCGACTACGTGCTCGTCCTTCCGTGGAACCTCCGGAAGGAACTGACCGCCCAGCTGTCCTTTGTGGACGATTGGGGCGGAAAACTGGTCTTTCCCATCCCGCACCTGGAAATCGTCGAGGTGAAGTCGTGAAGGTAGTGCTCTTCTGCGGCGGCTACGGCATGCGGATGCGCAACGGTGACGCGTCCGACGTGCCCAAGCCGATGGCCATGGTCGGCCCCAGACCCCTGATCTGGCACGTGATGCGCTACTATGCGCATTTCGGCCACACCGAGTTCATTCTCTGTCTCGGGTACGGCGCGCACCACATCAAGGAATTCTTCCTGAACTACCAGGAGACCGCCTCCAACGATTTCGTCCTGCGGGGCGGCAAGGCGGAACTGCTGTCGACCGACATCTCGGACTGGTCGATCTCCTTCGTGCAGACCGGTCTCGAATCGGCCATCGGCGAGCGGCTGCGCCGGGTGCGCCCGTATCTCGAAGGCGACGAGATGTTCCTCGCCAACTACGCCGACGTCCTCACCGACGCCCCGCTGCCGGACATGATCGAGCGGCTGTCGAACTCCGACGCCGGCGCCTCGATGATGGTCGTGCCGCCGCAGTCGTCGTTCCACTGCGTCGAAATGGGCGAGGACGGCCGGATCGGCGCGCTGACCCCGGTCAGCGAGATGCCGCTGTGGGAGAACGGCGGGTACTTCGTGCTGCGCCAGCAGGTCTTCGACCACATCCCCGAGGGCGGCGACCTGGTGGCCGACGGCTGCGGCGAACTCGCCAAACAGGGCAAACTGCTCGCCTACCCGTACCGCGGTTTCTGGAAGCCGACCGACACGGTCAAGGAACGGGTCCAGCTCGACGACGCCTACGCGCACGGGGACCGCCCGTGGGCGTTGTGGGAACACGAACCGGCACCGGTGGGCATCGCGTGATCGGACTCGGTACCGGCAGGCTCGAGCGGATCGTCGCGCTCGGCGCGCATTGTGACGACATCGCCATCGGCGCTGGCGGCACACTGCTGACCCTTTGCGCCCAAAATCCGGGCGTCCGGGTCGACGCGCTCGTCCTGTCCGGCGGCGGCACCGACCGGGAAGCCGAGGAGCGCGCCGCGCTCGCGGCCTTCTGCCAGGGCGCCGACGTCGAGGTCACCGTGCTCAAACTGCCCGACGGCCGTCTCCCCGCGCACTGGGAAGAGGCCAAGAACGGGCTGGAGGAGCTGCGCCGCCGCACGGATCCGGACCTCGTCCTCTCGCCGCGCACGGCCGACGCGCATCAGGACCACCGCGGCCTGGCGAAGCTGGTGCCGACGGTGTTCCGCACCCATCTCCAGCTGGAGTACGAGATCGCCAAATGGGACGGCGACCTCGGCAAGCCGACCGCGTACGTCCCGCTGTCGGCCGAACGCGCCGAGGAGAAGGTCCGCCTGCTGCAGGAGCACTACGCCTCGCAGCGGCACCGTCCCTGGTACGACCGGGAAGCCTTCCTCGGGCTAGCCCGCATCCGCGGTATCGAATGCGGGCAGCGGTACGCGGAAGCCTTCGACGTCAAAAAACTCCTGCTCGATCTCTCCTCGAAAGGCTGAAAGCCATGCGTGTGCTGCTGACCGGGCACAAGGGTTACCTGGGCACGGTGATGGCGCCGGTGCTGGCCGCCGCCGGCCACGAGGTGATCGGCCTCGACTCCGGTCTCTACGACACCTGCGTGCTGGGTCCGGCGCCCGCCGATCCCGAGGGCTACGAGGTCGACCTCCGTGACGTCACGGCCGAGCACGTGACCGGGATCGACGCCGTGATCCACCTGGGCGCGCTGTCCAACGACCCGCTCGGTTCGCTGGCGCCGGAACTGACCTACGACATCAACCACCACGCTTCGGTCAAGCTCGCCAAGCTGGCGAAGGACGCCGGGGTCAAGCGGTACCTCTACGCCTCGACGTGTTCGGTCTACGGCGCCTCCGGCGGCGACGGCCTGGTCGACGAGGACGCGCCGCTGCGCCCGGTGACGCCGTACGCCGAGTCGAAGGTGCGGGTCGAGGACGACGTCCAGGAGCTCGCCGACGACGACTTCAGCCCGGTGTACATGCGCAACGCCACCGCGTTCGGCTTCTCGCCGCGGCTGCGCGGCGACATCGTCCTCAACAACCTCACCGCGCACGCCCACCTCTCCGGCGAGGTGCTGGTGCTGTCAGACGGCACGCCCTGGCGGCCGCTGGTGCACGCCAAGGACATCGCGCGTGCCTTCACCGCGGCGCTGGAGGCGCCGAGGGAGGCCGTCCACGGCAAGGCGTTCAACATCGGCACCGAACGCAACAACGTCACCGTGGCCGAGATCGCCGAAGAGGTCGTCGAGGCGGTTCCCGGTTCGACGCTGCGGATCACCGGCGAGGCGGGCGCGGACCCGCGCTCCTACCGGGTCGACTTCTCCCGGTTCCGCGCGGCGATCCCCGGCTTCGACTGCGACTGGTCGGTCAAGGACGGCGCACTCGAACTGATCGAGGCCTACCGGACCCACGGCCTCACCGAACACGGCTTCCAGCGCCTGTTCACCCGGCTGGCGCGATTGCAGGACCGCACCGCCGCCGGCGAGCTCGACGACACCTTGCGGCGTCGCTGATGACGCACCGGGAACTGGAGACGGGCGCCGACCTGCGGGAGCTGGTCGAGCGCCTGTATCCGCTGTGCCGCAGCATCACCGGCGACGGCGTCCGCCGCACGCTGGAGATCGTCGGCGAGCACATCCCGCTGGACGTCCACGAAGTCCCCACCGGCACCCAGGTGCTGGATTGGACCGTGCCGCAGGAGTGGAACATCCGCGACGCCTACATCAAGGACGGCTCCGGCCGCCGCGTCGTCGACTTCCAGGAGTCGAACCTGCACGTCGTCGGCTACAGCGTCCCCGTTTCGCGGAAGATGCCACTCGCCGAACTGCGCGAACACCTGCACACCTTGCCGGACCGGCCCTCATGGGTGCCGTACCGGACCAGCTACTACTCGCCGACGTGGGGTTTCTGCCTGGCGCAGGAAACCCTCGACGCGATGCCGGACGGCGAGTACGAGGTGCACATCGATTCCACTTTGGACAATGGGCACCTCACCTACGCCGAGCACGTCGTACCGGGTGAGGTCGCCGACGAGGTGATCGTCTCCTGCCACACCTGCCATCCGTCGCTGGCGAACGACAACGTCGCCGGGATCGCGATCGCCGCGGCCTTCGCGCAGACGCTGGAGAATCCCCATTACACGTACCGGTTCCTGTTCATGCCGGGCACGATCGGCGCCATCACCTGGCTCGCGCGCAACACCGATCGCGTCGACCGGATCAAGGCGGGGCTCGTGCTGGCGTGCGCCGGTGACCCGGGATCGCTGACGTACAAGCGAAGCCGCCGAGGTGACGCCGAAATCGACCGCGTGCTCGCGTACGTCCTCGCCGATCGCGCGCACAAGATCGTGGACTTCTCGCCGTACGGCTACGACGAACGCCAGTTCTGCTCCCCCGGCTTCAACCTCGGTGTCGGATCCCTGACAAGGACGCCGTACGCGGGCTATCCCGAGTACCACACGTCGGCGGACAACCTCGATTTCGTCTCGACCGAGGCCATGGAGGAAACCCTGCGGACCTTGCGGGACACCTTCGCCGTCCTCGACCGCAACCGCAGCTACCTCAACCTCAGTCCTTACGGCGAGCCTCAACTCGGCAAACGCGGGCTGTACGACTCGCTCGGCGGCCGGAGCGACGCGAAACAAGCCCAGATGGCGATGCTCTGGGTGCTCAACCTCTCGGACGGCGAGCACAGCCTGCTCGACGTCGCCGAGCGATCCGGGCTGCCGTTCGATTCCGTCGCCGCCGCCGCTCGGGCGCTGCACGACGCCGGATTGCTCAAGGACTGACCATGCGATCACTTCTGCGTTCCCAAGCCGTCCGGGCCATGGCCGGACGGCTCAGCTGGGGCCTCGGCGACCAGGCCGTCTCCAGCATCACCAACTTCATCGTCGGGCTGTTCGTGGCGCGCTCACTCGGCACGTTCGCCTTCGGCATGTTCAGCCTCGCTTGGGTCAGTTACGGCGTGGTGCTCAACCTTTCGCGCGGGTTGACGACGGATCCGCTGATGGTGCGGTTCTCGGGGGTACCCACCGAAACCTGGCGGACGGCGACCGCCAAGGCGACCGGCACGGCGCTCTCCGCGGGTGTCGTAGCCGGTGCGATCAGTGTGGTCGCCGGTCTCTTGGTTGGTGGCCCCATCGGTGGCGCGTTCGTCGCGCTCGGCATCGTCATCCCGGCGCTGTTGCTGCAGGACGCCTGGCGGTTCAGCTTCTTCGCCGCGGGGCACGGGAAGAAGGCGTTCCTCAACGACGTCGTCTGGGGCCTCGCGCTGGTCCCGGCCCTGTTCATCGCGCACCGATGGTTCGACACGGTCGTCGCCTTCATCCTGGCGTGGGGCCTTTCGGGAGCGGTCGCCGCCGGGTACGGCTGCCTGCAGTCCGGGGTCCGGCCCGATCCGCGCGGCACTCTCGAATGGCTCAAACGGCACCGGGATCTCGGCACCCGGTACCTGATCGAAAACGTCAGCGCCAGCGGATCGTCGCAACTGCGGATGTACGGCCTCGGCGCGATCGCGGGGCTGGCGAGCGTCGGCGCGGTGCGGGGCGCCGAACTGCTCCTCGGGCCGTTCTTCGCCCTGCTGATGGGACTTTCCCTGGCCACGGTCGCCGAAGGCTCACGGGTGCTCCAACGGGCCCCGCACCGCCTTCGGCACTTCTGCGCCGTTCTCGGCGCGGGCCAGGCGGCCGCGGCCCTGCTCTGGGGCTTCGCCTTGCTTCTGGTACCCCACGACGCCGGCCGGTTCGTCCTCGGCGACGTGTGGGATCCCGCTTCGGAACTGATCCTCCCGGTGACCATCGGTATCGCCGCGGCGGGATTCAACACCGGGGCGGCCGCCGGACTGCGTGCGCTCGGCGCTGCGAAACGGAGCCTTCGCGCCCAGCTGATCAACTCGGCCGGCTATACCGGCTTAGGGCTCATAGGCGCCTTCTTGGCCGGGGCGTCCGGATCCGCTTGGGGGGTCGCGCTGGCGATCACCAGCGGTTCGGCGGTGTGGTGGTTCCAGCTGCGCGCCGCTTTGAAGGAACACCTGACTTCCAAAAAAGAAGAAATGAGGACGTCATGAGCACCGCTCCTCGGCTGAGCATCGGGGTCCCGGTCTACAACGGCGAGGACTACCTCGCCGAATCGCTGGACGCGCTCCTCGGCCAAAGCTACGAGAACTTCGAACTGATCATCTCGGACAACGCGTCCACGGACCACACCGAAGAGATCGGCCGCGAGTACGCGAAGCAGGATTCTCGCGTTCGCTACGTGCGCCAGCCGGTGAACATCGGCTGCGCACCCAACCACAACTACTGCGTCGACGTCGCCCGCGGCGAGCTGTTCAAGTGGGGTTCCGACGACGACCTGTACGCGCGTGACCTGCTGGAGCGCTGCATCGAGGCGCTCGACGAGCATCCCGAGTTCGTGCTGTCGCATTCCTGGACGGCGATGATCGACGAAAAGGGCGTCGTCACACAGGCGCTCAAGTACCCGCTCAACACGGTTTCGCCGCATGCCGCGGAACGCTTCCGCAGCACGCTGTTCGCCACCGGCGGGGACGACGACGGCGCGGTCATCCGGACCGAGGTGCTCCGCCGGGTCGCCCCGCTCGACAGCTACCACCACGCCGACCGCACGATCATTTCGGAACTGGCCCTGCACGGCCCGTTCCACCAGGTGCCCGACTGGCTGTACTTCCGCCGCGATCACCCCGGCCGCTCCGAGCACGAATACCCGACCGTGCGCAAACGCGCCAGCAACCTGGACCCGAAACGCGCCGACAAACTGCGCCATCCCATGGTCCGGCTGCTCGGCGAGTACGTCCTCGGCTACGTCAAGGCGATCCGCAACGCACCGATCTCCGGCGCCGAGAAGCGCGAGTGCTTCCGGTATCTGCGGCAATGGCTGCTGAACCGGGCGGGCAACCCGGCCATGGGCCGGATGCCGGTGCAGGCCGAGGCCGAACTCGGCCCGCGCGAGGTCTCCGTGGTTTCGGTGGTCGCCGGCCAGGAGGGAAGAATCTCTTGAGGCCCGCGAGAATCGGGCTGTTCGGCCTCCTCGGTTCCGGGAACCTCGGCAACGACGGTTCCTTCGAGGCGGTTCTCGGCTATCTGCGGGCGGAACATCCGGACGCCGCGCTCAGCGTGATGTGCGGCGGTCCGGAAATCGTCGCGTCGCGCTACGGACTCGAGACGACCGCGTTGAACTGGTACCGGGGTGAATACCGGACGGCTTCGGGTCCGCTGTCCATCGCCATGAAGGCGCTCGGCAAGCTCGTCGACGTCGTCCGCACGGCGGCGTGGGTACGGCGCCAGGACGTGGTGATCGTGCCGGGGATGGGTGTCCTCGAATCCACTCTTCCGTTGCGGCCCTGGGGTTTCCCGTACGCCCTGTTGCTGCTGTCGGCGTCCGGCAGGCTCGTCGGCACCAAGGTGGCGCTCGTCAGCGTCGGCGCCAACGTGAGCAGGCAACCGGCCACCCGGACGATCATCGGCTGGGCCGCGCGGCTGGCGGCGTTCCGGTCCTACCGTGACGAGCCGTCCCGCGACGCGATGCGCGAGATGGGCGTGGACGTCACCCGCGACCATGTCTATCCCGACCTGGCTTTCGCCCTCCCGGTGCCGTCGGAACCGGTGCGCCCGGGAGCCGTGGGTGTCGGCGTGATGGCCTACCACGGCGGGAACGACGACCGGGCACGGGCCGACGAGATCTATCAGTCCTATGTGGACAAGTTGTCCCGGTTCGTGGCCAAACTGGTCGCCGACGGCCGTCAGGTCCGGTTGTTCATCGGCGATCAGGCCGACCGGCAGGTCGTGACCGAGATACTGACGGAAGTCGATTCGCCGCTGATCTCCGCGGCCGATACGTCTACTTTGGACGAACTGCTGCGGGCGATGTCGGCGGTCGAGACCGTCGTCGCCACCCGCTACCACAACGTGCTGTGCGCGCTGAAGCTGGCGAAACCGACGTTGTCCATCGGGTACGCCCGCAAGAACGACGTCCTCATGGCCGAACTGGGTCTCGGGGAATTCTGCCAGTCGGCCAAGGAGATCGACTTCGACACGCTGGTGCGCCAGTTCGCCGAACTCGAAAGCCGGGCGGGTGAACTGGCCGAAGTCGTGGCGAAACGAGGCGCGGAGCAGGAGCGGCTGCTGGACCGGCAGTTCTCTGAGCTGTCGGCCACCCTCCTGCCGATGGGAGCACGATGAAGGCGATCCCGGTGCCCGCCATCGCGGGCGCGTTCCTGTTCGAGCCCACGCCGCACGTCGACGAACGCGGATTCTTCAGCCGCACGTTCGACGCCGACGTCGTCCGGTCGGTGGGGATCGATCCGAACGGGTTTCTCCAGGACAGTGTTTCGCGGTCCCGCAAGGGAGTGCTGCGAGGGATGCACCTCCGCTCGGGCCTCGGTGAGGCGAAACTGGTCCGGTGTTCGTGGGGCGCCGTCTTCGACGTCGTCGTCGACCTCCGCCCCGGTTCCCCGACCTATCTCGGCAAGGAGACGTTCGAACTCACCGGGGAGACCCAGGTCTCCCTGTACATCCCCGCGGGCTGCGCGCACGGGTTCCAGGCGCTGACCGAGTACGCCGACGTCTCCTACCGGATCGACCGCGCGCACGATCCCGCCGAAGACGTCGCGATCGCCTACGACGACCCCGATCTCTCGATCCCGTGGCCGCTTCCGGTCGCGTTCGTCTCGGAACGGGACCGCCAGGCCCTTTCCCTTGCCGAGGCCCTACAGAACACGAGGTGAGCACAGGTGCACCGGCATCTCCCCCGATCCATGCGGGCCAACGAGCGTCTCCACGCCATGATCCCCGGAGGCGCCCACACCTACGCCAAGGGTGACGACCAGTACCCGGAGAACCTGGCACCGGTCATCTCCCACGGGCGCGGCGCGCACGTCTGGGACGTCGACGGGAACGAATACATCGAGTACGGCTCGGGGCTGCGCGCGGTCAGCCTCGGGCACGTGCACCCTCGGGTCACCGAAGCCGCCCACCGCGAGATCGACCGGGGCGCGAACTTCGCCCGTCCGTCCATTGTGGAGGAGAAGGCGGCCTCGAAGTTCCTGGAGACCGTTCCCACCGCCGAGATGGTCAAGTTCGCCAAGAACGGCTCGGACGCCACCTCGGCCGCCGTCAAACTCGCCAGGGCCGCCACCGGCAGGCCGCTGGTGGCGATCTGCCGCGACCACGCGTTCTTCTCCATCGACGACTGGTTCATCGGCACCACGCCGATGTCGTCGGGGATTCCGGCCGAGATCAGCGACCTGACCGTGTCGTTCGCCTACGGCGACCTGACGGCGACGGAAGCGTTGCTGCGGGAGCACGCGGGCCGGGTCGCCTGCCTCATCCTGGAGGCGGCCGCTCAGCAAGAACCCCCGGCGGGTTACCTCATCGGCCTGCGCGAACTCGCCGACCGGTACGGCTGTGTGCTGATCTTCGACGAGATGATCACCGGTTTCCGCTGGTCGGAGGCCGGAGCGCAGGGGCTGTACAGCGTCACGCCGGATCTCTCGACGTTCGGGAAAGCACTCGGGAACGGGTTCGCCGTCTCAGCGCTGGCAGGCAAGCGCGAACTGATGGAACTCGGCGGGCTCCGCACCGCCGGGGAGCGCGTCTTCCTGCTGTCCACCACGCACGGCGCCGAGACGCATTCACTGGCCGCCGCGATCGCGGTCATGGAGACCTACACCGAAGAAGGCATCGCCGCGCGGCTGCACGCGCTCGGCGACCGGCTCGCCGCCGGGGTCCGCGAAGTCGCGGCCTCGGCCGGGGTCGCAGAACACGTCGTCGTACGCGGCCGGGCGAGCAACCTCGTCTTCGGCACGCTCGACGCGGAAAAGAAACCGTCGCAGGACTACCGAACGTTGTTCCTGCGGCAACTGGTCACGGGCGGGATCCTCGGACCGTCGTTCGTGGTCAGCAGCGCATTGTCCGAAGAAGACATCGACCGGACTGTCGAAGTGGTCGCGCAGGCGTGCCTCGTGTACCGCAAAGCACTCGACGCGGATGATCCGGCGCCGTGGCTGGGTGGCCGTCCGGTGAAGCCGGTATTTCGGAGAAGGGTATGAGTTCAAGGATCGCATATCGCTCGGCCGGCTCGCGCGCGCTCTGCGTCGCGCTGTCGGTACTACTGCTCCAGGTCGCCGTTGAATCCACAGCGGTGGCGACTCCAGAGCCGGCCCGAGGGGTGTGCGACACGACTGTCGGCGTCCCTTCCGCACCGGAAGGCGCCCAGGTCGTCGAACCGGGAACCGATCTGACCGACAGGACCCGGTTCAGCCCGCCGGGAAGCGTTTTCTGGCTGGCACCCGGGACGCACACCTTGAGTTCCGACCAGTACGGCCAGGTGATGCCCAAGGACGGCAACGTCTACCTCGGCGCACCGGGATCCATTTTGGACGGACGAGGCCTCAACCGCGCGGCCTTCACCACGTCGGCCAAGGATGTCGTGATCCGCGGGCTGACCATCCGCCGGTTCGTCGCCGAGCGCGATCAGGGCGTGGTGAACCACGACTCCGGTGACGGCTGGACCATCGAGGGCAACGTCATCGAAGACAACGACGGCGCCGCGATGATGACCGGATCCGGCCAGCGGGTGATCGGGAACTGCCTCCGGAACAACGGGCAGTACGGCATCAACGCCTACCGCTTCGGTGCCGGGCTGGCCGATCTGCTCATCGAAGGCAACGAGATCTCCGGGAACAACACCGGCGATTGGGAGACGAAGATCCCGGGCTGCGGCTGCAGCGGTGGCGCGAAGTTCTGGTCGGTGAACCGTGCCGACATCGTCGGCAACTGGGTCCACCACAACCACGGTGTCGGGCTCTGGGCCGACACGAACAACAACGACTTCCTCATCGAAGACAACCTGATCGAGGACAACGCCTCCGAAGGCCTGTTCTACGAGATCTCCTACAACCTGGACCTGATCGGGAACACGTTCCGGCGCAACGCACTGGTCCAGGGCCGCAACCGGGCCGCCAAGGGCGACAACTTCCCGGTCGCGGCGGTGTACCTCAGCGAATCCGGTGGGGAGCCGAGGCTGCCCGCCAGGACCAGTCAGATCGACATCCGGGGCAACTTGTTCTCCGACAACTGGTCGGGGATCACGCTGTGGGAGAACGCCGACCGGTTCTGCAACAGCCCCGCCAACACCTCCACGCTGTCGTGTACGGCGTTGGTCTCACCGACGTCCTCCTGCTCCGATCCGGGGATCAAGACCGAGCCGCTGTACAGCGACTGCCGGTGGAAGACCCAGCGCGTTTCGGTGCATGAGAACACGTTCGAGTTCGATTCGTCGTTGGAAGGCTGCCTCGGGCTCTGCGGGCGGATGGCGGTGCTCTCGAACTACGGCACCTACCCGGCCTGGTCGCCGTACAAGGCGGCGTCGATCTCGGAGGCGATCACCTTCCGGCAGGACAATCGGTGGCACGACAACCAGTACTACGGACCGTGGACGTTCGTCGCCCACGACACGTCGCGGCGGCTGACCGCGGCGCAATGGCAGGCCGCGCCCTATCTACAGGACACCTGCAGCGGATTCGGGGAGGGAACGACCTGCTGAAGTTTCACCTGTAAGTGTCCAGCTGGGACCGTCCATAGTGGCCTACCGTTTCCAGTATGTCCGTGTCCCTGATCTTGTCACTGATCCTCGCGACAGGAGTCGTCGTGGCCGCACCGGCCGCGGCCTCTCCTGTCGCGGTCTGCGACGCAGGACCGGCGAGTCCGCCGAAACCGGACAACGCCGTGGTCGTCGAACCCGGGACCGACCTTTCCGCGAAGACGCGCGACCTCCCGGCCGGCACGACGTTCTGGCTGACCAAGGGCACGCACACGCTGGGCCCGGACGAGTTCGGCCAGGTCATCCCGAAGGACGGCAACGCCTACCTCGGCGCACCCGGCGCGGTCTTGGACGGCGCGGGCGTCAACCGCTACGCGTTCACCCAGCAGGCACGCGACGTCATCCTCCGCGGCCTCACGATCCGCGGTTTCGTGGCGCCGCAGGATCAGGGCGTGGTCAACCACGACTCCGGCGAACACTGGACCATCGAGGGCAACGTCATCGAAGACAACCGCGGCGCCGCGATGATGGCGGGGCCGCGCCAGGAGATCCTGCGGAACTGCCTGCGGAAAAACGGGCAGTACGGCATCAACGCCTACCGCGCCGGCGACGGGATCACCGGGCTGGTCGTCGAGGGCAATGAGATCAGCGGGAACAACACCGACGACTGGGAGAAGAAGGTCCCCGGCTGCGGCTGCAGCGGCGGCGTCAAATTCTGGGCCGTCGACGGCGCCGACGTCCGCGGCAACTGGGTGCACCACAACCACGGCGCGGGACTGTGGGCGGACACGAACAACAACGACTTCCTCATCGAGGACAACGTGATCGAGGACAACGAGGCCGAGGCGTTGTTCTACGAAATCTCCTACAACCTCGTCGTCCGGGGGAACACCTTTCGGCGCAACACCCTGGTGCAGGGGCGCGCCTTCGCCGCGCGGGGCGACGACTTCCCGGTCGGGACGATCTACCTGTCCGAGTCCGGCGGTGAACCGCGCGTGCGGGCCCGGACTTCGCTGGTGGAGATCACGGACAACGTCTTCGAGGACAACTGGGCCGGGATCACCCTGTGGGAGAACGCGGACCGCTTCTGCAACAGCCCGGCGAACACCTCTTCGGGCTCTTGCACGCTTCTCGTTCCCTCGGTCTCGACCTGCTCTTCGCCCGGGATCGCTTCCCGCCCCTTGTACGACGATTGCCGGTGGAAGACGCAGCGCGTTTCCATTCACGGCAACAAGTTCCGGATCGGTTCGGGGTGTTCCGGGTTTTGTGGCCGGATGGCACTTTTGGCTAATTTCGGAACCTATCCGGAGTGGTCGCCTTATCGGGGATCTTCCGTTTCGGAAGCGATCACCTTTCGGCAGGAGAATCGGTGGTACGACAACGCTTATACGGGTGATTGGCGGTTCGTTGTTCATGACACTTCGCGGACGGTGGGGTTTGCGGAGTGGCGAAGGGCTCCTTACTCGCAGGATGCTGGGTCGAGGGGGGGGGGGGGGGGGGGGGGGGGGGGTCCCCCCCCCCCCCCCCCCCCAAAAAACCCCCCCCCCAGAAAAATCTCGCACCCCTTTGCGCAGACCTTTTTTT
>NZ_JBVKAE010000002.1:130828-148415 GCF_055598845.1 Amycolatopsis sp. NPDC039088 | reverse complement strand
GTTGCAGATAACCCTCCGAGAGCGGGGGGGTTTGAGGGGTGGAGAAGGTCTTCTTACTAGGGGGGGGTGGGGTAGAGTGGGGAGGGTTGGGGACGTTGAACGTCCCAAATCCTCCACGCTCGCGAAGAAATTGACATGACAGGACCATTCGCGCACTCTGGCGAACAGATCTTGTCGGTGGGTACCTGCACTGTGATCGAGTGCAAAGAGGAACCTGGTCGACCGACCCTTCACTCACCCAAGGCCCGGTGGTGGTCCGCGCCGCCGCGCTCATGGCCGCCGGAGTACCTGGCCGGACGATTTCACGCCGGTGTGCCTCCGGTGGTCCCTGGCAACGTCTCCTACCGGGCATCGTTCTGCTCCACAGTGGAGAATCCACCGACGAGCAGCGACTCCAGGGCGCGTTGCTCCATGGCCGCGAGGATGCGATCCTGACCGGTCTCTGGGCTCTCCGCCGTCACGGTCTGGAGCGGCCACCGCCGCCGCAGGACGTGCATATTTTGGTGCCTGCGGATCGGCGCATCCGCACGACGGGCTTCGTGCACGTCGAACGGACAAGGCACCTGCCCCGGCCTCATCTGCGAGGTGGCCTTCCCGTCGCCCCCGTCCCCCGAGCCGTCCTCGACGCAGCACGCAGGCTCGCCAACGAAGACGAGATCCAAGCGATGATGGCCGAGGCCGTCCAACGCCGTTTCTGCACCATCGACATGCTCGCCGTCGAACTCGACCAAGCGGGACGCACCGGGACCGCCCTACCGAGACGAGCCCTCGCCCCACTCCTCGAAGGAGCCCACTCGGTCGCCGAGGCCGACGCTTGGCACCTCTGGCGAAGATCGGGTCTCCCGCCAGGCCACTGGAACGTGCCGATCTTCGACGCGAACGGCGACTACATCGCCACCCCTGACTTCTGGTGCGACGAGGTCGCGTTCGCTTGGGAGATCGACTCCTACCGTCACCACACGAGTCTCGAAGACCATCGCGCCACCGTCGCCCGCAACGCCCGGTATGCCGCCGCGGGGATCGTCGTACTGCAGACCCTGCCGTCCCGGCTGCGCGCCGAGACGGACGAGGTCCAGCGCGAGTTGCACGCCGCGTTCCGTGCCGCGCGCCTCCGGCAACGTCCGGACGTCAGGCGAGCCGCGTGAGCCGGTCCACCGCCCACCCCACCACCGGCACGACCGCGACAGCGACACCGAAGCCCCCGAAGGTGTCCGTCGGATAGTGCGCCCCCAGCGCCACCTCAGCCCACCCCATCGCGAGCCCCGCGAACGCGACCAGCCCCACCAGCACCGAAGCCCCGCCGGCAGCTCCGAGATCCCGCACGTCGATCACCAGCAACGCGACGACCGCCGCGACGGTCACCGCGAAAGCCGTGTGCCCGCTGGGATAGGAGAGGAACTCGCCGTGGATCAGCCTGCCGGTCATGGGTTTCAGGCCGGTGGTCAGCGCCACCGTCACCCCGGCCGCGGCCACCAGCAGGATCGCCGTCCGCGGCCGCCGGTGGCGCAGGCACAGCCAGCCGAACAACGCGATGACCACGACCGCGCCCACCGGTTCCCCGGCGAAGTCGATCGCGGTCGCCAGGTACCAGAGCGGGCCCTCGACGCGGTCGATGGCCGGAAGCACCAGGGCGTCCAGTCCGGCCGTGTGGGAGGTCCCGGCGTAGCGCACGCCGAGGACGAGGGCGACGAGGAAACCGAAAGCGCCGAGGACCCACAGCGGCACTCGCGCCCGCGGCGGGAGCGCGGGCGGACCGGTGATCACGCGGGCGATACTACGTCGATCGCGGCCTGGTATCCGCCGACGAGTCGTTCGAGGCCGACCTTCGGCGTGAATTCCTGTTCGTACACCAGCCGGGCCGCCCAGCCCATCCGCTGGTTCCGTTCGACGTCGGCGACGATCTCCCGCAGTCGTGCCGCGAGCGAGCCGGCGTCGCCGGGTTCGTGCAGCAGGCCGGTGACGCCGTCCTCCACCAGTTCGGGGAACGCGCCGTGGGCCGCGGCGACCGTCGGGACGCCGGCGGCCATCGCCTCGACCACGACGAGGCCGAAGGTCTCCAGCCATTCCGAGGGGGCGACGACGGCGGCCGCGCGGGCGATGAGGCCGCGACACTCCTCTTTGGACTGAAGGCCGACGTAGCGGACGTCGTCGCGGCCGTGTGCCCAGCGGGCGACCTCGTCCTGCATCGGGCCGGTGCCGGCGATCACCAGCGGCGGCAGCGGGCCCCCCGCCGCCACAAGCCGGTCCCAGGCCGCCATCAGCAGGCCGACGCCCTTTTCGGCGGTGATCCGGCCGAGGAACAGCACGTGCTCCCCCGCACCCGTGCGCGTCTCGCCCGGATCGTCGACGTAGTTGTACTTCACCGCGAGCCGCTCGGCGGGCATTCCGGCGGAGATCAGCACCTCGCGTTGCGCCCGCGAGATGCAGAAGAACCGCGAGACCCCGGACCACCAGCGTTTGCGGTTCAGCATCAGGCTCGCCGCCATCGGCACGGTGGCGAGCCCCGAACCGCGGTAGCACCCGTGCCGCACCGCCGGGATCGGCTTGCGCCCCACGCAATCGGTGCACACCTGGCCATCGCGGTACAGCGTGCCGGGAGGGCAGATCAGGGTGTAGTTGTGCACGGTCGCGACCGTCGGGACCCCGGCGTCGGCGCACGCGGCGAGCACCGAAGGCGAAAGCAGCGGGAACGTGTTGTGGATGTGGACGACATCGGGCCGGTCGTCGGCCAAGCGACGGGCGAGTTCCGCGCGCGCGGCCCGGTTCCACGGCACCTGAAGCGGCACAATGGCCTTGCGCGGCAACGACATCTCCGCGATGTCGTCGCTGCGCCGTTCGAACAGGCCGACGTCGTGTCCGGCTTCGGCGAGCAGCGCGCTCTCCTGGTCAACGACGTTGTTCTCCCCGCTCGGCTGCTCGGATCTGTACCGGTTGTGGATCAAGAGGACCTTCACGCCGTCTCCTTCAAAAAGTCCGGTTCGTCGGCGGGCACACGCACCAGCAGCGACGCGGCCAGGGCCAGGTGCAGCAGGTACGGCGACGCGTCGCCGAGGCCCGCCTCGGTGTAGGAGGCGGAAAGGCAGTAGGTGATCAGGAAGATCGCGCACGCCCTCGCGGGTGACGGCGGCCGCAGCACCGCGACCACCATCAGCACCAGCAAGAACGCCGCCACGATCGCGATCCCGACGAAACCCTGTTCGTGGTAGACCGCGAGCCAGCTGTTGTCGATCGGGAGCCCGTCGTAGGACTTGTCGGTCAGGCCGACGCCGAACAGGTACTCCAGGGTCGTGCGCGGCGCGTCGAGCAGCGCGTCCCACACCTTCGCCCGGCCCGTGAGACTGGAGAAGTTCTCCTCGCTCTGGCCACGCAGGAACCACGCCTGCAGCAGCCCGCCCAGTGCCACGACGACGACCAGCCCGCCGAAGACCAGTCCGGTGAACACCTTGCGGGCGCGGGCGCTGGACATCCATTGCGACATCAGCGCCACGATGGTTCCGGCGACCAGCCCGAGCATCGCGGTGCGGGTGTGGGTCAGCAGCAGGATCCCGAAGGCGGGGACGATGACGATCAGCGCGTTCCGCCGGGTCAGTTTCCCGCTGAGCCACAACAGGGTCGTGAGGCCGATGACGATGGCCGCGTACTGGCCGACCTGCGGCGGGGTCAGCGGCCACAGCGCGCCGGTGAGCCGTCCGCCGTACTCGAACGGCATCGCCTTGGCCGGGCTCAGCGCGAGCCCTGCCACCACCGTCACCAGCATGACGGTATACGCGCGGATATGGGTTCGGACGAGGTCGAGGCTGCCCCACCAGGGGGTCAGCAACCACAGGGTGCTGAGGAACAGGCCGAACCGGAAGCAGCGGAACAGCGCGCCGAACCCGCCTTCCAGGTTCAGGCTCGCGACCACGCTCAACACCAGCAACAGCGTGAGCAGGGAGAGGTAGGCACTCGGCCGGATCCGCAGCTTGCTGTTCAAGGCGAGCGCGAGCACGAACGCCGCACCCAGCGCGCCCATGGTGATCAGCTGGCTGACCGACCTCGGCAGCGGGATGACCGTCTTCGCCCCGGCCGAGCCCAGGGTGTTGATGATCAGTAACGTCCAGACGACGCCGACGGCCTTGGGCGTGTGCCGGCGGATCGCCGCTTCGGGCCGGACCGCGGGATCGAGCATGTCAGCCACCTCCGGCGCGGGCGAGTTTGCTGCCCTGGTCCTGGCGGTAGGGCGCGCCTTGCCACTCGCCGAAGCCCAGTACGCGGCTCGGCTCGAAGGCCACGAAGCTCCACGGCCCGGAGTAGGTGTTGTCGTAGAGCCGGTTGCCCTGGGCGAAGGTGATCGCGTGCTGGACGACCTCGCCCTTGTACGGCGACCACTCCGGGAACGTGCCGAAATTCGCGAGCATCGCCATCCGCGCGCAGGTCTCCTCGCAGCCGGTGGCGGCCGGGTCGAGCACGAACCGGTTGTGGTGGATCTCGACGCGCTGGGTCTTCCACCGGCAGTCGGCGTTCAGCGCGCCTGCCGCGATCGCGGGCTGCGCGCATTTCGCCTGTTCGGGCACCAGTCGCGTACAGGATCCGGACGACGTGTTCGCCGGGCTGTTGCAGAACCGGTCGGAGTTCTCCCACAGGGTGACGCCGTTCCAGTTGTTCTCGAACGAGTTCCCGGAGATCTCCAGTTTGTCCGTGCGTGCCTTCACCCTCGGCTCGCCGCCGGATTCGGACACGTAGATCGACGCCACCGGGAAGCTGTCGCCGCGGTCGATGTAGCCCTTGCCGTCCACCCAGTTGTTCCGGCGGATCGTGTTGCCGCGGATGACGGCGTTGTAACTGGTCTCGTACAGGAGGGCGGAACTGTCGTTGTTCTCGATGACGTTGCCCTCGATGAGGAAGTCGTTGTTGTTCGTGTCGGCCCAGAGCCCCGCGCCGCGGTTGTCGTGCACCCAGTTCCCGCGGACGTCGGCGCCGTTGACCGACCAGAACTTGACCCCGCCGGTGCAGCCGCAGCCGTCGATCTTGCGTTCCCAGTCGCCGGTGTTGTTGCCGGAGATCTCGTTGCCTTCGACGACCAGCCCGGTGATCTCGTTGTCCTGCGCGTAGGCGTTCATCCCGTACTGGCCGTTGCGCCGCAAGCAGTTGCCTCGCACCTGCTGCCGTGCGCCCGCCATCAGCGCGGCGCCGTCGTTGTCCTGCAGGGTGCTGTGCTCGACGATCCAGCCGTCGGCCGAATCGTGGTTGACCACGCCTTCGTCGTGCGGTGCCACGAAACCCTGCACGGTCACGTACTGGATCTTGACGTCGGCGGCGTTGCCCGCGAAGGCGTATTGGTTGATCTTCCGGCCGTCGAGGACGGCTTTCGGGCCGCCCAGGTAGACGTTGCCGGCCTTCGGGTTGACCTGGTCGTAGCGGTCGTCGCCGAGTTTGTGCGTGCCCGGTGCCAGCCAGAACGTCGTCGCGGCCGGGCTCGACCGCGTCTTCGCGGCGAGGTCGCCCGGTACCGCCGGGTCGATCTTCACCGCCCCCGCCGGCGCCTCCGCCGGACCGGCGGGCTGTTTGTCGCACACCTGCGCGATCGAACCGGACGGCGCCTTGGCCGGATCCGGTGCCGTCCCGGCCTCGTCGGCCGGTCCGGTCGTGCAAGCGGTGAGCGCCAACGGGCCGAGCAGCACCAGAAGCGCTGCCCGGCGGAGACGGTGCGGACGTGCGATCACAATGGGGAATCCTCGTTACCTGAATCGAAGGTGAGCGCGGTGGTGAAGGTGGTGCCGTCGGCGGCGGTCCCGCTGCCGAGCACCGTCCACGCGGGCTCGCGCCTGCCGAACCCGGCCGAATACCAGCCCAGCGGCGGGCTGGTCTCCCCGCGGTGCGCCGTCCACCGCAGCTCCGGCGGCAGTACGAGCGAAGCCTTCCGCTCGTGGCCGTCGACCGTCCAGGAAAGCGTCGCCGTCCCGTCGGAAAGCGCGACCTCGACGGCCGGGCCGAAGTGGAACGCGAGACGGCACGCCCGCGCCTCGCCGCCGCGCACCTCGTCGGAAATACGCAGCTCGGCACCCTCCAGCTCCACCGAGCGCCGGTGCACCGACGGCGCGTAGCCGTCGTGCTCGGCACTCCAGCGCGAGGGAGTTCCGGTCGAGATCACCGTGGTGGCGGCGTGTTTCGTCCACAGGAACGGACCACCCGAAACGGACTGGTCGGTACCGGAGAGTTCGAGCGTGTTGTGCCCGGCCGTGGACCGGAAGTACGACCGCCACTTCGGTTCGCCGTGGTAGCAGTAGGTCCCCGGGTCGGCGAGGATGTCGACGCCGTCGTGCCGGACCTCGACCGAGAGCGCGTCCGCGTGCGCGTGGGCGGCGATGGACAGGAAGCCGTGCGGACCGCCGTCGCAGCGGCACCAGAGCGCGCCGTCGCGCAGGATGGTGATCCCCGCGTCGGCGAAGTGGTCCTGACGCTTGGCCGGACGCGGCGAACGCACCTCGATGTTCCCGCCCAACGCGGAGAAGAGCGGCGTCCGCACGTCCCCGCCCGGCACCTCGGGCCACCAGTCCAACCGTCCGAAAAGGACAGACCCGGTGTTGAGCAGCGACGCCCAGCGACTGATGCCGTCACCGTCCACGACAAGCCCGAACCCGTCGTCCGCGTCACCCTGGCGCGGCGGCCGCAGCCTGGTGTCCACAAGGGACGCCAGCGCGTCGGTCATCCGGAGCAGGACGAGCCAGGTCGACTCGGGCACCGCGACACCGGCGGCCTTCGCCTCCAGCACCCCGGCGAGCCCGAGTTCCAGGACGAGCCCGTGGTACTCGGTGGCGAGTTCGCGGTTGACGCCGGAGTCGAAGGTGTTGTGGTGCAGCATCTTGTCCAGCGACGCCAGTGCCGAATCCCGCCACCCCGCGGATTCCGGGAACCAGCCGAACGCGCAGGCGGCGGCGAGCTGTCCGGCGTCCTCGGCGATCACGTGGTTGTTCGCCGACGAACCCCGGCTGGGGAACGCGGCCAGCCAACGCTGGTGATGCCAGATCTGGCCGAGCGCCACCGGGTTGTCCTCGAACAGCGCCGGGGCCGACGCCCAGCCGTCGAGCAGCCGCCGCACCCACACCCACGACAGCAGCCGGATGCCGAGTTCGATGCCGCTGACCCAGTGCACCCCGCGCATCGGCGGATTGGCCGCCCACCAGGACTTCAGGTGTGCGGCGACGCGCTCGGCGTACCGATCGTCGCCGGTCAGGGCATACGCGGCGGCCAGCACGGTGAGGTGCTGGTGCCGGGACGGCTCCCAGATCTGCTTGATGTCGCCGACGGCGTCCTCGCTCCGATACGGGATGTCGAACGAGTACACATCGGACGGTGCGCGGCGGCCGGTCTTCGGGTCGTACGACCAGTCCGGATCGACGAGGTCGTCCCGTTCGACGCCGAAGTACTCGGCGTGCCCGTCCATCAGCCGATCCGCCTTGACGAGCAGATCCTTGACCGCTTCACCGGAGACGGCGGCGAGGACCTCTTCGCCCGGCACCGACACGAATCGCCGGTCCGGCAGCCAGACCGCCTTCTCCCCCGCCACGCCACGCCACCGGCGTTTGCGCACGACGTCGGTGACCCGGCCCGCGATCTCGGCGGGCCCCATCCGCGACAGTCTTCGCAGGTACCAGGAGGGATCCATCAGCCAATCCCGATCTGGACGGGCGCACCGGTCTCCAGGCTCCGGCTGACCGCGAGCGTGGCCAACGTCGTCGACACCAGCGAGTCGACGGACACCGGCATCGCGACCCCGGTCGTCAGCGCGTTCACGAAGGCTTCGAGTTCGGCGGCCTGGCCCTTGTCGCGGCCCTTGGGAATGCGGGAACTCGTCCACTTCTTGCGGCCGAACACCGACGCGCGCGCGAAGTCGTCGAACTTCAGCACCTTGCCGTCGGCGGTGACGTCGATCGTCTCCTTGGGGAACGCCGACGAACCGCTGGTGGTGTAGGCGATCGACGCCGTCGAGCCGTCCGGGTACCGCAGCAGGATCTGCAGGTCCTGGTGCCCCGGCGTCGCGGTGGCGTACACCGAGATCGGGTCGGAACCGAGCAGCCAGCTGACCGTGTCGATGAAGTGACCGCCCTCGCCGGCGAACCGCGACCCTTCACTGTCGGCCTGGTTGTACCAGCTGCCCGCGTCCAGACGGCCGGCGTTGACCAGATACCGCACGGAAGCCGGGCCGATCCGCGGTCCGAAGTGGAGCACCGACTCGTTCAGCAGCGGCGCGAACCGGCGGTTGAAGCCGACCTGCAGGCGGTCGTTGCCGGACTCCTCGATCGCGCCGAGCACGACCTCGAGTTCCTTCTCCGACAGGGCGAGCGGCTTCTCGACGAAGACGGCCTTGCCAGCGAGCAGCGCGCGGCGGGTCAGCTCGGCGTGCGAACTATGCCTGGTCACGATGAACACGGCGTCGATCGAGTCGTCTTCGAGCATCGCGTCGACGTCGGTGGAGGCGCGGGCGAAGCCGAACTTGCGCTTGGCGTTCGCACCCGAGAGCGCGGAGGTGGTGACGACTTCGAAGAGGTCGAGGTACTCCATCTCCACCAGATGCGGGAGAAGCATCGAGGACGCATAGTTGCCCGCGCCGATGAAGCCGATCCGCAGGCTGTCGGGCTTCGGCACCGCGCGCGCGGTCACCGGCTTCGGGAGGGTGACGGAGGTGACGTGCTCGGTGGTGGTGGCGGCCCGCTTTTCGTACTCGAACAGCACCGCGACGGCCTTGAGCTCGCCCTCGTTCAGCTTCCGGTACGTCTCGACGGCGTCGGAGAAGGCCGAGACGTGCGAGATCAGCGGCTCGACGTCGAGACGGCCACTGCCCATCAGATCGACGACGCATTCGAGGTTGCGGCGCTCGGTCCAGCGGACCTGGCCGATCGGGTAGTCGCGGCCCTCGAGTTCGTACTCCGGGTCGTAGCGGCCGGGGCCGTACGAGCGGGAGAACCGGACGTCGAGTTCCTTTTCGTAGTAGGCGTTCCACGGCAGATTCAGCGAGCACTTGCCGATGTCGATCACCCGGCCGCGGTCGCGGGCCAGCTTCGCCGCCAGCTCCACCGGCTCGTTCGTGCTGCCGCCCGCGGCGAGGTACACCTGGTCGACGCCGTGCCCGGAGCTGATCTCCGCGACCGCGGTGTCGATGACGCCGGATCCGGGATCGCCGCATTTCAACGCCCCGAGCTGTTCGGCGAGCGCGCAGCGTGCCGGGTCCGGGTCGACGCCGACCACGCGGACGCCGGAGGCGACCAGCAGCTGGACGACCAGCTGTCCGATCAGGCCGAGCCCGATGACCAGCGCGATGTCGCCGATCTGCGGTTCGCCCTGGCGGACACCCTGCATCGCGATCGAGCCGACCGTGCCGAACGCGGCGTGCCGAGGATCGACGCCGTCGGGCACCCGGGAGTACAGGTTCTTGGGCACCCAGTTCAGTTCCGCGTGCAGCGCGTGCTCGTTTCCGGCGCAGGCCACGTAATCGCCGACGGCGACGTCGTCGATACCCGCGCCGACCTCCTCGACCACCCCGCACAGCGAGTACCCGAGCGGCGTGTACGAGTCGAGCTTGTTCATCGCCTTGCGGTAGGTGGCGCCCAGCCCGTTCGTCGCGACGCTCTGCATCACCTTCGCGACCTGATCCGGCCGCGCCTTCGCCTTGCCCACCAGGGAAAGGCTCGCCTCGGACACCTTCATCATCTCGGTGCCGGTGGAGATCAGCGAATAGGCGGTGCGGACCAGCACACCCCCCGGTTTGCACGCGGGGACTTCGACGTCGAGGAGCGCCAGCTCCCCGCTCTTGTAGTTCTGCACTACCTGCTTCACGTCGCTCCTCAGCGATCAGGGGGTCCGGGCCGAAATGGCGCCGCGATACCAGTATTCGAGGGTCAAGATGTGCCAGAGATGCTTGGACCGGTCCTGCTGCCCGGACGCGTCTTCGTCGACGAGCCGTTGCAGGGCCTCACGGCGGAGGAACCCGGCCTTCACCAATTCGCCTTCGTTCGTCACCTCGCGCACCAGCGGCGCGAGGTCGCGGCTCATCCAAGCCCGCAGCGGCGCACTGAACAGGCCCTTCGGCCGGTGCACGATCTCGGCGGGGAGAATCGACAGCGCCGCTTCCTTCAGCGCCATTTTCCCTTGGCGCTTCACGATCTTCTTGTCACCGGGGATCCGGAACGCGGCCTTCACGACCTCGATGTCGACGAACGGCGTCCGCACCTCGGTCGACGCGGCCATGCTGGACCGGTCGGTGTAGGCGAGGTTCAGGCCCGGCAGGAAGAGCCGGGAATCGGCCAGGCACATACGGTTCACGAAGTCGGTCAGCGTGTTGTCGTGGTAGGTGTCCGCGTGTTCGGTGATCACGTCGTCGACCGCACCCGCGAGGTCCGGGTTCAGCAGTCCGGCCAGCTCGGCCTGGTCGTACATCGTGTAGCTGCGCCGGAACGCGGTCTCCTCCGGCAGTTCCGCGAAGGAGAGGAACCGCTTGGCGAACCGGACCGACCGGAACCCGCGCTTCGACGTCGCCACCGGCAGTCTGTCCACAACGGACTCGATGGGCCGGCGCACCATTCCGGGGACCCGCTGGTACTGGACGGCGATCTTGTTCGCGAGATGCTTGCGGTATCCGGCGAACAGCTCGTCGGCGCCCATGCCCGAAAGCATCACCTTGACGCCCGCCTCGCGAGCCGCGGTGCAGATCAGGTAGCTGTTGATCGCCGCCGGATCGCCGATCGGCTCGTCGAGGTGGTAGGTCATCCGCGGCAACAGATCGAGCACCTGCGGCGCAATCTCGATCTCGTGCAGGTCGACGCCGAACTTCGCGGCGACCTTCTTCGCGTACATCAGGTCGTCCGGCATCGCCTCGAACTTCGCGTCCTCGGCCCGGAAACCGATGGTGTACGCGGAGATGCCGGGCTGCTCGCGCGCGGCGAGCGCGGTCAGGTAGCTGGAGTCGAGGCCGCCGGAGAGGAACGTGGCGACCGGCACGTCGGCCATCATGTGCTTGCTCGTCGAGTCCTCGATGACGGCGTTGAGGTCGAATTCTCCCTCGTAGGCCGCCCCTTCCTCGGCGACCTGGCGCAGCGACCAGAAGGTGCCGCGTTCGACGTCGCCGTCGGGCCGGAAGCGCGCCCAGCTGCCCGGCGGCAGCTTCTCGGCCTCGCGGAACGCGCAGCGGCCGTCCGGAACCCAGTAGTAGAGCAGGGAAGCGACGAGTGCGGTGTCGTCCACGGTCAGCGAACCGCCGAGTTCGGTGGCCAGCGCCTTCAGCTCGGACGCGAACGCGACGCCCTTGCCGCGGCGCACCAGGAACAGCGGTTTGATGCCCAGCTGGTCTCGCACCAAGGTCAAAGCGCCGGAGCGCTCGTCGAACACGCCGAACGCGAACATGCCGCGCAGCCGGTGCAGGCCGTCGGTGCCCCATTTGCGCCAGGCTTCCAGCAGGACCTCGGTGTCGGAGGTCCCCCGGAACCGCACGCCCGCTGCTTCGAGCTCCTTACGCAGCTCCGGCGCGTTGTACAGCTCGCCGTTGTAGGTCAGCGCGAGACCGTCCTTGACCATCGGCTGCGCACCGGTCTCGGTCAGGTCGACGATCGAGAGCCTTCGGTGTCCTAAGTGGACTTCCCCGTCCCCGGCACGGTGGTCGTACCGGCCCGAACCGTCCGGTCCGCGATGGGCGAGGATCTTGGTGAGCCGATCGGTGAGCGGTCCCCCGTCCGGCCACAAGTAAGCGCCTGCGATACCGCACATCTGCTTTTACTCCCCCTACAAGGCTTCTGCGTTGTCCGGTGACACAGGCGCGAATCGTTTCGTCGGCTGATCGGCGTTGCCGACTTCCTTGGCGCGTTTGTACGGCGTCGGATGCGCCTTCTTCTTCTCCCGCGGGAACATCTCCACCGGCTTCGGCATGGGCACGGCGCGTCCGCGCAACGCGGTGTGCAGGCCGTCCCACAGGGTCCCGTCGGTGTGGTCACGCGGATCGGGATCCACCACCACGACGCCGAGGATCGGGATATGCCGATCGGCGAGCTGACGCGCGACGGTGTGCAGCCATTCGGTGTTCGCGTACCCGGTGCGGACGACGAGGATCGTCTCCTCACCGAGGAATTCCAAATCGGTCCACGACGTTCCCGGCTCGACCGAGCCGACACCGATCCGGCGCTCCTGTGCGGAAATCGGCACGTCACCGCGGTCGAGTACCTGGATCGGGCCTTCACCCGCCAGCCCGCGGAGGTCCGCCTTCGGCAGGTCGTCGACGAGCGAGACCGGCCCCTTCGCCGCCAGCTCTCGCGCCATGTCGACGGCGAGCGCGGCGGTGACCTTGCGGGCACCGAGGTCGAGCAAGGACACCGGTCCGCCCGGCTGCCGGACGGCCCGGACCAGCGTCGTCGCGACTCGCTGCCGCCGGGCGGCCGCGCGGGAACCCCGCAGGAACCGCGACGGTTCGGGCAGCTGCGCGATCACCGAAGCGCCGAGGTGCCGCGAAATCTCGCGGCGGAGCACCGGCCGGTCCTTGATCACGCTCGTGACGGCGGCGAGCCCCAGTCCGGCGAGCAGCCCCAGCACGAAGCCGATCCCGGCGTCCGTGGCGAGGGTCTTGAGGAACGAATGCGGAAGGATCCGCGGCGCGTCCACGATCTGCGTCCCGGCGGCGACCTTCGGCGTGCCGATGCCCGCCTCCTGCGCGCGGCCGTCGTAGTCGGAGATCTTCGAGTTCAGCTCCGCCCGGCGCGCGTACAGCCGCTCCAGCTGGGCCGGGTTGGCGTTGCGGTTCTTGGCCTCCTCGGCCACGATCGCCGCTTCGATCGGGGTCAGTTCGTTCTGGGCCTGGTTGCGCTGATCGAGCAGGGCCTTCTGCTGCGCCGCCGCGGCCGCCTGGTTGCGGGCGATGTACTCGGTGATGAAGGCGTCGGAAATCGCCTGCGCGCGGGCCAGCGCCTCGTCCTTGCTCTTGGCCTTGACCGTCAGCTGAAGGACGTTGTTCGTCAGGCCGAGCCCCTCGTAATCCTTGAGGAACTCTTCCGGCGCCTGGGTGCTGTTCAGCTTCTTGAGCGCCTCGGTGGCGATCTTCGTCGTCTGGAGCACGGCGACGTCGGTCCGCATCAGCGTCCCGCTGTCGGTCGGCGAGTCGTCGGGGTGGACGACCAGGATCTGCGCGACCGCGGTGGGCGGCGACGGCAGGAACACCGCGACCAGCCCACCGACGATCAGCCCGAGCAAGGCGGTGGCCACCCACAGACGACGGCGTCTCCGTACCGAGACGACCAGCCGCTGAAGGTCGATGAGCGGCTCGGATTTCGCTTTCTCGGCGCTCGTCACGATGTGCCTGCCAGTGCTTCGTGGTCTTTGCGGGCGGGGGTGCCGGGCCGGGTGCGGGTCGGCCGTACCGGGCGGGTCAGGACGGCGCCCACCACGGTGAGACCGGCGTCGGCGCAGGCCTCGGCGAGCCCGACCAGCTCCCACGCGGACCGGGAACCGAGGCTCGACACGACGAGCACGCCGTCGGCGTCGGTGTCTTCGATGACGGGACGGACCGGGGAAACGGTCACCGGGGTGAACCACCGGTCGGCGAGACCGATGATCCGCTCGGCGGCCTTCCGCCCGGCGTGGTCGCCGTCGGCGGTCACCACGAGCAGCCGCCGGTGCGGAAGCCGGGAAACCAGGCGCCGGTACTGGACGACGGTGTCGATCTCGTCGGCGAAGACGTCGACCCGCGGGATGTTCCACGGCCGGTCGTCGTGGAGGAGCTTGGCCCGCAGGGTGGCCTTGGGCAGCCGCTCGTCCACGACGTCGAAGGTGGCCAGCACCGGACCGCCGATCGCCGCGGCGATCTCCTCCTCGTCACGCAGCCGCCGGTCGGTGCGCGCGGTGAAAAGGTGCCCGAACAGGCCGAGCAGGAAGAACAGCGCCGCACCGCCGAGAGCGAGCTGCGTCAAGGTGGGCGCGGCCGCCGAAGACGGCAGCTCGGCCGAACCCAGCACGACCATGTTGCCGAGGCCGCTGGCGGTGTCGGCGGCGTTCAGGGTCGACATCGCCGACTCGATCGTCGAGCGCAGCCCCTGCAGTTCGGTGCGGAGCTGGACGCTCTCCACGGTCGTCTTGCCGTCGTTGACCTTCGCCGAAAGTTCGCTGATCCGCTGGTTGGTCTGCGCGACCTGCTGGCGCAACGTCTCGCGGCGCTCCTGCGCCAGCTGTACGGCGGCGTCACCGGAACCGGCGATGATCTGGGTGGAGTACTTCACGAACTCCTGCGCGAGCTGATCCGCCAGCCGCTGCGTCTGTTCGGCGGTGTCACCGGTGGCCTCGATGGTGATCACATTGCCCTGTGCGACCGACGTGGCCACCTTGTCCCGCAGATCGGCACCGGTCTGGCCGTCCCCGAGGGCGGCGGCGGCCCGGTCGAGGACGACGGAGCTGGTCGCCACGTCGGCCTGGGTGAGCAGTTCGTCCGCCTCGCGCGGCCCCTGGAGCAGCACACTGGAGGTGGTCCGGTAGCCGGGGGAAAGGATCACCGACGATCCCGCACCGACCAGGGCGCCGAGGACGGCGAGGACCAGCAGGGTCCGCCATCGTCCGCGCAGAACCTGTCCGATCATGGACAGGCGCACCGTGTCGTCAGTCAAAGCCGGGATCTCCCATCGGTGCCTGGCACCGCCGCGGATGGCGTATCACCAACCTCGTCGGCCCGATCGCGGCGTTGGTTACAGGATCGCCCGAGTCTTGTTCGAAACGCGACCGTGAAGACGATCAACGGACCGCGGCCGCATAGGCCGCGAGCAGGGCTTTCTGGGAGTTCTCCCAAGAGAGCGGACCGGCGACGCGCGCCCGCCCCAGCTCACCCATCTCGGCCCGCTGTTCCGGCGAGTCGAGCAGATGCGCGATCAGCTTCGCGAACTCCGGCTCGTCGTTCGCCGGCGCGTACAGCGCGGCCTCCCCGGCCGAAACCCGGGCCTCCCGCAGCTCGAAGGAGACGATCGGGCGGCTCATCGCCATGTACTCCATGATCTTGTTCATGGTCGACACGTCGTTGAGCGGGTTCAGCGGATCCGGCGAAAGGCACACATCGGCCGAGGACAGGTAGCGCAGCAGGTCCTCGTCGGAGATCCGGCCGGTGAACTCGACCTGGTCGTCGAGCTTCAGTTCCTTGGACAGCGCGACCATGGCGTCGAAGGCGTCGCCGGAACCGATGAACACGGCGTGCCAGTCGGTACGGCCGACCTCGTCACGCAGGGACGCGAGCGCGCGCAGGGCGTAGTCGACGCCGTCCTGCGGGCCCATCACGCCGAGGTACGTCAGCAGATGCTGCTTGCCCTTCTTCAGCTCGGGCTCGGCCGGGACCTGGTGGAAGCGCTCGACCACGGGCGCGCTGCGCACGACGAAGACGTCGTCCGGCGACTTGCCGCCACGCTTCACGGCGACGTCCTTGTAGCTCTCGTTGGTCGCGATGACGACGTCGGCGGTCTTGTAGGTGCGGCGCTCCAGCGCGCAGACCGCGCGGTACAGGAGGTCCTCACCGCGGTCGAAACGCGAGAGGTACAGCTCGGGGCAGAGGTCGTGCTGGTCGAAGATGAACTTCGCGCCCTGGCGCTTGAGGTACAACGCGACCAGGAACAGCATGTCCGGCGGATTGCAGGCATGCACGACGTCGATTTTTCCGCCCCGGCCGACCTTGCGGGCCAGGCGGAGGGTGTGCCACAGCGCGGAGCCGTACTCCTGGACATACCCGGCCGGGCCACCGGTGGCGGCCTTCAGCGGGTACCGGAGGATGTGGACGCCGTCGATGGTGACTTCGGCCTCGGTGTCCCGTTTCGTCCCTTGTGGACAGATGACGTGGACTTCCCAGCCGTCGTCGCGCAGCGTCTGGCACTCCTGCCAGACCCGGCGGTCGAAGGGGACGGAAAGGTTCTCGACGAGGATGAGAGCTTTACCAGGCAAGACCGACATATCCCTCTTCAGACCGGCGCCGGTCGGCGTCGGGTACGCGGACGAGATCGATGATGGTGTGGCCGCCGCCCGCCGGGAGCGCCGCGAGGACGTCCGGATCGGTGCAGCCGATGAGGCAGACCTCGGCGTGGTCGACGACCTCGCCGACGGAACCGGCCAGCAGCTGGCCGAGATGCGGCAGCCTGCCCTCGATGTACTCGCGGTTCGCGCCCATCAGCCGCGAAAGGCTGACGTTGGCGTCGTAGATGCGGAGGTCGTAACCCTTGCCGAGCAGCCGCTCCGCGAGCTCGACGAGCGGGCTCTCCCGGAGATCGTCGGTGCCGGGTTTGAAGGACAGGCCGAACAGCCCGACCTTGCGTTTTCCGGTGCGCGCGACCAGGTCGAAGGCACGCTGGAGGTGTTCGTCGTTGGAGGGCAGCACGTGCGAGAGGATCGGGACGGCGACGTCCGCGCGGTGCGCGGCGTAGACGAGGCCGCGGAGATCCTTGGGGAGGCATGAGCCGCCGAAGGCGAACCCGGGGCGGAGGTAGGCGGGGCTGATGTTGAGCTTGCGATCGGCCAGGAAGACGTCGATCACCTGATGCGAATCCAGCCCCAAGGCGCGGCAGATCGAGCCCAGTTCGTTCGCGAAACCGATCTTGAGCCCGTGGAAGGAGTTGTCGGCGTACTTCGTCATCTCGGCGACCGGGATCGCGACACGGAAGACCTCGCCGGGAAGCCCTTCGTAGAGCGCCGCGACGACGTCGCCGCTGGCCGCGTCGAGTTCGCCGATGACGGTCTTGGGCGGGTCGTAGAAGTCCTTGACGCTGCTGCCCTCGCGCAGGAACTCCGGGTTGACCGCGACCCCGAAGTCGACCCCGGCGGTGCGGCCGGACGACTTCTCGAGGATCGGGACGAGCAGATCGAGACAGGTGCCCGGCAGCATGGTGCTGCGGAAAACGACGGTGTGCCTGGTGGTCTTTTCCTTGAGCGCTTCGCCGATTTCCTCGGCCACCCGCTCCAGGAACGCCGTCGACAGGCTGCCGTTGGGAGCCGAGGGGGTACCGACGCAGATGAGGGAGACTTCGCTGTCCGCGATCGCCTGTCTGACGTCGGTGGTGGCTCTCAGCTTGCCTTGAGCGACCACCTCGGCGGTCAACTCGCCGATGCGCTCCTCCACCACCGGCGCCTTGCCGCTGGAAACGAGGTCGATCTTCACCGGGTTCACGTCGACCCCGACGACCTCGTGCCCACGCCCGGCAAGGCACGCCGCCGACACACAACCGACGTAACCGAGCCCGAAGACACTGATCTTCATGACGAATTCCTCCAGCCGCATTCCGCTGCCCGTTGGTCGGCTGGGGCACCTGGTTCGTTACCGGTGTCCATAAGTCGCCTGCTTTTGGCGGAATGCCTGTGCGGCAAGGGAATTACTCATCGTTCGAGGGGTGCGAAACGCTACAGGGCGCGCGTAAGGGTTTCGTCTCGATTGGGGCAGGCGAGCGAGAGGCGGGAAGGGACCGAGGGGCGGGAAGGGAGCGCGGGCGGCGGTACCGAGTGGGGCGCGTGGGTCGTGGGGGGGGGGTTTTTTTTTTTCTCCCCCCCCCCACCCCCCCCCCCCCCCCCCCCCCCCCCCCCCCCCCCCCCCCCCCCCCCCCCCCCCCCCCCCCCCCCCCCT